>JAIXVE010000067.1 GCA_027483175.1 Verrucomicrobiaceae bacterium | reverse complement strand
GATCCCTTCCTCATACCCTCCCCACGGCGGCTCACTCCGCGGAATCCCGCTCCGCGTCCCGCTCGTGTGCGTCAGCAGATGCCGCACCGTCAGCAGTTCCTTCCCCCCGCCCGTAAACTCCGGAATCACCGCCGATACCTTCGTGTCCAGCGTCAGCTTCCCATCCTGAATCAGCAGAAACACCGACGGCGCAGTCGCCACCACCTTCGTCAGCGACGCCGCATCAAATACCGTATCCACCTTCATCACCGCCACCTCCGGATCAATCATCCGGTTCCCCGTCGCCCCGCTCCGCGACACCCCGTTCCGCTCCAGCCACCACACCGCCCCAGGCACCAGCTTCGCCGCCACCGCATCATCCAATGCCTTCACCGCCACCGCCAGCCCCGCATCATCAAACACCGCCCGACCCCGCGCCTCCGCACTCCCCGGCACCAATACCCCCGCCGCCAGCCACGCCGTGCGCCTCATCAGCCGCCGCCGGCTCGTCAATGTTTCATCAGGTGATTCCATGCGTGCAGTCTCTCAGTTCAGTGCTCCCCTCTCCATCACCGCATTTCCCCCTCCTGTCCACCACAGGCATGCCTCTGAAAGGCACCCGCCGCATCCCCGTAATCGCTCCATGACCCGGGCCCTTTGCCTCCTCCTCTCCCTCCACGCCGTCGCCTCCGCCGCCGTCCCGGACGTCATCGACTTCAATTTCCACGTCAAACCCATCCTCAGCGACCGCTGCTTCCTCTGCCACGGCCCCGACGACCGAAACCGCAAAGCCAAACTCCGCCTCGATTCCCGCACGGACGCCTTCCGCGCCGCCCCTGACGCCGGTCCAGACTGGCAAGTCATCAAACCCGGCGACCCCGCACACAGCTCCCTCATCGCCCGCATCGATTCCTCCGACCCGGACGAAATCATGCCGCCCCCCGACTCCCACCTCTCTCTCTCCCCGGACGAACGCGAAATCCTCCGCCGCTGGATCGCCGACGGTGCCACATGGCAGGACCACTGGTCCTTCCTCCCCATCAAGTCCTCCCCACCTCCTCCCACCCCGGAAGGCGGCAACTTCATCGACGCCTTCGTCTCCGCCCAGCTCCTCAAATCCGGCCGCGCCCTCCGCCCCGCCGCCCCACCAGAACGTCTCCTCCGCCGCGCCGCCCTCGCCCTCACCGGCCTCCCTCCCTCCGACGAATCCCGCGCCGCCCTCGCCGCCAATCCCTCCGCCGCCTCCTTCACCACCGCCATCGACCAACTCCTCGCCTCCCCAGCCTACGGCGAACGCATGGCCGCCGACTGGTGCGACATCGCCCGCTACGCCGACACCTTCGGCTACCAATCCGACCGCCACCGCGATGTCTGGCCATGGCGCGACTGGGTCATCCGCGCCTTCAATAACAATCTCCCCTACGACCAGTTCATCACATGGCAGATCGCCGGCGATCTCCTCGATAACCCCACCCGCGACCAGCGCATCGCCACCGCCTTCAACCGTCTCCACCGCCAGACCAACGAAGGCGGCAGCGTCGAAGAGGAATTCCGCGTCGAATACGTCAACGACCGCGTCACCACCTACGGCACCGCCTTCCTCGGCCTCACCCTCGAATGCAGCCGCTGCCACGACCACAAATACGACCCGGTCTCCATGCGCGACTTCTACAGTCTCGCCTCCTTCTTCCAGAACATCGACGAAAGCGGGCTCTACTCCCACTTCACCGATGACACCCCAACCCCCGCGCTTCCCCTAACGACTCCAGATCAGGACCAGCAGCTCGCCGCGCTAGCCGACAAGGCCGCCGCCGCCGAAGCCGCCCTCCTCGCCCTCCGTTCCTCCCGCCGCCCGGCCTTTGAAGCATGGGCCCGCTCCCTCCCCTCACCACTCCCCTCCCCTGACGAACTCGCACGCTTCCAGTTCGAATCCCTCACCACTAACGACGTCAAGGCGGACGACCCCGCCCAGCCCTTCGAAAACCCTCAACTCACCGACGGCCCACACGGCAAAGCCCTCGCCCTCGACGGCGAAAACGGGGTCAATCTCAACGCCGGTGGCAACTTCACCCGCGAACAGCCATTCTCCGTCTCCCTATGGCTCCGCACCCCCGACGTCAAAGACCGCGCCGTCGTCTTCCACCGCAGCCGCGCATGGACCGACTCCGCTAGCCGCGGCTACCAGCTCCTCATCGAAGACGGTCGTCTCTCCGCCTCCCTCATCCACTTCTGGCCAGGCAACGCCGTCTCCATCCGCTCCAAGGATCCCATCCCCGTCGGCCAGTGGACCCACGTCACCATGACCAGCGACGGCTCCGGTAAAGCCAAGGGCCTCCAACTCTTCATCAACGGCCTCCCCGCACCCTGCGACACCATCCGCGACCACCTCACCCGCAACGCCCACGGCGGCGAAGCCTCACAAATCACCATCGGCCAGCGCTTCCGCGACCGTGGCTTCAAAGGCGGCAGCGTCGACGACTTCCGCGTCTTCTCACGCGCCCTAACACCACCAGAAGCCGCTCAGCTCGCCGGCCTCCCCGCGCCCTCCGACCCCGACACGCTCTTCTCCTACTGGCTCAGCGCCCTCGACCCAGAATCCCGCGCCGCCGCCACCGCCCTCCAGCAGGCCCGCGCCGCCCTCCACGCCCTCCAGGACTCCATCCCGTCCCTCATGGTCATGGAGGAAATGCCCCAGCCTAAACCCGCCCGTCTCCTCCAGCGCGGTGCCTACGACGCCCCCGGCGATGCCGTCTCCGCAGGCGTCCCCGCCGCCATCCTCCCCTTCAACCCCGCTTACCCTGCCAATCGCCTCGGTCTCGCCAAATGGACCACCGACCCACGCCACCCGCTCACCGCTCGCGTCATCGTCAACCGGCTCTGGGCCCAGATGTTCGGCCGCGGTCTCGTCCACACCGTCGATGACTTCGGCAATCAGGGCTCGCTCCCTAGCCACCCGGAACTCCTCGACGCCCTCGCCAGCCACTTCATCTCCTCCGGCTGGAACGTCAAAAGCCTCCTCCGCTCCATCGCCCTCAGCCGCACCTTCGCCCAGGAAAGCTCCGGCGACCGCGACAGCTTCCTCACAGACCCTGACAACATCGCCCTCGCCCGCGGCCCGCGCTTCCGCCTCCCCGCAGAAATGATCCGCGACTCCGCCCTCGCCGCCTCCGGCCTCCTCGTCACCAGAACCGGCGGCCCCAGCGTCAAACCCTATCAACCCCCAGGCATCTGGGAGGAAAAAGGCGGCGGCTGGTCCTACCACCGCGACAACGGTGAGGGTCTCTACCGCCGCAGTCTCTACACCTACTGGAAACGCACCGCCCCGCCACCCGCCATGGAAACCTTCGACGCCGCCAAACGCGAGGTCTGCGTCGCCCGCCGCCAGATCACCGCCACTCCCCTCCAGGCACTCGTCCTCCTCAACGACGAACAATTCCTCGAAGCCGCCCGCGTCCTCGCCGAAAACCTCCTCGCCTCCCACAGCCCCGACAATCACGCTCCCCTCACCGCCGCCGCCTTCTCACGCTGTCTCGGCCGTCTCCCGGACACCCGCGAATCAGCCCTCCTCGCCTCCCTCCTCGCCGACCAGCTCGCCCACTACCGCGCCCACCCGGCCGACGCCGCCAAGCTCCTCAAATCCGGCGCCCGCCCTCCATCCGCCAACCTCGACCCAGCCGCCGTCGCCGCCATCACCACGCTCGTCAGCACGCTCTTCAACCACGACGAGTTCGTCACGCTCCGCTGACTCTCCCACGCACCCGCAACCGCACTCTTCTAACACCTCACCGGCTCAGATCCCCCTGCCGCAGCAGCCGGAACCCGTGGTTCTGCATCACCGCCGCGCCAAACTCCAGATCCTCCAGATGCAGCACCAGCGCCGATAACCCGCCCGGGTGCACCAGCAGCGGATACGAAAAATGAATATTCGTCTCCGCCTGCAGGAAAGCCGTCAGACACTGGCTCAACCCAGGCGCACCATCCTTCAGCTGCACCACCAGCACATCACAGCACCCGAACGGTATCCCCCGCTCCATGAACAGGGTCTCCACCGTCTCAGGATCACTCACCACCAGCCGCGCCACCGTCACATCCACCGAATCCTGCAGGCTCAGCCCTAACACCATCACGTGCGCATCCTCCAGCAGCCGCACCACACTCAGCAGCGCTCCCGCCCGGTTGATGAGAAAAATCGAGAACTGTCTAACAGCGGGACTCTGCGCGGAAGTTTCGGTATCCATAAGTTAGTAAGAAAATCACTGCTCCTCTAGTGCTTGGCCGCCGGATCTATACTCCGCGCCATCAGTTCATTCAACGCCTCCCGCGTCTGCTCCATCCGCGCCTTCCGCGCCGCCCCGTCCGCCGCCGCCGCCGCCCACAACCGATCCAATGCCACCAGCTGCCGCCGGATCACCACACACGACCGCACCTCCGCCTCCGCCAGCGGTGCCGCCCGACCCTTCAGCACATCAATCCACTCAGGCTTCCCCAGCGGCAGCACCTTCACTCCCTCATGATTCCCGCAGAACTGCGCCGCCACCTGCCACGTCCGCACCCACTGCCCGATCGATTCCAGATCCGCCATCTGCTGATCCCGATGCGCCGTCAGATGCCGCCGATGCTGCCGCACCAGGCTCCCCACCTCCCCGCGCAACGCCTTCCACTCACCCCCGTCCGCCAGCGACGTCAGAATCTGCCGCGTGCTCCCCATCACCTCCCCAATCCCCAGCATCGTCTCCAGTGCCGTCAGATCCACCAGCAGATTCCGAAACTGCTGCGCATCCCGCGCCTCGCACGCCAGCGACAAATCCGCCACCAGCGCCCCCATCGACAACGCCGCCGCCACCCGGTCCCTCGGCGCACCCTCAGGCCGCTCCCGGAAATACTGCCGCCACTGCGGCCTCACCCCCTCCGCCAGATCCGCAAAAAAATCCCCCGACTGATCCGGCAACCGCACCGGCTCCACCGCAGCCTGCTCCCCCGCCACACGCACCGCCCCGCCACCATCACCAGCAACCAGCCCCGACCCCAGCGTCATCAGCGCCATCACCACAACACACTTCCCTCGCATCACATCTCCTCTCATGGCTTCGGAAATTCACAAATCACCTCGGCATCCTGCCACCGGTTCCTAACCACATCGTCAATCCGCATCCCCGCAGGCCCGCCCCCACCGTCGCTGAAACTCAGATACGCATTCGCCGACACCCACCCCGGCCGCCCCGCAATCACCTCACCAAGCACCGGCAACACCCGGCTCCCCTCCGACACCCACGCCGTCATCTCCTCATTCCCACCACGGTGCCGCACCCGGAACGCCCGAAACCCACTCACCCCAGCCACCCCGTCCTCCGCTCCCGCCACCCGCAAAAACACCCGCATCGCCACCGGTTCCGCCCGCCGCGCTCTCAAAAACTCCACCCACGGCACATCCCCGAAACTCACAAAATTCTCCCAATCCACCAAACATCCCTCCTCGCTCTCCATCACCGCAATCGTCGTCCGCCCTCCCCCGCCCTCCACAAATGTCACCGGAAACCACGCCGTCACCCCATTCTCCCGCGGTGCCCCCACCTCCCACGTCTCCACCTTCGGATCCACTCCCTTCTGCTCGCCGTAAAACCGCGCCATCCGCGGCTGCGCCCGCTCCTCATCAAACACATAACGCAACCGCTCCCCAGCCGCCCCTGCCCCAAGAAATCCCTGCACCGCCTCCCTCACCCGCTCCAACCGACGCTCCATCGGCAGCACCACCCCAACTCCCCCGTCATCCACCCGCGTCACCGACGCCCGCTCCCGCATCGAATCCACCATCCGCCACACCACCAGCGACCCAATGATCCCCGCAAAAAACAACAGCACCCCATACCTCACCCACCGCGTGTCCAGCACCTCCAGCCACCGCAACCCAGGCACGCTGAACACCCCGTCCAGCACCATGCTCAACTTGTTCGGCTGATACACCGGCTGCACACTCCGGTCCTGCTTCCCATACTCCTGACGCACCGGCGCATCAGGATCAATCGCCGTATCCGCACGGTTGTCCTGCGCCACCGCATGCCCGTCATACGATGTCTGCGGCCGCCCCACAATCTTCGTGAACTGCACCGGCTTCCCTCCCTTCCCAAACCCCGCTGGCCGCTTCCTCGACACCTCCGCTCCACTCTCCGCCACCGGCGGCTCCACCGGCACTCGCTCCCGGCGACCTCGCGCAGGCACCGAAATCGTCGGCCGCTCCCCTACCCCATCACGCATCGTGAACTCTTCACCGCTCACCACCGGATCCACCGGCACCTGCCCAGACCGCTGCGCCCCTTTCCCGGTAATCGGGACCGAGCGATTCTGGCGGTCATCCGGCAGTGGCATGGCAATTCTTGGTGCAGCTCTCTACTCGGCAATCTAACGCCGCTCCGCCCCATTATTCAAGGCGTATCCGGTGCCGCCGACCGCGGCTCCCGCGACCCTCCTCCCGCCTCCCGCAACGGCCGCGACACCTGCCCCTTCAACCGGTCCAGCACGCCGTTCACAAACCGTCCGCTGTCCGGCCCGCCCAGCCGCTTCGCAATCTCAATCGCCTCGTTGATCGCCACCACCGGCGGCACATCCGTCGCATGAAACATCTCATACACCGCCACCCTCAGAATATTGCGGTCCACCACGCCCAGCCGCTGCATGCTGAAATTCTCCAGCACCCCCGCGATCCGCTCGTCAATCTCCCCAACCACCGCCACCACCCCGCGAAACAACGCCTCCGCATGCTCCCGCACTTCCTTGCCCGCCGTATGCAGCGCAAAAAATCCCTCAACATCCGGAAGACTCCCGTCCCCGCAGAAATCCCGGCTGAACAACAGCTGCACCGCCGTCTCCCGGCCCTCGCGTCGCTTACTCATCCTCCTCTTTGCCTTTCGGCGTTGGATATGCTGTGTGCAGCTTCTGGAACAACTCCGCCATGTTCAGCGCCGCTCGCGCCGCCTCAGTCCCGCGGTTGATCCTCGTCCCAAGACACCGCTCCTCAGCCTCAGCCTCATTGTTCACCAGCAGCACCATGTTGATCACCGGCGTCAGATGCCGCGTCGCCATCGCCTGCAACTCATGACTCAGCGAACTCGTGATCACATCCGCATGCCCCGTATCCCCACGAATCACCACCCCAAGCGCAATGATCACATCCGCATGCGTATACTGCAGCACATACTCCGCACAGACCGGTATCTCCCACGCCCCGGGCACCCGGTAAAGCGGCACGCTCGCTGTCGGCATGATCGCAAGCAATTCGCTCTTCGTCGCCTCCACAAGCCCGTTCATACAGGTCTCGTTGTACATGCTCGCGACAATGGCAAAGGTCTTGCGTGGCCCGATAATCCGGGGTCGGCGGGGAAGTGTCTGGTTGGCCATGTTGGTTTGAACCCATGCCGTGCGGCGGAATTCCAGACCGCGCAACGGAAAGAGAGACGGCATTTCAACCCCTCAGCCTCAGGCTCCCTTGACGCACCCCCCACGCAACCTCACTGACTCCTGCCCCCCCGCCCGCCGCACCTCTCCCTCCCCTCATGAAGCGATTAGCCGCTTACCTCACCTACCTCCTCTACCGCTCCGTCGAATCCGCGGCCCGTCTCCTCCCCATGACCCTCTGCTGGCACCTCGGAGCCGCCGCAGGCACCCTCACCTCTTTCCTCCTCCCTTCCTACCGCAAACTCGCTCGCCGCAACCTCTCCATCGCCTTCGGCCACGATCTCTCCTCCACCCAGATCAACACCCTCACCCGCAAGCACTTCGCCACCCTCGGGGGCAACCTCCTCTGCAGTCTCAAAATGCCGTGGATCCCCATCGAAAAACTCAAAAACCACCTCTCGATCGAAGGAGTCGAAAACGTCGAACTCGCCTACAAGGCCGGCCGCGGCTTCATCTACGCACTCCTCCACATGGGCAACTGGGAGGTCCTCTCCCAGGTCATCGTCTCCGCAGGCACCAGCGGCGGAGCCATGTACCAACCCCTCACCAACCCGTTCCTCGACGCCCACGTCCTCCGCTGCCGCCAGCGCACCGGCTGCCGTCTCTTCAACCGCCACGACGGCTTCAACGGCCCCGTCCGCTGGCTCCGCAACAACGGCGGCATCGGCATCCTCGTCGATCAGCACGCCGGCGACGCCGGCCAGTGGTCCCCTCTCTTTAACCGACTCGCCTCCACCACCAACCTCGCCGCTCTCCTCAGCCGCAAAACCGGTGCCCCCATCCTCCCTGTCTCCGTCGTCACCGACGCCCCAGGCCGCTGGCGCATGATCATCAGCCCCAAACTCGACGCTCCCCCAGACATCGAACTCGCCACCGCCACCCTCAACCTCGCCCTCGAATCCAATATCCGCAGCTCCCCTCACGACTGGTTCTGGGTCCACAATCGCTGGAAAACCCCCAACCCCGAATTCCTCCTCGCAAAGTACCGCCGCGGCATCACCCTCCCCCCTTCCATGCCCACCGAAGCCCTCCAGCCCTTCCACATCCTCGTCCGCTCGCCCAACTGGCTCGGCGACGCCTGCATGGCCGTCCCCGCCGTCCGCGCCCTCAAACGCGGCCGCCCAGACGCCCGCGTCACCATCCTCGCCCCGGAAAAAATCGCCGCCGTCTGGCGCATGGTCCCAGACGTCGACGAAGTCATCCCCTTCCCCAAAAACGCCTCCATCCTCGCCGTCGCCAATCTCCTCAAAAAGGCCGGCCACCCATGGGACTCAGGCATCCTCCTCCCTAACAGCCTCCGCTCCGCCCTCGAAATGAAACTCGCCGGCGTCCTCCGCATCGTCGGCTACAAGGGCCACTGGCGCCGCAAACTCCTCCACCAGATCATCCCACCCAAGAAAAAAGCCGGCCCCGTCGAACACCACTCCAGATTCTACCTCCGCATCGCATGGCGTCTCGGTGCCAATGTCGAAGACCCCTCCCTCCACGACCCCGTCCTCCCCCCGCCCGAACCCTCCTCTCCCCTCACCCTCGGACTCTGCGCCGGTGCCGAATACGGCCCCGCCAAACGCTACCCGCTCGACCGCTTCGCCGAAGCCGCCCGCGAGGTCGCCTCCAAAATCCCCTGCCATTGGCTCATCTTCGGCGCCCCCGCCGAGAAAGACATGGGCGCTCAACTCGCCTCCCTCATCGGCACCTCCGCCGAAAACCTCGCCGGACAAACCACCCTCGAAGAACTCGCCTCCCGTCTCCGCCAGTGCCGTCTCCTCCTCACCAACGACACCGGCACCATGCACTTCGCCCAACTCCTCGGCACTCCAGTCATCGCCATCTTCGGCTCCACCGAACCCGCCGCCACCGGCCCACGCAGCCCAGCCTCCACCGTCATCCGCCGCCACGTCGAATGCAGCCCCTGCTTCCGCCGCAACTGCCCCATCGACTTCCGCTGCATGCTCGAAATCCCCGCCGACACCGTCGCCTCCACCGTCCTCGCCAAGCTGGCCAGCGCCTGACCCCACCCTCCTCTCCCCACAACGGGGCGCGCGAACACAGCAACCCAAAGTGGCACGGGCGTCTCGCCTGTGACCCCAATGCCAGCGTCCCTTCCCAGCGACAGCCACCACAGCAAGTCCACCCAGGCCTTCTCTCCATCGCCACAACGCCGCACCCTCACACCCTATCAATCCCAAAACACCCCCATCAGCGCCCGCACCGCCACCAATCCCAGCGCCAGCCCGAATCCCGCATTCCACCAGCGCTCCGCCCCCAGATACGCCCGCTGCACCGCCGGCCGCTGCAGCAGCCACACAAACAAACTCCAGAACACCAGCGCCTGCCCCACCACAATCAGCCAGAACCCCACCTTCCTCACCACACTCGGTTCCGGCCCCAGCATCGCCGCCAGCACACTCGCCAGAAAAATCACCGCCTTCGGATTCAGCAGGTTCGTCACCAGTCCCTGCACAAACGCACCCCTCGGCGTCAGCACTTCCGCCCGTCCCTCGACCTCGCCACCCGTCCCGCCCGCCACCGCACTTCGCAGCAGCTTCCACGCCAGCCATCCCAGATAAACCCCGCCGCACAACCCTAACACCCTTCCCGCCGTCGGCGATCTCACCAGCAGCACCGACAATCCCCCCAGTGCCACCCCAGTGTGCACCATCAGCCCCACCGCAATCCCCAGCACCGTGCACCACGCCGTCCGCAGCGGCAGACTCAGCGCATTCTTCATCAGCAATAACATGTCCGGCCCGGGCGAAAACTGCCCCAGCAGCATCACAATACTGAACCACAGATAGTCCATAACACCTCCCTCACCCAACCAGCTGCCTCGCCAGCGCCAGCGCCCCCAGAATCCCCGACCTCGTCCCCAATCCCGGAGCCACCACACATTCCTCCAGCCCCCCGCTGTACAACGGATGCTGCAGATACCCGCCTAACCGCTCCTTCACTCCCGCCCGCACCCGCTCCAGCAACCCCGGCACCCCCATCACCCCGCCACCAAGGATCACCCGCTGCGGACTCAGCGTGCACAGAAATCCCGTACACGCCTCCGCCAGATAGTGCGCCTCCAACGCCCACGCCTCATGCCCGACCGGCAATTCCCCCGCCGACTTCCCCCACCGCATCCCGATCGCCGGCCCGCTCGCCATCCCCTCCAGACAATCCCCATGCCACGGACACACCCCTCCAAACTCATCCCCAGCCGCACGCGCCGTCCTCACATGCCCCATCTCAGGATGCAGCACCCCATGCAGCGGCCTCCCCCCCATCACCACGCCGCCACCAATCCCCGTCCCCACCGTCAGATACAACACCACCTCACAACCCACCCCCGCCCCCCACAGCCACTCCCCCAGCGCCGCCGCATTCACATCCGTATCAAATGCCACCGGCAATCCCAACCCCCGCCCCACATACCCAGCCACATCCGTGTCCCGCCACCCCGCCTTCGGCGTCGTCGTAATCCATCCCCAGTCCGCCGCCCCCTCATGCACCCCCGCCGGACCGAACGTCCCCACCCCGATCCCCGCCAGCTCACCATGCCGCCCCTGCACCTCACGAAACCACGCCACACTCGCTCCTAACGTCTCCTCAGGCGTCGTCGTCGGCAGCACCCGCTCCTCCAGCAGCTCCCCAGGCCCGCGCCCGCAAGCCAGCACAAACTTCGTCCCCCCAGCCTCAATTGCTCCGTAAATCGCCCCCATAACCACCACGTCAGTTGCCCCTCAATCCAAGGCTCGCGTAAATCTCCCGCGTCGCACTCGACTGGTTCAATGTGTAGAAATGCAGCCCCGCCACCCCGCAATGCAGCAGATCCGCACACTGCTCCGCAGCATAGTGCAATCCCACTCGCCTCACCGCCTCCGCATCGCCCCCCGCCCGCGCCAGCATCTTCAGCATCCGCGCCGGAAACACCGACCCACCCGACAACTCCGCCATCCGCCTCATCCCCTGCGTCGTCGTCACCGGCATGATCCCCGCAATGATCGGCACCCGAATCCCCGCCAGCTCACACCGCTCCCGGAAATCATAAAACTGATGGTTATCAAAAAACAGCTGCGTGCAGATGTAATCCGCTCCCGCATCCACCTTCGCCTTCAGATAGTCCATCTCCACCAGCCGGTTCGGTGTCAGCGGATGCCCCTCGGGAAATCCCGCCACCCCAATCCCGAACCCCCGCCGGTCCGGATGATACCCGCGCTCATTAAACCGCCGGATGTGCGCCACCAGCTCCGCCGCGTATCGAAACGCATCCCGCGACCAGTCATGATCCCCACGCCCCTTCGGCGGATCCCCGCGCAACGCCAGGATGTTCCCCACCCCCTCCTCCGCATACCGCTCCAGAATCGCCGTGATGTCCCCCTCCCCATGACACACACACGTCAGATGCGGCACCGGATCCAGCGCCGTCTCCTTCTTCAATCGCACCACCAGCTCATGCGTCACCTCCCGCGTCGACCCGCCAGCCCCATACGTCACACTCACAAAATCCGGCCGGAACGACTCCAGCTGCCGGATCGTCTCAAACAACGCCTGCGCCCCATCCGCCGTCTTCGGCGGAAAAAACTCAAACGAAAACGTCGTCGCACTCCTCGCAAATATATCCTGTATATGCATGATCTCTATACAGCCCCTCAGGCCGATTTCCGGATGAACTTCTGCCAGATCACCCACAGCGCATACGCACCGGCCACCAGCAGCAGATCAAACCCGTAACGCGCCAGACTCCGCTGCCACCCAGTCGCCACCGGCCCAGCCCCAGCTACCGCGCCAGCCGCAACCTCCTTCTTCAACAACCCAGCCTTGTCCAGCTGCCCCCCCAACCACTCCGCCTCCTGCACCGTCAGCGCCGCAAAAGGCAACCGACCCACGAGCGCCGCCGCGTCCTGTCCATTCCCAGTCGCCGCCAGCACCCCGGCCAGCACCGCAACCTGCGACGGCTCCAATCGACTCTGATCCAGCGGCGGCTTCCGCCCCTGCAACTCCCGCAACGCCTGCTCGCCCTTCCCTTCCTGCAGCAACCCCAGCGCATACGTCACCCTCGGCAACGTCTCCAGCGGCACCGCATTCATCCGCTCCTCCAGCTGCCCAGACTTCTCAGGCATCCCAAGAATCATTCGGTAATACGAATGCTTCGCCTGCACTTCCATGTCCTTCCCCATCACCGCAGACCCAGCCGCCAGCTCATAAAGATGATGCATCACCCGCGCGTCACGACTGCGCCGCAGCACCGGCACCACCGCCTTGATCACCAACCCCGCCGCCTCCGCATCCCCCAGCACCAGCTTCAACTCCTCCTCAAACATCGCCGGCTCTCGCAACGACGCCAGCAACGCAAACAATGTCGCCCGCTCCGCAGGCGTCACCTTCCCATCACGACACGCCTCCCGGCAAAGCGCCCGACCCTCCTCCCCTTTTCCCATCCCAATCAGCGCACGCCCCTTCAATAGCTTCCCCATCGACTCCGATACCGGCAACCCCGGCATCGAAAGCACCTCAAGGATCTCCCCCCACTCCTCCAACCCAATCCGCACCGCCGACCACGCCCCCAGCTTCCCCTCGTCCAGCACCGCCTCCTCCCGACTCAACAACGACCGCGCCAGCTTGAATTCCCCCATCTCCGTCAGCATCCGCACCCCATCCTCACGATCCCCAACCGCCGCCCCCTCAAGCCGCTTCACCACCCGCGCCGCAATCTCAGCACGCTCCCCAGGCTTCATCCCCATCTCAATCCGGTCCGCCGCCACCAGCATCAGCGGCGTCACCCCCGGATGACTCCGTAACTTCCCCATCCACCCATCCAGCTTCGCCGGCGGAATCAGCCGCCTCATCATCCCAACCGTCAGCGCCTCAGCTCCAGCCCTCGTCTGATCCTCACTCAAATCCCCCAGCAACCGCTCCACCTCCGCCGCCAACTCCACCGTCATCGGCCGATTCATCAGAAAATCCGCCAGCGCACGCTTGCTGCTGAATGTCGTATCAATTCCAGCCGCCGCACGCAGCGCCTTCTCCGCACCAGCCACATCCTGCTTCGCCGCCAGCTCACCCGCAAGCTTCAGCTGCTCCACCACCGCCTCACTCGGCACTCCCGACCCCGCCGCCCCCTGCCCCTCCACCACGCACGTCGCCGCCAGCATCGCCGCGAACACCATCACCGGTACTCTTTGTGCAGTTCTCATAACCCCTGTGTTCGCACCTCTCCCCCACCCGGCGCAACAGTGAAGGATCCATGATTTCCCCAAAACCGCCATCTCACGCCCCACCCCACACCAGCCGCCCATACCGGATCCTCATGTACAACCACCACACCACCAGCACCAGCACCACTATCCCCGCATCAACCCCAATCCGCCTCGCCGTCTTCTTCCACTCCGCCTCCTCCTCCTTCTTCACCTTCATCTGATACTTCGGATCCACATTCCCATTCAAATACCCTGCCAGCCACTCCTGCTCAAGCTCCGTCAACCGCTCCATCGGCATCCGCGCCACCATCCCCAGCGCCTCATCCACCCGGAAATTCGCCGCCAGCACCGCCGCCACCACCGCCTGCTGCGACACCCCCAGCGACGTCACATCAATGTCCGGCTTCTTCTGCTCCAACTCCGTCAACGCTCGCACCCGATCCCCCAGATTCAACATCGCCAGCGCCAGCGTCACCCGCGGCACAGGATCGTCCACATGCCGCTCCGTCCGATTCGCCAACTCCACAATGTTCTCGTCCATCCCCAGCATCAGCCGGTAATGCGACAACGTGCTCTTCACCAAGACCGATCCCTTCAACACCGGCGACTCAGACGCTATCTCGTAAAACCGTCGCACCATTCGCGCATCCCGCGTCCGGTACACCGCCGCACTCACCCCGTCCAATATCGCCTCCGCTCCATCAGGGTCCTTCAGCGCCTTCCCAAGCTCCATCTCGAACAACTCCTGCTCGTTCAGCGTCGACAGTATCGACAGCATCTCGATCAGCAGCTTCCGGTCTCCAGAGACCTCCCGGATCGCCTCGACGCACATCGCCCGCCCTTCCTTCGGCTTCCCGGTACTCGTCAGCGCCCGCCCCTTCAGCATCTTCAACACATGCCCAGGCATCGGATTCCCTGGCCGGTTCAATGCCTCCAGCACCGCCTCCCATTCCCCCAGCCTCACCCTCGTCAATATCCACACGTCCACCAGCACACTGTCCTTCATCGCCTCATCAAGCGTCAGCAATCCCTTCCCCTGCCTCTCCTCCCCGATCTCTGACAACCATTGCATCACCGCCGCCCGATCCATCACCGGCGCCCCCTCCACACGCTTCACCGCCCCTGCCGCCACCGTCGTCTTCTCCCGCGGCCGCAACTGCACGTCCACCCGATCCGTCGCCAGCAGCATCGGCAGGGTCGAATGCGGATGCGCCCGTATCAGCGTCAGCCACGCCGCCACCTCCCCAGCCGGCACCATCCCTTTGATCAAGGCCATCGACAGCGCCGCCGCTCCCTCCACCGTCTGACTCTGCCCCACCGCACGCAGCAATTCCAGCAACTCAGGCACTTTCTCCGGACCCATCGGCCTCCCCATCAGAAACATCGCCAGCCTCCCCTTGCTCTTCATGCCCAAATCCACCGCCACCGCTTCCCGCAACGCCGCCTCCGCTCCCTCCCACTTCTTCGCCTTAATCAACTCCTCCGCCTCCTTTAAATGCTTCTCCACCAACGCAGGATCCAATCGCGGGCTCTCCGCAGCCTTCTCAGGCATCACCGTCGGCACCTCAGGAATCACCGGCACCGGAACCGGAACCACCATCGTCACCTCCCCCTCCAACACCTCCCCATTCGGTCCTCGCTTCGCCACAGGCACCAATCCATCGTCCCCAAGCGAATTCAACAACCGCTGCGCCTCCGCATTCTCACGATCGAGAACCACCGCACTGGTCAAACACGCCCGCGCAGACACCTTGTCACCCTTCTCCAAATACCCAACCCCAACCCCCATCATCCGCCGACTCTCATCCTTCGTCGACTTCGCACGCTCATACAGCAACCACCCCACAATCGCCACCACCAACGCCACCGCAATCGTCACCGGCACCACCTGAAACGGCCGCGGGGTGAATCCCTTCTCGTTTTCTTCCTCCGGAGGCAATTCGGCAGATTCCATCCTCAATGCTACCTCTCTATCACATCTCGCCGCAAGGCCAAAAATGCATGCGCCAATACCCAGCAATCGTGTTTCTCACCCCGAAATCCACCCGACCCTCAACCCGGCCCTCCACCCGTGCCGCCCTCGACCCACCCTCATCCAGACCACCCACGGCGCTCCCCGAAAATGGCCCGTCTCAAATCCTGCCTCCGAATTCTCGCGAATGAAAAAAAACGTTGACCTTTCAACAGCACTGGGCAATCTTGGCTTGCGTTCTGCTCTATGTCACGGGTCCGCCACCGTTTCATCCGCCCAACCCGCTCGCCTATGAATCTCAAACTCGCACTCACGCTCTCAGCACTCCTCGCAGCTCCCCTGAGCAGCTCCGCCGGTCTGACGATGACGTTCAATGTCGGCACCACCTCCTACACGATCGAAGATGGTGGCTTTGAAGACAACGATGGCTTGGTCAACGGGCAGATCACAGCCAATACCGCCATCATCCTCGACGATGGCGTCATCAGATACTCCTTCGCAAGCTACTTTGCCGCAGTCGCATACCAGCCTCTCGGGGGGTTGAACGGTGCGAAGTATTCCATCCAGTCCTCCGTACCGTCGATTCAGAACTTGGCTCTGAGTGGTGCACAGAACGCGACCACATGGGCGGCAGCGGCAAACGACAACGTTGGCCACAACGCCCAAGTCTCGGTGTTCGTGAACTACTCCGGCTTCACGTCCACAACTGGGAATCCGATCCGGGCGCAATCAAACACGACCCTTCAGATGACGCTGCTCTCGGTCAATAACGCCAACAACACCTCCAACGTTGACTACGGCGCTTATTACGATTCCACCAATTCCGAAGATTCTAAAACCAATGGGATTGAAGTCTTCGACGGCACTAAATCGCTCTTCGGTCATCCGTCATCTGCAGACACCGCGGCGTCATTCGAAGGTTATTATCAGACTGGCGACACTTTCAGTACTACCTCATTCAGTATGGGGGTCTTCTACGGGGTCGTGCCTACCTCCACAGATGGTTCAACCAGAAACACCTTCAATTTTTCCGGCACCAGCTATCTTGAGATGGTCCCCGAACCCTCCCACACGGCCCTGCCAGTCGGCATCGCCATCGGCTTCGTCGCTCTGGGCCGCCGCCGCGTGACCCGCTGATCAGCCACTTCGGCTGGTCGTTCTCATCTCCCCACGGGGCTTCCGGAAACGGAAGCCCCGTTTTGCGTCCTCAGCAGCAGGATCCATCCCTCCTCCATACCCTTTCACGACTCCATTTTGCGCATCTCCCGCTTAACTCCACATCGTCACCATTCATGGAACGCTGCGCCACCGCCTGTGAGGCATCGCCACAAAACACCATAAACCTCCGCTCCACCACCATCTGCCTGTTCCTTGCTGCCGCCACCATCCAATCAGCCCGCGCCGCCCTCGCCGTCACCTTCACCGAAAATCTCGAATCATCCGTCACCATCGCCAACAACAGCCCGCTCGACGAACACCCTACACCATGGCTCATCACCGTCGGCACCCCTTTCGTCCTCGACGGATACACCTTCTCCTTCAACTTCCTCACCGAAGCCGACAACCTCTCCGCCATCGCAGACGCGCCTGAAACGCCTTCCTCGCCCTCCCCGTTCACTTCGCCCCAGCCTCATCCGACGCCCGATCTCCCCCAATCCCCAGATCCAAATCCTCAATCCCGTACTTCTTGCCCGTCTCACGCAGCCTCGCCGCCGCCTCATTCCCCGTCACCAGCACCCGCTGCACCTTCGCAAGAAATTCCGGATCCTGCGCAGATTTGAGAATGAACGGCAGCATCTCGTCCGCCTTCGTCGGCACATCCTTCAACACCGACCCCGCATCCCCAAATGCTTCACCCAAATCCCCGAACGCCTCCCGCAATTCCGGCGGCAGCTTGTCCGTCCGAATCCCCTTCACCTTCTCCCCTAGCCCCTTCAGACTCCCCGCCAGCGCCAGCGGATTCCCTCCCGACCCCTTCGTTCGCTCCCGCAGCCAATCCCGCACCGCCAGCACCTCGCCACGAAAGGCCTCCACCGCCTCCTTCGACCGGTCAACCTCCACCACCGCCGGCGGCGGCACCGTCACCACCACCGTCTCCTGTCGCCCGCACCCGCAGAGCCCAAGCACCACCGAACAAAACAGGATCGAGTTTCTCGCCATGCAACCACCCTGCCCCATCCCCCAGCCCCTTTCAAGCCCTCGTATCAGTGCGCCGAGCCATCGCTGAAAACACCCCGCGCTGTCAGACAATCAAAGCTGACCCCCAGTGACCATTTAAACTGACCGTCGGCCCCGTGGTTCTCCGAAGCGGACGGAATGCTCTGGGCACACGACTTAACACCAGTCAGGACAGCACACGTTGCCTCACTGTCCGGCGACAATTAAAACTGACCCCCGACGACAATTAGAACTGACCCCTGATCGGGTGGTTCTCCCGGGCGGACGGGGTGCTCTGCGGCACGCGGTTTAGCATCGAAGTGGCCTGTCCAATTGCCGCGCTGCAAAGAGGCCTGTCTCATTGCCCCCCCCCCAACGCAGCAAAGCACGGCATCGAAGTCGCCTCTCCACTTGTTGCCCGCTCATCGCAGCCAAGAGCCCTGTCCACTTGTTGACCACGTGTCCCCAGCGCGACACCGCGTCCCAAACCCTTCTAGATCTCCCCAACCAACCGCTACCCACCACCTCCTGATCCGCTGCCCTCAATCCCACCCTCTCACACCCGGCCTGTCCCCCCACTCCCCACAAAAAAAACCCTCCCCGGAAGCATCGCTCCCGGAGAGGGTCTCTCGTCATTTTCAGCCGCACGGCAATCTATGCCGCCAGCCGGCCATGGTCACTTCTGACCAGGGCGCCATTCTTCCTGCGCGAACTTGAAGGCCTCTTCCAGACCCACCATGTCCGTGCTCGGACGCAGCGCTTCAAACGCCGCCGTCTCACGCTTCAGTTGCTCCTCATCGTAGCTCGCAGCCTTGATCGAAAGTCCAATGCGACGCTCGGTCTTGTCGACCTTGATCACGCGGGCCTCGACTTCCTGACCAACCTTGATGATGTCCTTCACACGGGTCACGTGATCTTCGCTCAGCTGCGAAATGTGCACCAGCCCGTCGATGTCATCCTTCAATTGGATGAACGCGCCGAAGCTCGCAATCTTCGCCACCGTTCCAGTCACGAGGTCACCCACGTGGAACTTGCTGTCGATGTCAGACCATGGATCGCTGTCCAGCTGCTTCATCCCGAGGCTGATGCGCTGATTGCCCTTGTCGATCTCGATGACTTCCGCCTCGACCTCGTCGCCCTTCTTGAGCATCTCGGACGGATGGTTGACCTTCCGGGTCCAGCTGAGGTCGGAAACGTGCACCATCCCGTCAATGCCTTCTTCCATCTCAACGAACGCACCATACGCCGTAAGGTTCCGGACTTTACCCTTGATGCGCAACCCGATCGGATAGCGCTGATCAATGTCGTCCCACGGATTCGTGTCAAGCTGCCGCACGCCAAGGCTGATCTTCTGCTCTTCCTTGTTGATGCCCAGCACGATCGCTTCCAGCTCCTGACCAAGCGTCAGCACGTCGGAAGGACGCGCAATGCGCTTCGTCCAGCTCAGTTCGGACACGTGCACCAGTCCTTCGACGCCGTCCTCGATCTCCACAAACGCGCCGTAAGCCACCAGCTTCGTGACCTTCCCCTTGACCCGCTGGCCAATTGGATAACGCGCCTCGATGTTCTCCCACGGGTTGTTCGCCATCTGCTTCAAGCCAAGGCTCACCCGCTCCTTCTCGCGGTTCACGTCCAGGATCTGCACCAGCAGACGCTGACCCACTGCCACCATCTCCGAAGGATGATTGATCCGGCCCCATGACATGTCCGTAATATGCAAGAGGCCGTCCATCCCACTGAGGTCGACAAAAACACCAAAATCCGTGATGTTCTTGACCGCACCTTCCACCTTGTCTCCAATCTTCACCGTCTCGAGGAACCGCTGACGCTGCTCCGCACGCTCGGCTTCGATCACTTCGCGGCGGCTCAACACCACGTTCTTCCGCTCGTCGTTGATCTTCACAATCTTGAACTCGTACACGTTCCCGACGTACTCGTTCAGATCCTTCGGAGGAATAATGTCGATCTGGCTGCCCGGCAGAAACGCCTCGACACCCACATTGACAGTCAGACCGCCCTTCACCACGCCCTTCACCTTCCCCTTCACAAGCCCACCGTCCTGGAAGACCTTCACAATCTTGTCCCAGTTCTGCTTGTGCGCCGCCTTCTCCTTCGACAGCACCACCATGCCTTCGTCGTTCTCAAGGCGCTCAAGGAGGACTTCCACCTCGTCGCCCACTTCAATCTCATCATCCTCAAATTCGCTGACGGGAATCGCCCCTTCGGACTTGTACCCGATGTCCACAAGGACCACCTGCGGTTTGATGTCTAGAATCGTGCCTCGCACGATCGTATTCTCGCGCAGCTCTTTGAAGGATTTCTCCATCAATGCGAGCAGCTCACTGTTTGCCATTGCCATATGTTATGTCTGGTTTGGGGTTGGGTTGTGACGTTGACCGGTTTCTTTGTTGCCTCCAATGAGATGGGTCACCCGAAATCGGGCAATCCTCATGGCCTTACAGAAGGCGCCTTCCAGGCCGGACGGACGAAAGGACCGCGACCCTACAGGCAACCTCCCGCCGCGCAACACCTGAAATACCCTCCCCTTTCCCCATTTCCCTCCGCCCCCGCGCATGGCAATTCATCCCATGCCCTCCCCAGCTCTCGTCTTCAAAACGGCCGACCTCACCGCCGAATTCGAAGCCATCCACCAGCTCAACCACCGCACCTTCGCAGGCGAAATCCCCCAGCACCAACCCCGCCCAGACGGCCGTCTCGTCGACCGCTTCCACGACTCCAACCTCTACCTCATCGCCAAACGCGGCGACGAAGTCGTCGGCATGCTCTCCGTCCGCTTCGCCCCACCGTTCTCCCTCGCCCTCAAACTCCCGGATCTCGAACGCCACCTCCCGCCTGACCGCCACTGGTGCGAACCCCGTCTCCTCGCCATCGCCCCGGAACACCGCGGCGGCCGCATCCTCAAGGGCCTCCTCCAGCTCTTCATCAGCACCGCCGCAGCCCACGGCACCAACGCCGCCATGATCTCCGCCGCCGTCAACCGCCTCCCCTTCTACCAAGCCCTCGGCTTCCAACCCTTCGGCCCCCTCGTCGGCCACGATGGCGCATGGTTCCAACCCATGTTCGCCCGCATCGAGGACTTCAACCTCGCCATGTCCCGCCGCGGCCGCTTCCGCGCCATCCAACCTTCCCCCTCTCCCCCCGTCTCCCTCCTCCCAGGCCCAGTCTCCCTCCTCCCGGAAGTCCGCGCCGCCCTCGCCCTCCCGCCCATCTGCCACCGCAGCACCGCATTCTCCCCTCTCTTCAACGAATCCAGACTCCGCCTCCGCCTCCTCACCAGCGCCGCCCACGTCACCATCACCTCCGGCCCAGCCACCCTCGCCAACGACCTCGTCGGCGCTCAACTCCTCCTCCTCGACGAACCAGGCATGGTCCTCAGCAACGGCGAATTCGGCGAACGCCTCGGCGATCACGCCCGCCGTCTCTGGCTTCCCCACGAGCACCTCCGCCTACCATGGGGCAAACCCCTCGAAGTCCCCAAACTCGCCGCACTCCTCGACCGCCACCCCGAAGTCCGCTGGCTCTGGACCACCCACTGCGAAACCAGCACCGGCCACCTCACCGACCTCCCCGCCCTCGCCGCTCTCTGCGCAGAACGCGGCATCCGCCTCGCCATCGACGCCGTCAGTTCCATCGGCGTCGTCCCCCTCGACCTCTCCTCAGTCTGGATCGCCTCAGCCTCCAGCGGCAAAGGCCTCGGTGCCATCGCCGGCCTCGCCATCGTCTTCCATAAAGACCCCGCTCGACCCGCCCCCGACCGCCTCGCCCGCTCCCTCGATCTCGGCACATGGGCCGACGGCGACGGCATCGCCGCCACCCTCCCCTCGCCTCTCGTCTCCGCTCTCCACGCCGCCCTCGTCCACACCAACTGGCACGACCGCTTCGCCAGTCTCCGCCGCTATCATTCCCTCCTCAGCGAACGCTTCACCGCCCTCAATCTGCCGCGCGCCGCCCCCCCGTATCAATCCTCCCCGGGCATCATCACCCTAACCTTACCCCCCGATTGCCCGGCCCTCGCCGTCGCCGACCAACTCGAATCCCTTGGCTGTCTCGTCTACTCACGCAGCCACTGGCTCCGCTCCCGCAACTGGCTCCAGTTCTGCCTCATGGGCGCTCTCACCGACCACGACATCGACCGCGTCCTCGCCATCCTCTCAGACTCCTCTCTCTGGCGCACCGCCTGATCACCTGATCCCTCACCCACCCCGCCCTCAGAACCCCGGCAGCGCAAAACCTAACGCCTTCTCCGCAGCCTCGCGCCTCGCCTCCGCCTCATCAGGCAACGCCCGCCCCACCGCATTCTCCAGCCAGTACCTCGCATCAGCTGCTCCCGGATGCCCCCGCACCGCCGCAATCGCCAGCATCCCCCGCGCCGTCAGCTCCAGCGGCCGCTCCCGCAGATTCCTCATCAGCACATCGCACACCGCACCCGGCAGCGTCGCGTCCGTCAGCGGCACCGCGATCCATCTCCCGTAATCCTCGTCTTTCGTAATCTCACACAGCCGCTTCCAGGCCTCCACTCGGATCACCTCGGAAACCGGACCCTCCGCCAGCGCCCGCAGCGACTCCGGATCATTCACCCGTTCCCTCGCCGTCATCCCCCTCGGAGCCACCGGCAATCCCGCCAGCCGCACCGGCCGCTCCCCCACGCCCTCCACCTCCGGCCACCAGTAACCAGGCAGCGCCGCCGCAGCTGCCGCCCCAGCCACTCCTCGTGTCACGTTCACCGGCACCTCCCGCCTCATCCCACCCGTCTCCGGCACTCGCCGCAACGCCACCACCACCACCCCAACAGTCCCTAGCAATGCCGCCGCCAGCACGGCGCGCGGAAGAATTGATGTTTCCATGGCCCCCACTCATCGCCATCACGGCACCACCCACAAAGGCCCCCGTGCAACGCTTTGCCCCGCACCGCCTCCGTCGCGTCTGTCAAACTCGTCAGTGTCACTTCCGTCAGACCAGAAAACCCACGTCCCGCCGCGCAAACCGCCCCAGATTCGGAAACACCGCGTCCAGTTCCCCTTCCCCCAGCCCGAACCACCGCGCCAGCGTCGCCGAATACTCGTCCGCACTCATCGTCGGAATCCACCGCCCCGTCGCCCCGCTCCCCGTATCATAATCATCCGGCCCGTTCAACGCCAGCGTCGGATAACTCCCGTACACCTTCCCTCCCTTCACCGCTCCCCCGAACACCATCTGATGCGACCCCCACGCATGGTCCGTCCCTAATCCATTCGACTTGAACGTCCGCCCGAAATCACTCGCCGTAAATCCCGTCACCTTGTCCCCTACCCCCAACCCCGACATCGCCGTCGTAAACCGCCCGATCGCCCGGCTCAATGTCGCCAGCAGCCCCGCATGCGCCACCGGCTGATCCCCATGCGTGTCATAACCACCCACCTGACAGAAAAAGATCTGTCGCCGCATCCCCAGATACCCGCGCTGCGCAATGATCCGCGCCACCGTGTGCAGCTGCTGCTCCACCCCGCTCAGGCTCCCGTATGTCACCGCGCCCCCTAACCCAAACGCGCCGTCAATCACCGCCCCCATCGCCATGTCCGCACCGCCCGCCGCCAGCCGACCCAGCGCCGTGCTCAGCGCCGCCCCATTGAAAATCGCCCGCTCGTTCACCTTCTGAAAATCCCTCAGATGCAGATTCGCCCGTTCCGCCGCCAGCGCCGCACTCCCGCCCGACGCAGGCGCACGCAGCACCGCATCCATCAGCACCTTCCTCGCCCCCGTATACTGCTGAAACGACACCGCTCCAGCCGTGCTCACCTGAAACTGATTCACCGTATCACCCACCTCCCACGTGTTGCTCCCCGCCAGCGACACCGACATCGAAATCGACCCCTGCGGCAAACCCAGCCGCGCCAGCTCCTCCCTCACACGGTCCGCCGTACGCCCGCCCCACCCCGTCCGGCTGATGTTGTCAGGCACCGACGTCTGCCACTGCGTCACCTGGTCATTGTGCGAAAACAACTGCGGCGGCAGCTTCCGCAATCTCGCCAGATACTGCGCCTTCGTCACCGGCTCCACCAGCACCCCCGCATTCGCCACAAAGGCCAGTCTCCCCTGATTGTACAGACTCTGCACCGCCGGCATCGACGAATGCACCGCATACCGCCCGCCCTCAGGCCCCGCCCCGTTCAGCGGCAGCGCCCAGTAATTGTTCGGATTCGTCCCCGCATCCGCCCGACCCGCCGCCGCCGCCTGGTCCTCCCACAACGCCAGCCGCGAACCCCTAACCGCCTTGTACCCCGCATACCGATCATCCCCCGGCGCAGGCACCAGCAGATTGTTATTGTCATTCCCGCCAGCCATGAAAAAACACACCAGCGCCTTGTAATCACCCACATCCACCGCCGCCAGCGCATTGCCCATCAGCCGCAGATCCAGCAGGGTCCGACTCAGCGCCGCCCCTCCCGCCAGCCCAGTCGCCCGTTGCAGAAAATTCCTCCGGTTCATCAGTTCTCGCGATGTCATAACAGCAGCAGGTTGTTTGTTAGTTCTGATGTGCGCATTCCGGAGCGATCGCCACAAGATAAAGTACCTCGCACACTCTCGTCATCCGATCCGCCGCCGTCGCCGCAGGTAGCGTATTCACATAATTCACCAGCAGGCTCCTCAACGCCGGCGTCATCTGCCCGGGCATCAGCAGCAACCCGATCCGGTCCACCAGCGCCCCCGCATTCCCCGCCACCGCCAGCTCCGCCGTCACATCCAGCTTCACGTCCTTCTTCACTGGATCCCCATACGCAAACCCCTGCCCGTAAGTAAACGGTGCCCCCTGCGTCGCCGTACTCGTGTTGTTCCGCCGCGTCAGTTCGTAAAACCAGTTCGCCGTGTTCACCACCGTCGTCTCACTCGTGATCTGAAACTCCGGACTCACCAGCCCGGCCGCCCCGCTCTCCCCCGCAAACGCATGCTCCGGCTCGAAGAAATTGAACACCGTCGGCGACCGCAGCGGGGTCTGCTCAAACGAGCCCCCTCCCGTCGTCCCCACGTCCCACGCCCGCCTCCCCGCATTCGTCGCCGATCCCTCCACATACGTCACCGCACTCACCCCAACCTCCGCCACCACCGCACTCTGCAAAAACGTCCGGTTGCTGTAAACCTGCGTCGCAGGATCCCGCCACGCCGCCACCGTCACCGCCGACCCATTCAACTCCGCCGCCTCATCCGCCCCACTCCACCGCGTCAGCAACTGCCCCACCCCATTGTAAACATACACACCGTTCTCCGCAGGATTCGTCTGCTGCCGCAGCAGCACCCGATTCCCCGCACTCAGCGGAATCCCCTCCACCACCACCGCATTCGTCACCGCCAATGGCTGGCTGACATCCGCCACATCCGTACTCAACGTCACCGCCGTCGCCGCGCCCGCCGGAGGATCCACCGACGTCCACCGGCTCAACGGCTGCCCGTTCCCCGCAAAAATCCACGTCCCATTGTCAGTCGCCGGATTCTGATTCGCCAATGTCACCACGTTCCCCGCAAACAACGCCGTCGAACCCACCAGCGTATACCCCGTCACCGGCAGCGGAACCCCCAGATCCACCGGCCCGCTCGGACTCACCACCACCGCACCCAGCACCCTGACACCACCCAGATTCGTCTCGCCGTGCGAAAACCCGCGGAACGCCCGCAGCATCTGCGTCGCCCGAATCACCGGCTCCTTCAAATGCCCGTACCCCACCTGCGTCCGCACCGCCCCATTCCTCGCCTCAGGATCCAGCAGAATCGCCTTCACCACCGCCCCAAGATCCCCGCGCTCTCCCCTCCCGTTGTTCGCAAACACCTTCGCCACCCGCCACACATACCCAGGACTCGGATTCGCCGTCACCATCCGCTGAATCAGCTGCCGGCACACAAACGGCCCGGTATTCGGATGATGGAAAATCACATCCAGCGCCGCCGCCAGCTCCGCCTGGCTTCCCGCCGTCGTCGCCGTCCCCACCGCAGGAATCACCGCATTCTCCAGCAGCAGCTTCTGCCCAGTCGCATGATCCGACGCCCTAACCACCATCGGCGACACATAATCCCCGCCCGCCCCCGGCAGCACCCATCCCGTGAACACATGCGCAAACCCCACTACGTTAGGCTGCTCGTACGTGTTCAGCGGCAACCCGCCCGCATCCACCACCATCGTTCCGTCAGGGTGCAGCCGCCTCAACCCCACCGAAAACAACTGCAGAATCTCCCGCGCGAAATTCTCATTCGGAATATACCCCGTCGCCGCATTCGGCTTCTTGTTGTTCAGCATGTCCAGATACCGCCCCAT
This sequence comes from Verrucomicrobiaceae bacterium, assembly GCA_027483175.1. Taxonomy (GTDB): domain Bacteria; phylum Verrucomicrobiota; class Verrucomicrobiia; order Verrucomicrobiales; family V1-33; genus V1-33. The sequence goes on along the minus strand of JAIXVE010000067.1, from coordinate 3,500 downwards.
CGACGGATTCAGCGTCACCCGCTCCAGCAGGGTCCGGTAATTCCCCAGTCCGTGCCAGTACAGCAGATCATGGAAATGCACCAGCGCCCGCGCCTGCTCGTCCAGCTCTCCATCCTCGGACACCACCAGAATCTCACTCAGCGCAAACGCCACCCGGTGCCTCAACTGATCCCGCGCCGTGCACGCCGCACGCCACCACGCCCGCCAGATCTCCGCCGAACTCTCCAGCGGGGTCCCCACCGTCCCCACATCACTCAGCGGAAACCGCTCGTAATGCCGCGCCACGTGCCCCGCCAGCGGCCCGCTCCCATTATACCCGGTCACATTCGCATTGGCCCGCAAGGTCCGCAGCGCCGCCGTCGGCTCTCGATAAACCACCCGCGGCGGCAGCACCTGCGTCACCATCACCTCCGGATCAGGCCCCCGGTCCATCGCCAGCTGCGCATCAATCCACCCCGCATAACCTAACACTTCCACCGCCTCGATGCTGTCCGCATCCCACGGAGCCACCCCGTCACTGTCATGCCGCGCCCCGAACGTCGCCTGCTGCAGAAACCTCACCACCGCCTCACGCCTCGCCACCGGTGCCACCGGCAATGTCAGCTCCGCCGGCCCCGCCTCCGCCGGCGGCACAAAAAACTGCGACCCCGCCACCGGCTGGAAAAACCCTTTCACCTCCCCCGCAGGATAAAGGCTTGTGTGCAGATTCAGATACGCCTGCCCGCTCTCAATCGCCGCCACCACGTCCGCCACCGTATGCTGCCCCGTCGCCGCAATCTCCCAAACCCGCACGCCCTTACTGTCAGGCTCCGCCTCATCAATATCAAACACAATCCCCCCACTCGGCCCCGGCACCGGCCTCGCATCATGAATGTGCTGCGAAATCACCGCACCCGTCAGATTCGTGTGCGTAAACGTCAGCTCCGCCTCCGTCTTCGCCGCATTCACCCTCAACACCGCCGACCCGCTCCCCAGCGTCGCCGCCCCATTCTGCGGCGTCAGTTGCGCCACATACACCGTCCCCTCCGCCACCCCGGCCACCGCCCCGCCATATGGCGACAACGCATACGCCGGAATCACCTCCGTCACCGTATCCCCAGGCTTCCGCCAACCCACCCGGAAATGCCCGCCCCCAGTCGTCTCCCGCCGGATCGCCTCCACATAATAACGATCCCCCGCCCGCATCGCCATCGGCAGCGAAACCTGACTCGCCACCGCATCCCACGCCCCGACCGGCACATTCCCATTCACCACCCACGCCCGCTTCAGTCGCCGACCCGGCTCCGCACTCGACGAAATCCACAACTCCACATTCTCATCACTGCTCACGTAAAACGTGTAGTTCCCACTCATCGGAGCCGTCACATACCCGTGCATCCGGTCCCCCATGAAATCCCCTCCCCCGCCCGGTGCCTCCATCGACGTCACCTCCGACCGCACCGTCGGCACCGACGCCACCGGCACCGGCCCCACACCCTCCTCCACCGCCCCTGACACTCCATTCCAAACCTCATAACTCATCCGCCCGCCCGTCGTCGTCACATAAATCGTCAGCACCGCCACATCCGCTCCACCAGCATTCGCCGCCGTCACCGTCGCCTCATAATACCCCTCCCCGCCCGTCACCGTCCCGCTGATCAATCCGCTCGCCGCATCCATCGCCAACCCCGCAGGCAACCCCGTCGCCCCATACACCGTCGGCAGATTCGACGCCCCAACCTGCCACGCAAACGGTGCCCCCGCCACCGCCGTCGCCATCAGCGGCCCCGATATCACCGGAGCCTTCCCGATGAATCCCTCGCCAGTCCACGCACTCACCGGAATCACTTCCTCAGGCTGACTTGCACTCGACCACCTCAACTCAATGTTCGCACTCCCCGGCACCGCCGCCGAATCCCGGTAGTCCACCACCACATGATAGGGACGCCCCGCCACCGCCGTGCTCCCCGCCACCCCATCCGTCACCGCCGTGCTCGAGATCATGTTGTTCGAAAACTTCGTCCCCGGACTCGCCGTCGCCCACTGGTCAATCCGGATCTGCCCCGCCGCCCCCGTCACCGGCACCGGACTAACGTAAACCTTCACCCCACGGTCAGCCACCGCATGAATCGTGTACACTTCATTGTACTTCGGAATCACAAAACCCCGCCACCGCACCGAAAACACGTCGTCATCCACCAGCGGCACCGGCGGCGGCCCGTTCCCCCAGTCAAACGAGATCCCCGCATCCCGACGCGTCAGCCGCAACTGCGCCGGATCAAAATTCCCAGTCGTGTCCCCGAACGCATACGTCCCGCTCGCTCCGTCAAAGTACTGCCCCACAATCCCCTGACTCACAATCGTCACCACCGCCGCCCCCGCTCCCGCCACATCATACCCCCGCCCCTCCGCCAGCGTCAGCACCACCGTCTCCGCCTCCTCATGCACTGCATCTCCCAGCGCCTCCAGCGTCACCACCGCCTCGCTCTTCCCCGCCGGAATCTCCACCTGCCCGCCCGCAGAAACCGCATAGTCACTCCCCAGCACCGCCGTCCCGCCTAGCGCAAACCGCACCGTCACCGGCCCGATCCCCCCACGCCTCACCACCGTCCACTCCCCACGCCGCCCATACTCGGTCGCCCACGTCGACGTCGCCACCACCGACACCACACTCCGCTCGTCGCACTTCGCACTCACCCTGCCAAAATCCCCCCGGCCATCCCCGTCACTGTCCCACAACTCCGGATCCGTCCCCGCCATCAGTTCCTCCCAGTCCGTCACTCCGTCCTGGTCGCTGTCCCGGTCCCGCACCCGCACCCGGTAAAACCGCCGTCCCTCCACCGGCCCCAAAGCCACCGTCTGCGCTCCCCCGTTCCCCCGCACCACCGCCCCCTCAGCCACCCACTCGCCCGCCGCATCCCCCGCGCTCTCCAATTGATAGTCCTTCCCCAGCACCGTCGCCCACCTCGCCGTCAGCATCCCCACCCCATTATCCACCAGCGACACCCGCGCCGCCTCGTCCCGCTCAAACGGCCCGCTCCCCCACGCCGCCTCATCCACATTCCGCACGCCGTCCCCGTCAGGATCATCCATCGGCCCGCCCGCTCCAGGATACATCGCCTCAAAAACATCACTCATCCCGTTCCCATTCCCGTCAATCCCCAGCAACCCCACACGCGTCTCCGCTCCCACCCCAGCACTCATCATCGCTGCCACCACAGGCATCACGCCCGCCGCACAATTCAGTTTCGTCAGTTTCATGGCTCTCATCGGGGGATAAGCACCGCACCACCAAAGTGCAACGCTCGCCCTCAAGAATACCAATTCACCCGACCGTAAGCAATCCTTAATCCTGCACCCCTGCACACCTGTCCGTCACCGACTCTCCCCCACCGTCACCCTCGCCGCCGTCTCCAGATCCTTCAGCATCTTCGCCAGCCGGTCCGTAAACGATTCCGTCGTCAATCGACTCGACAGCATCCCCGCCCACAGCGGAAACGCCATCGGCGTCAGCCGCTTCG
>JAIXVE010000296.1 GCA_027483175.1 Verrucomicrobiaceae bacterium | reverse complement strand
CACCACCACCTCATCGACATCGGCGGCGGCTCCGGCATCTACGCCTGCGCCCTCGCCGCCGCCAACCCACACCTCCACGCCGTCGTCTTCGACCAATCCCCCGTCGACCGCATCGCCGCAAAGCTCATCGCCTCCCGCGATTGCTCCAACCAAGTCTCCGTCGCCGCAGGCAACATGTTCGCAGGCCTCCCCAACCACGCCGACGTCCACCTCTTCTCCAATGTCCTCCACGACTGGGACGTCCCCGAAGTCACCCAACTCCTCGCCGTCTCCGCCGCCGCTCTCCCCAAAGGCGGTCTCCTCGTCATCCACGACGCCTTCATCAATCCTGACAAGTCCGGCCCGCTCCACATCGCCGAATACTCCGCCCTCCTCATGCACAGCACTCAGGGCAAATGCTACAGTTCCTCCGAATACGCCGACCTCCTCGACGCCGCAGGCTTCTCCCCAGGCCCATACCACGACACCGTCGCCGGCCGCGGCTTCATGACCGCTCTCCGCCGCTGATCCCCAGCCCCCAAGGCGTTCCCCTACGACCCACCCCGGTTGCCCACCCACCACCCGCAACCTACCTCTCCCCATGCACCTGAAACGTCTCTTCTTCTGGCTCTCCGGAGCCGGTTCCGACGCCCTCGAACGCTGCCCGGACTGGGAACAGCGCAAGTACGTCGCCTTTGGTGCCACGGTCCTCGTCCCCGCCGGCTTCGCCTTCATCGCCTCCGCCTACGCCATCTCCACCCTCACCGACAACTGGCTCGCCACCTTCGCCATCGCCGCCGTCTGGGCCTTCATCATCCTCACCATCGACCGCGCCCTCCTCGCCTCCTACCGCTCCTACATGTCGCCGTTCCGCAAGATCGGCCAGTTCACCCTCCGCTTCGTCGTCGCCGTCCTCATGGGCCTCACCATCGCCCACCCGCTCGTCCTCCTCCTCTTCCGCGACACCGTCTCCTCGGTCATCGAACGCGAACGCGACGCCGACATCGCCTCCGTCACCGCAGAACACCAGACCACTAACCTCCGCCTCACCGCCGCCGCCGATTCCATCAAAGCCGAAATCGCCACCCAGCAGCAGAAATGGAACGATAGCTTCAAAGCCGAATTCCTCGCCGCAGAAGCCGCTTCCTCCGACTCCCCAACCGCTGGCCTCACCCCGGAACAACAGGCCGATCTCAAAAAATCCGTCGACGAAGCCACCGCCGCCTTCCGCACCAGTCTCGCCTCCGTCGAATCCCAGATCGCCGAACTCTCCCCAGCCTACTCCAAACTCCAGTCCGAACTCGCCTTCTGGCAGTCCGAATTCGAACGCGAACTCAATGGCCAGCGCTCCGGCATGGCCGGCGAAGGCCCTCGCGCCAAATCCATCCGCTCAGACCAACTCGACTGGCGCCGCACCGAAGTAAAACGCCTCGGAGCTCTCCTCGACGCCGCCAGCGCAGAAAAATCCGGCCTCGATTCCCGCATCAACGACGCCATGAAGGCCGCTACCGACGCCTTCGATCTCCGTCTCGCCGCCGACGCCGCCAAAAATGCCGAGGAAGCCAAACGCATCGCCGACCTCCGCCGCCGCATCCAGCAGGACCAGGCCGCCCAATTCGTCACCCAGCAGAACGGCATCCGCGCCGCCATCCGCCAGCAGATCGACACGCTCCTCGCCGACCTCAAACGCGCCCAGGACGACATCGCCGCCGCCTCCGCAGCCCTCGCCTCCCGCACCGCCGCCCTCCGCGCCGAACCCCGCCGCGATATCCTCACCCAGACCCTCGCCCTCCACCGTCTCTTCGATGCCAAGGACGCCCGCGCCAGCTTCGCCTTCTCCACCTACGCGATCCTCACACTCCTCTTCATGCTCGTCGACACCATCCCCCTCGTCGTCAAATTCTTCTGCGCCCCTGGCCCCTACGACACGCTCGTCGATCGCGACGAAATGACCTTCAAAGCCGACCACCACGGCTTCCGCCACGCCCACCAGCACTTCCTCTCCGAACTCAAAAACGGCCGCATCCCCTTCAGCTCCCGCAGCCGCGACCTCGATCACGCCTTCTCCGACGGCGTCGAACAAACCCGCGCCGCCCAAGCCTTCCTCGACTCCCTCGTCGAGATGGAACACCAATTCCACCAGCGCCTCGAATCCGAAGCCGCCCGCCCCGGCAGCGACGCCCGCCCCGCCCTCCTCGAAGCCATGAAACAACAATTCTACCAGTCCCTCCACGCCCGCATGGAACAATACTTCGCCACCGCCGCCAACCGCCGCGCCTGACCAAACGCAGAACCCACATCCCGCCCGTGACCCAAAAGGAGGGGGGACATTCCTGTCCCCCAATCTCCCAACCAAGCAAAGTGGCACGGGCATCCTGCCTGTGACCCTACTCCTCCCGCCAAAGCACAAGCCGCATCCCGCCTGGACGCCAAAGGAGGGGGACATTCCTGTCCCCCAATCTCCCAAAACGCGAAGATCGGGTCGCCCTGGCGGGATTGCGCCCGCCAGGGCTCCCACACCACCGGACGTGCGGTTTTCCGCATCCGGCGGTTGAACACCACCGCGGGTTTAACCGCGCGAGGCCTGATGGT
>JAIXVE010000009.1 GCA_027483175.1 Verrucomicrobiaceae bacterium | reverse complement strand
TCGGCCGGGTTGATACGGACACGACGCTGAAGTTTTTTGTGTCGCCGAAGGATCAGCTGCCGCCGAACCTGCGGCCGCTGGTTGACCAGACGGACAGCTGGCTGGCGCGGTACCGTGAGTTGAATCCGAAGTTTGTGAAGATCGAGAAGCAGGAAGTCGAGCCTGCGACGGACGAGGAAGAAGCGGCGAAGGCGGCGGGGATTGAGCCGCGGGGCGGCCGGTTCTACTTCGGGGTCGCGGTGACGAGCCTGGACAAGTCTGCGTTGATTGACTGGGTGCCGGATCTGCTGTCGAGCGACGGGAAGGAAGACGACAAGATCGAGTACAATCTGTCGCGTGCGATCAGCGAGGTGAACCGGAGCAAGCAGAAGACGCTGGGATTGCTGACGCCGCTGCAGATCACGGGGAATCCGTTTGGTGGTGCGCAGCCGTGGGCGATTTATCAGGCGCTGAAGTCGCAGTATGACGTGAAGACGATCGAGGCGACGGCGTCGACGATTGATCCGACGCTGGACGTGGTGGTGCTGATTCACCCGGCGGGGATTTCCGACGAGACGCAGTTTGCGGTCGAGCAGTACCTGCTGAACGGCGGTCGGGTGGTGGCGTTCCTTGATTCGTCGAGCCTTGCGGCGGCGGCGACGAGCCGTCAGCAGCCGGGGATGCCGCCAGGCATGGCGCCTGGGGCGGTTGAGCCTGCTTCCAACATCAGCAAGCTGCTGGGGGCGTGGGGTTATTCGCTGGATACGACGAACATTGTGGCGGACCCGTCTTATGCGATGAACATGCAGGGGACGAGTTTCCCTGTGGTGATGGAGCTGGGGCCGGATGCGGTTGGCGACAAGAACGATGACGTGGTGAAGTCGCTGACGAACTTCTTCTTTATTTACTCTGGAGCGTTCAGCGGGTCGCCAGCGAGCGGCCTGACGGAGACGGTGTTTCTGAAGACATCGGACAAGCACTCGATGGTGCCCATCTCGTATGCGAATCAGAATCCTGGGTCGCCGGAGAGCATCCGTCAGATGCAGGAACTGGCGTACAAGCTGAAGCCGGAAGGCAAGCAGCGGCTGCTGGCGTTGCGTTTGAAGGGGATGTTCAAGACGGCGTTTCCTGAAGGGAAGCCAGCGCCGGCACCGAAGCCTGATCCAGGGGCGCAGCCGGGAGGATTCCCTGGTGGATTGCCGGGAGGATTTCCGGGTGGATTGCCGGGTGGTCCGCAAGGGGCGCAGGGTGAGAGTGGTCCTGCGGCGCCTGCTCCTGCGGCTCCGGCTGCTCCTGCGGCGCCGGCACCTGTTCCAGCGCCAGCGCCTGCTGCTCCGGCTGCACCAGCGCCTGAGGCGACGGCCCCTGCAGCGCCTGCTGGTGGGGCGACGGCGGTGACGCCTGCGATTGAGATCAAGCCTGACCAAGGTGCGGTGAAGAATCCTGCTACGCCTCCTGGGGCGACGGCGACGACTCCGGTGATTGAGGTACCGGCGACTGTTCCGGCAGCTGGTGCGGCTCCTGGGCCTGCGGCGGGGACGACACCTGCGGCGACGGCTCCGGCACCATTGCCGGTGACACCGAATCCAGCGACTGCGCCTGGTGGTCCGGTGGCCCCAGCGGCACCGGGAGCACCGGCGACGCCTCCTGCGGATGCGCCGCTGAAGGAATCGAAGAAGGAAGGTGTGGTGTATCTGGTGGCTGACTCTGACATTCTTTTCGATCAGGTTGGGCCGGTGTTCAATTCGCACGACTTTGCGCTGGCGATGAACATGATTGACCAGGCGGCGGGCGATCCTGATCTGATGCAGGTGCGTGGTCGCGGGTCTGCGATTCGGCCGTTTTCGGCGCTGAAGAAGATCTCTGACGATGCGAACTCGAAGATTCAGAAGGACGTCGAGCAGATGCAGGGCGAGCTGACGAAGATTCAGGAGGAGATCAATTCCAAGAAGAGCGGCAAGGAACGGAATGCGGCGATCTTCAAGGGGATGGACGAGTTCAAGCAGCAGCAGATTGCTTTGAACAAGAAGATCTATCAGAAGCAGAAGGAAGCCCGGAAGGAATATGATACCGTGATTCTCGGGATCAAACGCCGGAACCTGCTGATACCGCCGCTGATCTGGCTGGCGATTGGCCTGACGGTCTATGTTGTCCGCAAAGCCCGCACTGCAGCTCATTGATTCAACGCCATGAAGAGCAAGCAACTCATCATTCTAGTCGCCATTCTTGCAGCCGCCGGCATCGCGGCCGCGCTGAAGATGCGCAGTCGTGACGCCGCGATCGGGGGCAAGCCGCAGGAAGTGGGCAACCGCATCCTGAAGGGTTTTGAGCCGGAAGGCGTGGCCGGGTTCACGATTTCGGACGGGAAGGATTCCGTCGAAGTGGCGTTCAAGGACGGCAAGTGGGTGCTCCCGTCGCGTGACGGGTTCCCTGCGAGCCTGACGGCAGTGAACGAACTGCGGGATGCGGCGCACCAGTTGAAGGTGCTATCGGTTCAGAACGTGGGCGCTAGCCAGTTGGGCCGACTGCAGCTGCGTGAGCCAGCGAGCGATGTTCCGGAAGCGGAGCGCAGCAAGATGGTGTCGTTCCGCGACGCGGGTGGCAAGGACACGATCACGTTCTTTGCCGGGAAGACGTCGGAGCCGAAGAGCGATGGCGGCATGAACTTCAACGCCGGGCCTCGTCCGCAGTTTGTGCGGGTGAAGGGCACAGACGGCATTGTCTATCAGGCAGTGCAGGGTTTTTCCTCGCTGAATGCGACGGTGAAGTCGTGGCTCGACAAGGAGAGCTTCTTCAAGGTTGAGAAGCTGAAGTCGATTGCGGTGACCGGGCCGACGCCTGAGGAATCGTGGAAAGTGTTCCGCGAGGCTGAGGGTGGGGAGTTGAAGCTGGATGCGCCGAAGGATGGTGAGGAGTTCGATGCGACGAAGGCGGCTGGTCCGGGAGGGGCGTTTGCGTATGCGGCGTTCGAGGATCTTGCGCCAGCGGCGGACAAGGAGAAGGCGGCGCTGGACAAGCCGACGCACACTGCGGTGATCGAGACGTTTGATGGCTTCACTTACACTGTCAAAGTCGGGGCGAAGGCTGCTGTGGCTGCCGGGGCGGACGCGGCTGCAGCGGAGAACTACTATCTGAGCTTCAGTGCGGATGGGAAGTTTGCGGAGCAGCGGACGCCGCCGCCACCTGACAAGGACGGCAAGCCGACGGAGACTGAGGAACAGAAGAAGGCGGCTGACGAGGCGTTTGCGAAGGACCTGCAGAAGAAGAAGGAGAAGCTGGCGGCCGAGCAGTCGCACAAGGACCGGATCTTTGTGGTGACCAAGTACACGCTGGATGGTGTGATGAAGAAGCGGGCTGAATTCCTGAAGGATAAAGCGACGCCGGCAGCGCCAGGGGCGGTTCCGGGTGGAGCGCCGGGAGCAGCGCCTGCGGTTCCAGCGGCGGCGCCGGTTCCTGCTGGTGAGCCTGGGAAGATTGAAGCGGTGACGCCTCCGGTTTCGGTGGAGATTCCTGCGGCCAAACCTGAGGAGAAGAAGGCGGAGGAAGCGAAGCCTGCGGAGGTGAAGCCTGAGGTTCCGGCGGCTGAAGTGAAGCCTGCGGAGGCGGCATCGGCTGCGAAGCCGTGAGGTGAGAAGGATCTGAAGATTCATGCGAGCGCCGTCGGGAGGAATTCCGGCGGCGCTTTGTTTTGGGGTGGGGAGTGATTAGCCGCGGCGAGGTGGAGATGGTGGGGGAGGGAGGGGGCGGTGGCGGAATGGTGCGGGGAATGGAGAGTACGGGTAGTTGTGAGGGAGGGGACGGTATTGACGTGATTGACCTGATTGACGGGAGTGATGGGTGGGTACGGGATTATTTGGGTTGGTGGTGGGAGGGGGAGCGGGTGATGCGGCGGATGATGGCGGTGGTGATTCCGGTGAGGAGGGAGGGGGTGCCGAGGAGGTAGAATCTGGAGGCGATGTGGGCGTGGTGGTTGTAGCGGGCGGACATTTCGTCCCAATAGGGGATGCCGGCGAAGAGGGTTTCGTAGAGGAGGGTGAGGAGGCCGAGGGAGATGAGGGGGATTTGAGATTTGAGATTGGTGAAGAGGTATCGGGGAGGGAGAAATGGGACAGGGAGAAGGTCTGGCGACCTTCTCCCTGTGGG
>JAIXVE010000088.1 GCA_027483175.1 Verrucomicrobiaceae bacterium | reverse complement strand
GCGGGGGCAAGATTTGTTTTGAGGGTGGCGGGGGACCCGCGTTCTGACCGGATACACTGCTGTTGGACTGAGCCGCTGCGGGCGCTGGTTCTTCCTATAGGGGTTTGCATCGGCCGTCCAGTTGGCTCGTTGGGCGCGCTGGCACGGGGCTGGCGACGTTGGAGGGCTCGGCTGGTGCGGAGGGAGCGTTCCGGCGGCGGCCGTGGCGGGTCTTCCGCCCTGTTTTCGACGGTCCCGTCGGTGGCTCTGCGTTTGATGGGCGTGAACATTCCGGGCCCACGGTTGGGGCTGCCCTGTTGCAAGCCCATCAGGAGCCTGCGAAACGCCTGAAATCACCGGTCAACGGGCAATCAGGGCTCGCGCGCCAAACACAAAGCGAATAGCTCGTCCCGGGTGCTATTGCCGAGCTTGTTCAATCAGAGGGGCATTGGCTGGCTCGTTCCTCGCAGCCATGCGCCCTTGAATGTTCGGCCCTTGGTTGTTGTGTGTGTCGTGGCATATCACCAGCCCCAGTAATGGAATGAAGCATAAACAGTCTGAGTGCCTCTGTCATAGTATGCGAGAAGGTAATCTTCTCCGAAATCACGGCGATCAAACTCATCCATCGTCTCAAGAGACGCCGGCCATGATGGAGGACGGCGTGCCCGACCGAAAAAGCTGAGCCCACCAAGTGGTTCTCTGCTGAACGTGCCTGCCGTGATGCGAGCATAGTCACTATCTGATACACGAAACGAGATCAAATACCCATCCATGAAGATGGGCTTGGTCGTCCGAATGTCGGCGGCCGCTGATCTCGAAGCCTGCCCGAAAAGACGATCAAACTCCCGCTCGGAGTCTGGCGGGATGCTGGCGAGGACAAACCAAGCAAGTATGAGCAGTGGAAATGGAAGCGTCATCAGCGCACAGCCTCGCTTCCGACAAATGACTGCTCCGATGCAAACGACTGATCCTATCAGAATGCCAAGAACGATGAGCGCCATGAACGGAGACATGATAGAAGGAGCTATCTACGAAGGACTGTAGTGAGCGCTGCGAGTTTGGGCGAATGACCCAAGCTCAGCGACGGCCTCGGCGGGGTGGGTGGAGCGCACGGTGCGCTCGCGAACTCCCGCGACGCCCGAACGGACAGTGGGGAGGCCGTTCGCTGCAGCGCATGGTCAGCCGTTGCGGTCATTTGGCGAGAGACGTTGCATAGGCACAAAGCGAATGCCGTGAATGCACTGCTCCGGGGCAGTGATACGGAAACCTAAACGTTCGTAGGCAGAAACGGCGTTCGGAGACGAATTGACAGTGAACTCGCAATCCGTATCGCCAACAAGAGAACCCACAGCCGCGAGCAGCCCACGAGCGATACCGCCACGCTGTCGGGAAGACTGGACAAAGAGCATGGAGACATGGCGAGGCCGGCGCAAATGGAGCATGCCGACCAACTCGCCTGAGTGCTCTGCAACCAAGGTGATGTGGCCGGAATCGTGACGCTGCGAAAGAGCCTCGACAGAAGTGTATCGGTGAAATTCCGCGACGCCCTCAGTCTGGTAATGCGGTGCAACAAACTCGCTGAAGACGTCGAGCGCAAGAGAGGACACGGCTGCGGTCTCTGAAGGGTGAATCTGGCGATAGATGATCGAGCTCACGATGGGCGAATTGGGGTCATTCACACGAGAAAGGTAGCGACGGCTAACAGTTGAATACTGCACTATATCTGGTGGAATATCTATTTGCAATCGGGGCGTTTGGTCGGGTGTCCTTGGCTTCCAACTGACTGAAATTCAATGGGGGTGAGGGGCTGTCATTCACGATAACCGAATCAACGGAATTGGCAACGGCTTCCCATGGTGCTTTGGAATTGGTGATGATCGAGGTGAGAGGCCAGCCCGGTCTCTCGAAGAGGTATTGGCAAGAATGGAGGCAGCCGGGGCAGTGGCGGACGAGTGTGAGGCGGTGTGTCGGACCGTTGGGATTTTTCGGGGCACCTGATCTGCTGGCAGGTGCACGAGAATAGTGTTGGACGCCTTCTCGCTGAGTCGGCCCGGCGTTGTGGTGATTTGCGCCAAGGGAGGTGTCACTCGCTGCGGCATGCGTTTGCGACGCTCGCGCTGGAGAATGGCGCTGACATCCGGACTCTGCAGGAATTGCTGGGCCACAACGACGTGAGCACCACCATGATCTGCACGCAGGTGATGAATCGGCCGGGTGTAGGTATGCGGCGTTCCTACAGAACGCCGGGCTCGGGCGGGGTGGTACCCAGAGCGTTGCTCTGGGCTGGTATGCGGTGTCCCGTTGGGACACGGGTCGGAGGGGGAGGGAAGTATGAAGTATGAAGTGAGAAGTTAGAAGTGAGAAGGGCTTGTGGGGAGAGGGGCTGGTAGGCGCACTCCGTGCGCAGAGAGAGCTGTGATGCTCCCAGCAGTCCAGAGCCTTCGGCTGACTGGTTCGGAGGGGCGGACCCCTACGGGGTCCTGTGTTATGTTGTTGGGAACCGGGGGTACCGTGAGCGGCTCGCGGCACCCCCGGCTAGTCACCGGTCGTCCCTACGGGACGGGGGCTTTTGGGGAGGGGGCGAGTACGGAGCCTCGCGGTCCCGGGCTGGTTCGGAGAACGGGGGCGAGTTGGGAGATCGCCGAGCTGGGCCTCAGCGCTCCGAGGGGGCTTGTTCGGAGAGGGGCGGGTAGGCGCACTCCGTGCGCAGAGAGAGCTGTGATGCTCCCAGCAGTCCAGAGCCTGCGGC
>JAIXVE010000169.1 GCA_027483175.1 Verrucomicrobiaceae bacterium | reverse complement strand
GTCCGCTGCGCCGGATCAATCCCCGGCACCCCGAACGCAATGATCTCACGCTTGATCCTCACCAGCAGTCTCGAAAACGGCTGCTGCTCGCTGTAACTCACCTTCGGCGTCAATCCCGCCAGCCCGGGAATCGCCCGCAATTCCCCTAGCAGCTCCTCCAGCCCCGTCTCCTCCCCCGCCATGAACAGGTTGATCCCCTCCGTGCTCAGCAGAATCGTCCCCAGCAGCCGCCGCTCCCGGCAGTACGCAAACAGGCGCTCCCTCAGGACCTTGAGCTCCCCAAGCGGCGTGAATTGATAGGCGGCATAGTTGGTGACGCGCGGCATCCCCAGACATGGCACGCCGCAACCCCATCATCCAGGCGGAATTTCCACCCCGCACCATCCCCAACACGACGGCACCATCACGGCAACACCACCGCCCTCAATCTCAGATACCGCGCCTCCGGCACCGGCACCCCAACCGCGTCGTTGCAGGCAATCCGCACAAGGCCTCCAGCCACCGGCGTCACCGTCACCACTCCGTCCACCAGCGCCGCCCCAGCCCCGTCCGTCCACGCCGCCGCTCCCGGCGCTTTCCGCGCCACCGTGCTCCACCCCGCCAGATCAGATCCCGCCACCACCTCATACGTCACCCCTTCACTCCCGTAACCGCCCGGCAACGCACTCGACCCCAGTTCAAACGTGAACGTCAGCGCCCCACCAGCACCCGCACCCACCACCGGCAACCGGTCCGCTCCCTCCGGCACCACCGCCGACTTCGGATTCGTTCCCAGCGCATACTCCAGCGTGTTCACCAGTCCATCCCCATCATTGTCCAACCCTAGATCCGCCAGCGTCAGCCCGTTCGCCGCCAGCCACGCCGCCAACCCAGTCAATGGCGGCGCCGTCCACCCACCCGGGGTCCCGAACTTCTCCGCCGATCCCTTCCAGCTCGTCCTCTCCCCAAATTGGTCAAACGCCGTCCCGCGGTTCACCAGCTCCAGACTATACCCAGTCCCGTTCGTCGCCGCCCAAGTGCTCTCATACCGGAACCACAGCACGTTCGCATCCCACGGCGACGGCAGCCGCAGCGCCAGCGTCTCCCCATTGTTGTCCAGCGCCCCGTCATACACCCCACCCACCGGCAACGCCTTCCCATACCGACTCTCAAACGCCACCCGGTCCCGCACCAGCAACACCTCCGCCCCAGCCTCCAGCCGGAACCCGCCAGGGAACGTGAACGAAATCCCCTGCACAAATGTCACCCCTCCCAGATCCAGTCCCACCGTCCCCGTGTTCACCAGCTCAAGATACTCATAACCATTCCCGCCCTCCGGCGCATACATGATCTCCGTAATCCGCAGGTGATCCAGCACCTCCACCGCATTCACATACCCTGGATCACTCGTCCCATTCGCCGCCCCAGCCGTCGGCAGCGTGAAATACCCCAACCCTCCCGTCCCGCCACTCCCCACCCGACCCTGACTCACATCCGTCACCTGCGGGAATGTCCGCACGCTGTCCAGCAACTGCCCGCCCGCCCCGTACAACAGCAACTCCGCCGTCAGGCTGTCGATCCGGAACGCCGTATGACTCGCCCCCGCCGACACATCCCCGTCCGCCACCAGCTTCACATACCCACCTCCACCAATGAAACTCAGCGGCGGAAACGCCCGTGCCGTCCCGAACCGCGCATCCGTCAGCGTCATTCCACTCAGGCTCGCAGGGTATGGAGCCAAATTCGCCAGCTCGATCCAATCCTCCTGATACCTCAGCCCCGTCGCCGCCAGCCACTCGTTGATCACAACCTGCGACGAATCACTCATCCGCGCAGCCACACTCTCCGCATCACCAGGCATCGGCACCGCCAGCCGCCACTCCGCCGGAGCCCCTAACCTCGCCAGCGCATAACCCGCCGGCAGCGGCCCGAACACCACGCTGTCCCGCAACACCCCAGCCGCATCAAACAAATACACGGCGTCCCCGTCATTATCGATCCGGAAATTCACCAGACTCACCTTCAGCAACCCGCCCGTCAGCGCCTGCTCTCCCGGCGTCCTCACATCATCACTCAGGCTCCAGCCCGTCAGATCCACCGCCGCACCACTCCGGTTCACCAGCTTCACATACTGCTGCTCCGCAGTCGGCGTCGCCGCAAACGTGTCGCCCATCACCTCCCCAAGCACCACCACCGGAACCGCCGTCTCCACTCGCCACGTCCGCACCGTCGGCAACGCCTGCGCACCCCCATCATACAACCGCGCCGGATCACTCCCCTGCCAGTTCCCAGCCATGTCCTGCCCCAGCACTTCCAGCACGTGACTCCCCGCTCCAAGCCCGCTCAACTCAAGCACCGCCTGCCTCACCGTCGCCACCGCACCCCGCGGCATCACCCCGCCACTCCCAATCTGCACCGGCGCACTCCACGCCCCACCATCCAACCGCCACTTGTACGCCACCACCCCAGGCCCACCCACCGTGAAACTCGCACTCGTCGCCGCCACCGTACCCGACGGCCCGCCCACCACATACGCCCACTCCGGCACCTCCGCCCCATAACTGACCCCCCCTGGCGCTGTCGTCCGCGCCAGCGAATCCACCCGCAACCCGTAATTCTCCGCCACAGGATCCACAAACCCCGGCGCCCCAGCCTGATTCGGCCCGTACGTCCCGCTGAAATACCCGCCCGGATGATTCGGCCCGATCACCGGATCCGCCACCTGATCCAGCAGATTGTGGAAAAACTCGATCTTCGTCGTGATGTCATTCACCACCACGTTGTTCACCTTCCTCGCATCAGGCCCGCTGAACACGTGCGGCACATTGCTGATGATGTTGAACCCGACATAAGCCCCGTCACCGTACGTCGGATTCGTCCCGTCCTGCGGAATGAAGAAGTTGATCGGCGCACAAATCACATCCTGCGTCACCGTCTGGCCCTGAAACCGGAAATCAGGGTGAATATTCGCAATCGTGTTGTGCTCGAAGATCGTCGCCGTGTTCAGCTTGCAGTTGATCACGTGATCCAGATCATAACAAATGTTCCGCGCCACCATGATCGTCGTCCCGCTCCCCTTGTCCCCCGAACTGATCGCATTCGAATAACCAGTGTCGTTCGTCCAGAAATCCTTCCGCGCATTCTCGAACACGTTGCTCGCAATGTACGCATCCCCACCCAGATCCATGTGCTCGTCCCCGGCCAGCCCGTAAAAATGATTGTACCGGCAGTCGATCACAAACTGCCCGTTCGTCTGGTGATTCGTCACCGGATCCCGCGGCGACCACCGCCCGCTGTCGCAGTCAAACACGTCCTGGTGCCCGCGGTTCCCGTGAAACGCATTGAAATACACCCGCCACGCCCCGTTCAGCGGCATCCCATTCGGGAAATTCGCCGCGTTCGCCCCGCTCACCTCCGCATCCGTCGTCGGATACTCCACCTTCAACGGCTCCATGCTGTTGTCTGCCGCCGCAATGAAGTCGGTCGTCGGTTCCTCAATCCGGTTCACCAGAGGATCGAAAATGAACATGTCCGGAAAATCGCTGTACGTCACCGTCAGCTTGCTGTTCCTCCCATAACACATCCTCAGGTGCGTCCCCGCAAACGTGCAGTGATCCACCCACCCCCAAGACCGGATGAAACCCAGCGACCCGTAATTCTCCGCACCGCTCGGCGACGTCCCCTGCGCATTCACAAAATCACAGAACCGGAACGCATTCTCCGCACCCATCGCATCATACACCCGCACTCCCCCCCACTTCGGCGCGCCCGTCTGCGTCCCCAGCTTGATAGGATCCACATCACTCGTCACATTCGTCCCCGGCACATGGCTGAACACCACCCGGCTCCCCGCCGTCCCTTCCGCAAGAATCCGCCCGTTCACCGTCAGCCGGATGTTCTGATCAAACTGCACGTTCACCCCCGCATCAATCCTCAGGGTCGTCCCCGTCGGCACCGTCGTGTTCGCCGTCACGCGATAGGGCGACCCCGCCAGCGTCCACCTCACCTCGCCAATCGCTCCGCCACCACCCGTCCCCGTCGGCAATGCCCCGATGTCCGCACGGCTCCCGTCAGGATCCACCTGCGCCGCATCCGGATCCCCCGCGTTGATGCACGGGCTCCCCGCCGCCAATCGGTAGTCATCCGCCCCGATCCCCGCAAACTGTGGATCCACACTCAGATTCCCCGTCCCAGGCCAAACCGCCGCCCCAGCCGTGTCCGTGTCAAACGTCACACAATACGCCAGCGTCGTCGGCGCACTCGTGTACTGCCCCGCCCCGTTGTCGATCTGCACCGGCTGCTTCCCATGGAAAATCGAACTCGACGCGTTCATCACCATCACGCCGTCCTGCGTCGGCGTCCCACCCGCACTCGCCGGCTTCCACTGGGTCCAGAACGCCGTCGCCGGAATGTCAGGGTCAGGTGACGTCGGAGGCACCGAATACCCCCACGGTGCCAGCGCTGTGTCATGCTCCTCAGCCACCAGCGTGCTCTTCACCATCGTCAGCGTCCGCGTCGCCCCGGAACTCCCATTCTTGAACGCCACACACTTGTCGCAGTCAATGATCTGCGTCCCCAGCAGCGTCAGGTTATTGTTCAGCAGGCTGATCCCCTTGTCCCATCCCTCCCGCAGAATGCAGTACTCCACATTCACAGGCCCACCCAGACAATCCAGCACGTCGTCCCCGCACCGCGCAAACACCGTCCGCCGGAAATCCATCGGCCGCCCGCTCCCGTTGTGCACATAAAAACAATCCTCGTCGTCAGGCACGTTCGCATTGCTCTCCCGATACACCGGCAGGCACTCCTGAATGTTCGAATCCTCCACCAGCACCGCACACCCGTCCTCCACCTCAGGCCCCGTAATGCACCGCGCCATCAAACTCCGCCGCATCGTGAAACTGCTCGCCCCCGACGTGTACAACGCCTTCCCCGGCGCATCCCCTAACGCACTGTCCGTCAACGTCAGCGCACTCCCCGTCAATCGCAGCACCGGCCCCCGGCTCGTATGCCCAACCCCAGGCGAATGCCCGCCCCGCGTGATCAATCCATAGTTGATGGTCGACGTCCCCCCGCCACTCAGCAGTATCTGCCCCCACCGCGACGCCGCATCCGCACACGTGATGCTCACCGGCTGCGCCGCCGTCCCGTTTACCACCAGACTCCCGTTCACGATCAGATCCGCACCACCAGTATCCCCGGCCCCGCTCGTCCCCGCCATCAGCACCTGCGTCCCCGCCGCCAGCTCCAGCACCCCGCCCGCCGGCACCGTCACATCCCCGCTCACCCTCACCAACCCACTCCACGTCGTCGTCCCCGCAGGCAGCACACCGCTCACCGTCGTCCCCGCCGTAGTCCCCAGACTCGCCACCGCACGACCCGCACTCAGCGGCCCCGCCGTCGCCGTCAGCGTGAACGGACCCGGATCCGCCGCGCCCGTCGCCACCGTCGCCGCCAGCCGCAGATCAAACGTCACATCACTGCTCGCCGCATCCGCCTGGTGCACCTCCACCGCAATCGTATTCACCCCGCTCGTCAGCAACCCTAGCGGCACTGTCAGCGCCGCCGTCGCGTTCTCCCGCGTCGGAGCCCCATTGTCCACAGTGTACTGCGTCAGCGGCGCATTCGCCGTCAGATCCCCATGCCGGTAAATCTGCGTCCCGTTCACATACACCACACACGAATCATCAAACTTCACCTCCCCAGTCACCCCCGTCACCGCCGCCAGATCATCAATCGTAAAGTTCCCCCGGAACAGATACACCGGCGAACTCTGCGTCCCCGCCGTCGTCGGATTGTAATCCACCCGCGTGAACGGCGCATTCTCGTCGTTATCCCCATACCCCGTCTGCGTCGCCCGACTCACCCACGTCGCATCCTCCACAAACCCACTCTCCCGCCATGTCGTCCCGCTCGACAGAATGAACGCCGCCAGCGTCGGCACCGTGAAATCCGTCTTCGCCCGCCAGACCGATCCCGCAGTCCCGCTCCCAGCCGTCCCCGTCCCACCCGTTCCATAACGCAACAAGGTCTGCGTCGTCGCCCCACCCCCGCCAACCGTCACCAGCGCACTCCCCACCCCATTGTACAAGGTCACCGTCGACGGACTGATCTGCACGCCGTTGCTCGCCGCCAGGTTCACCGTCGTGTTCCACGCACTCCGATTGAAATTCCCCGCCCCATCCCTCAGATCCACCCGCACCAGCACCGGCGTCCCTGGCACATAATTCTCCGGCGCTGTCAGCGTCAGCGACCCCGGAGCTGTCAGGGTCCCGTTCACCGTCGTCCCCGCCGCCGTGTTCCACAACACGTTCACCACGTCCTCGTGCACCACCGCCCCGCTTCCACCCACGCCGTCCCAGAACCGCACCACCACCTTGTTCAATCCCGGCCGCAGCACGCCGCCGCCACCCGCCGCCACCGCTAACTTCCACGTCCCCACCGCATCCGCTCCCGCCGTCCGGTAAAACGCCTGCGCCAGCACCCCGTTCACCGTAATGCTGTAGGTCCGCGCCACATTGAACGTCCCGCTGAAATTCGCCGCCCCGTTGCTGCTCACCTTATACCCCTCAATGCTGTCCGCCGCATTCCCAGCCACCGCCACCGCATACACCTGCGGAATCTGCGACAGCACATTCGCCCGCCGCACATCCACATAACCTTTGATCTCCTGAATCCCCCGGTTCGGTGTCGCTGCACTCCCATCCGTCGCCGGCACCCATCCCGTCATCAATCGATCCACCAGCGGATCAATCGTCGCCCGGTTGAACCACCGATCCATCGCCTCCAGCACCGCCGCATAATACCTCGGCAGCAGCGCCGGATGATTGAACATCCGCCGCAATCCCACTACGCCAGTGTTCCCTGCTTGCACGAATTCGTCATAACTGAACAGCGATCGCGTCAGCGGATTGCCCGCCCCGTTCCCGATATCAAACACGTCGTCCAGATCGTGCGGCACAAACCGGAACCTCGGATCAATCACCCCACGGTACAGCGAAAAATCATCCGCGCGCCCGCTCTGCAACCCACCCTCCTGATTCCCCACCAGCGCATCACACGCAATATAACGATAAAACTGATCAATATCCAGCACCCCAGCCACCGCCGCCGGATACGCCGCATCACTGATCGCCGGCTGCTCCGCAGTCCCGCCCGTCACCGGCGCACTCAGCACCCGCGTCAGCGCCACCAGATCACTGTAGTCATCCGCTTCCCTGTTCGTCTCCTTGATGAACGTGTCGCTGTAAGCCGCCCCGCTCGTCCCCTCATACTGAAATTCCCCGCTCCCCAGATTCCCCGCAGGCGTCCCCACCGGCCCGGGCTCATGGTCGTCCGCCCGGTAGAAATTCCCGTCAGGATCGTCAGGATAATGATTCGACGCCCATTCCCCGCCACGCCCCTCCAGCATCGCATACCGCCCGTACATCCGCCCGCCCGTCTCCGCCAGATCCGCACCATTCACCCTCAACTGCACCACCACCGCATCGTGCGACGCCAGCCCAGCCGCCGCAAACAAGGTCTTCCCCAGCACCTGTGAATAACCAAACTGACAGTTCAACTGCACCGCACTCCGACCCTTCCACTGATCATCACTCCGGAAGCTGATGTGGAAGTTATTGGGCGGCCCCAGCGCCGACGAAAACCCGCGGTTCCTCACCCCCGCATTCTGCACAATCTTCACCCCAGTCCCGTCCTGCGACACAAACGCACAATTGAACGTCGCCGTGCTGTCCTCCTGCCCGCTCGTCGTCTGCAATTCCGTCAGTTCCGCCTGATCCGCCGGCAGCATCACCATCCGCAGCAGCGGCTGATTCGCCGGCACCGTGGAATCCCGCGACCCGTCAAACGAATCATCCACCCGCACCAGATAGTTGCACACGTTCGCATAAACCTCCGGCACCACCCCGGCCGCCGACGTCCGCGCCTTCCTCGGCACCGTGTCATTCCCAAGTTCAGTTCCCGCTTCCGTATCCACATAGTACTCAATCACCGTCCCATCCACCTGCCCCGGAATCACCGCCACGCCCGGCCACGACACCGCTCCCGCCGCACCATCCTCAATGAACGGCGCAGTACGAAAACCCGCCGCCCCGGCCACCCGCCACCGCAACACCCGGTTCGTGATCCCTCCTAACGGCAGATTCGCCTGCACCCGGATCGGCTCCCCGGCCTTCGGCACCACCGGCGAATGCTTCACCCCGGTCGCAAAATACCCCGCATCCACCGGCTCCGTCTCCCAGTTCTTACGCCCCGGCGTCCCACCAGCCTCCACCGACGTCCTCCAGTTCTGCCCCTCCAGCGCCGGCAATACCGCTTCCACCTTCGCCAGCGTGTGCCCCCCGCCATCATGCGCCGCCTCCCACTCCCATCCCTGATGCCCGAAACTCACCGCACTCCTCACTCGCGTCGCCCACCCGCCCTCATCCGCATACGTCACATCATCCACCGCCACCCCTGCCGCATCCGCCAGCTGCACCTGCTCACCCCCGCTCGCCAGCGTCCCCACCCAGCCACCCACCACCACTCCCCCAAACCCTGGATTCGCCGCCCCAAACTTCACCACGTCCGCCGCAATCACCAGATACCCACGCGGCCCCATCACCGTCCCCGCAGGAATCGTAAACGTCACCCCCCGCGTCAGCTTCCACCCGGACACATCCACAGCCGTCGCCCCAGGATTATACAACTCCACCCACTCCTTCCCCGGATCCTCCGGACTCCCCACCGACGACAGCGGATGATACATCAACTCATTGATCACCGGTGCAGCGGTCAACGGTACAGCAGCAGCCATGGCCACAACAGCCACAACCGCACGCCGGGAAAGGGAATGCGTCTTCATATGGAACAAAACGGGAACTTGCGCAGCGGGGGATTGCTGTCTCCCTTCACCCTATGCCTCGCCCGCCCTCTCAGTGAAGCCGGAACTGTGGCCACCCTGAAAATTTTTCCCTGGAATCTTCACCACGCCCTAATGTCCATTGTGGACGCCCTGTGCTCGCCTCATCCCTCATCTCCTCATGCCCCCAGACCAAGCCACCGATCCCTACTACGTCGTCAGACGTTCCAGCATCCATAACCGCGGCATCTTCGCCGCTCGCGACATCCCCGCCGGTGCCCACATCATCGAATACCTAGGCGAAAAAGTCACCAAAGCCGAAAGCAACCGACGCGGCAACGCCCTCTTCGATGAAGCCAGCAAAACCGGCGACGCCGCCGTCTACCTCTTCATCCTCAATAAAAAACACGACCTCGACGGCAACTTCGAGTGGAATACCGCTCGCCTCATCAACCACTCCTGTGAACCCAATTGCGAAGCCGTCGTCTCCCGCGGCCGCATCTGGATCGTCGCCCTCCGCTTCATCGCCAAAGGCGAAGAACTCAGCTTCAACTACGGCTTCGACCTCGAATGCTGGCAGGACCACCCCTGCCGCTGCGGCAAGCCTTCCTGCGTCGGCTACATCATCGCAGAAGAATACTGGCCAAAACTCAAGGAACTCATCGCCGAACGCGACGCCGCCATCGCCGAATGGACCGCCCCGCCCACCGACGCACCCAAAAAGAAAAAGACGCCCGCCTCGAAAAAGAAAAAGACGCCCGCCTCAAAGAAAAAACTCCCCGGCAAAAAACTGCCCAAACCGTAATCCCCGGACTCCCTGACACATGCAAGGCCAGCCTCCCATCACCCACCACCCCGACGGCAGCCTCAGCATCACCACCACCTTCAACCGCCGCATCGCATGGCGCGAATACGGCGACCCGCACGGCACCCCAGTCCTCTTCCTCCACGGCTGGCCCGGCAGCAGCTCCCAGGGTATCTGTCTCGACCAACCCGCCCGCGAACGCCACCTCCGTATCATCGCCCTCGACCGCCCAGGCTTCGGCCACAGCTCCCGCATCCCCGACCGCTCGTTCCTCGACCTCCCGCCCCTCGCCGCCTCCGTCATGGACGCCCTCGGCGTCGACCGCTTCTTCGTCTTCGGAGTCTCCGGCGGCGGCCCCTACTCCCTCGCCACCGCCGCATCCCTCGGCCAACGCGTCCTCGCCGTCCTCGACTGCTGCGGCGCCCCACCCCTCGACGACCTAGCCGACCGCCGCGCCCTCCTCCCCGCCTACCGCTTCATGCTCGCCATCAACGATGTCGCCCCATGGCTCCTCCGCGCCATCATCGCCGTCGCCGTCACGCTGGGAAAGATTCAGCTCCCATGGCCCATCATGAAGCTCATCCTCAAAACCGTCCCCCCGCGCGACCGCGAAGCCCTCTCCAATCGCGCCCGCTTCGACGAATTCTTCCCCTCCTTCCACGGTGCCATGCTCTCCGGCAGCCAATCCGTCTTCGATGACGGCCAGCTCTACTCCAGACCATGGCCCTTCAACCCCGCCTCCATCCAAGTCCCCGTCCGCATCTGGCACGGCCGCTTCGATAACAACTTCCACTGGTCCCTCGCCGAAAAACTCGCCCGCCGCATCCCCACCGCTTCCTTCCACCTCGTCGACGAAGGCCACTACTCCCTCCCAGCCTTCCAGGCCGCCGCCATGCTCGACGATCTCATCGCCGCCGCACCCTGACAACCCATCCTGACAAATCCCCGGCACCACTCCCCTCACTCCCGCGCCCCGTAAAGCCCGCGCTCCCGGATGTACCGCTCAGTCTCCGGCATCAGCATCCCACTCACATCCCCGCCCGTCGCTAGCACTTCCCTCACCCGCGTCGACGATACCTCCCACTCCCCCGGCACCACCGTCATCCGCCACCCCGCCCGCGGCTCCGGCTCCGCCCCCAGCCGCGCAAACACAATGAACCGCAACCCCTCACGCAACACCTCCGGCCGCGCCCACCGCTCCAGCGCCGCCCACTGATCCTCCCCCATCACCCACCACAACACCACCCCCGGCCACCGCCCACGGAAATACTCCACCGTCTCCCACGAATAACTCGGCCCCTCACGCCCAATCTCCCAATCACTCACCTCCGCCCACCCCAACCCACTCGTCACACCCTCCAGCATCGCCACCCGATCCACCCCTCCCGCCCCTGGCCTCCGACCCTTCAACGGCGACTCCCGACACGGCACAAACACCACCCGGTCCAGCCCGCACGCACCCACCGCCGCCTCCGCCATCGCCACATGCCCACGATGCGGCGGATCAAACGATCCCCCGAACAACGCCACTCGCTGCACTCGTTCCGCTCCCATCCCCACCCCTCCCCCACTCCCGCTCCCCTCGCAACCGCACGGATTTCACCGCTTGAGCCCGCTCAAAACCACGACAGTCTGCGCGTCCCCAAATTTCCGCCATGTACCGCACGCACCACTGCAACGAACTCCGCAAAGCCCATATCGGCCAGTCCGTCACCCTCGCCGGATGGGTCAATACCGTGCGCGACCAGGGCGGTGTCATCTTCCTCGACCTCCGCGACCGCGAAGGCCTCACCCAGGTCGTCTTCCGCACCGAAGAAAACGCCGACGCCGCCAGCCTCAGCCACAAGCTCCGCGACGAAGACGTCATCCAGATCACCGGCCGCGTCGACGCACGCCTCTCCGGCACCGAAAACGACAAACTAGGCACCGGCGACATCGAGGTCGTCTGCACCGCCGTCGCCATCCTCAATAAAGCCGACGTCCTCCCCTTCCAGCTCGACCGCGAGCTCTCCAACGAGGACCTGCGCATGCAGTACCGCTACCTCGACCTCCGCCGCCCGCGGATGAACAAAAACATCCGCCAGCGTCACAAAATCACCGCCGCCGCCCGCAACTACCTCGACGCCTCAGGCTTCATCGAGGTCGAGACCCCCATCCTCTCCAACCCCACCCCGGAAGGCGCTCGCGACTTCCTCGTCCCCGCTCGTCTCTCCCCAGGCCACTTCTTCGCCCTCCCCCAGGCCCCGCAGCAGTACAAGCAACTCCTCATGGTCGCAGGCCTCGAGAAGTACTTCCAGATCGCCCGCTGCTTCCGCGACGAAGACCTCCGCGCCGACCGTCAGCCGGAATTCACCCAGATCGACATCGAAGCCAGCTTCGTGGGCCAGGACGACATCATCAAGCTCGTCGAAGGCCTCCTCGTCTCCATGTTCAAAGCAGGCATGGACCGCGACGTCCCCGCTCCCTTCCAGCGCATGACATGGCACCAGGCCATGGACCAGTACGGCATCGACAAGCCGGACACACGCTTCGGCATGACGCTCATCGACCTCGCCAGCGTCTTCGCAGGGACCGAATTCAAAATCTTCAAATCCACGCTCGAAAACGGCGGGGTCGTCAAAGCCATCAACGCCAAAGGCTTCGCCGGCATCACCACCGGCCAGATGAACCGGCTCAACGAACTCGCCGTCCAGGCCGGTCTCCCCGTGAAGACCCTCGCCTTCATCAAATGCGAGAATGGCGAGTACAAGAGCCCCCTCTGGAGGTTCTTCTCCGACGCCGAAAAAGCCGCCCTCATCTCCACCCTCAGCATCGAGGAAGGCGACATCGTCTTCTTCGTCGCCGGTGAATGGGAATCCGCCTGCACCATCCTCGGCCGCACGCGTCTCGAAATCGCCGACATGATGGACCTCACCAAAGGCTCCACCGACCTCAACTTCCTCTGGGTCGTCGACTTCCCCCTCCTCGCCAAAACCGACGACGGCTCATGGACCGCTGTCCACCACCCCTTCACCCGCCCGAACAGCGACGACATCCCCCTCCTCGACGCCGGCGACTACGCCAAGGTCCGCGCCGTCGCCTACGACGTCGTCCTCAATGGCTACGAACTCGGCGGCGGTTCCATCCGGATCCACGAAAAAGACCTCCAGGCCAAAATGTTCTCCGTCCTCGGCGTCTCCGAAGAAGAACAACAAATCAAATTCTCCCACATCCTCGACGCCTTCCGCTTCGGCGCACCCCCGCACGGCGGCCTCGCCCTCGGCCTCGACCGCATCGCCATGCTCATCGCCGGCGAATCCAGCATCCGCGAAGTCATCGCCTTCCCCAAAAACAACAAGGCCTGCGACCTCATGACCGACTCCCCCACCAAGGTCGACTTCAAACAACTCCGCGAACTCTACATCCAAACCACCGCCAAAGAGAAAAAACCGGACGCCCCTCCCGCGCCCGAATCCAAGTAGCTGGGCGAGCGAAATCCCGGCGTCCACTCAGCAATCAGCCGTGCCATCCGCCGGCCAGCCATGAGCTACGCCCAAATCGCTCCCGCCGCCCTGCAGCTTCCCCCGCATGATCGTACCGTGCTGGCGGAATCGCTCTGGGCCAGTTTGGAGGATCCCTATTTCATCAGTGAAGGTGAAGCCGAAACGCTTCGCCTTGCAGAGCAGCGTGACCACGAACTGGAGTCGGGAGCAGTAACCCCTCTCAGCCACGAGGAACTCATGCGCCGTCTGCGTGCCTGACAATCGAATACCACCCGGCCATCGACGGAGAGTTAAGGGAGATTCGTGATTTCTACGAATCGCGGAGCGTCGGGCTGGGCAACATGCTGTAGAGAGGTCTGTCTCATTGCCGACCACGGCCTGCCCCCTCAATTCCCATCCCCGGATCCGCCTCCCGCCAAATCTCCCACGAAGAGGTCTGTCTCATTGCCGAACAAGCAACGGTGTCCGTGATTTCGGCTACGGTGTGCGGTAGACCATGCGCAGGGCGTCGAGGGTGGCCGTCCAAATCCCCACCTCGTAGAGGTCTGTCTCATAATCGGCCCGCAGAGGTCCGTCTCATTGCCCATCCCCCGCCCCGTAGAGGTCTTCTCATTGCCGAACAAGACGTCCCTCCACGCCCGCTGTAGAGAGGTCTGTCTAATTGTGTCTAATTGCGGGACACGGCTTGCCCCCCTTGGATCCCATCCCCGGATCCGCCCCCCCGTCAAAGCCACCGAGCATTCCCAACAACGGGGAGCCGACATTCCCGCCCGTCGTTCAGCCGGTGTCCCCACTACAGGCCCTATTCCCCGGAAGAGGTCTGTCCAATTTCCCCCTCGACATCGCCGCCATTCCCTTGCCCCCCATTCCCCTGCCAATCCAAGCCCCGAAGAGGTCTGTCTCATTACCGAGCAAGCCCCCTCTCCAAAAGCCCCATCCCCCGCGCGCCACGTAGAGGTCTGCCCAATTACCACCCGACCCCCATTTGACCAGCTGTTTGACAACATCCCCGTATCGCAGTATTCCTTGCTCGTGAAAACGACCATCGATTTCCCCGAACACCTGCTCCACCGGGCAAAAACCATTGCCGTTCAGCGGAAAATCACCCTGAAGGACCTCGTCATCCAAGGCTTGGAACACGCCATCCGCCAGCCAGCGGCGGATGTGGAAGCAGAACGCAAGGCACGTGCCGCAGCCCTCATCGCCGCACTCTCCGCCGGAAAGAACACCGAGCCCATCGGCCCCTTGAACCGCGATGAAATCTACGACCGCCAACAGGGAAAATGGGACTGATGGTCTTCTTCGATACCAACATCTTCATCTACATCGTCTCAGCCGCACCCGCTGACCAGCCAAAGCGGGATATCGCGCTGCGGCTCATGAGCGACTCTGATTTCGGCCTCTCCGTTCAGATTCTCCAGGAATTCATGGACGTGACGCTCCGCAAGAAACAACTCGGCCTAACCCACAACGAAATCGCGGCCATGATCCGGCACATGGTGGGCTATCCGCTTGTCGAGACATCCGTGGCTCTTGCCCAACACGCTTTCGAAATCAAAACCCGTCACGGAATCCGCTACTGGGACGCCGCCATCATCGCCGCAGCCATGGAACTCGGATGCCACACCGTTTACTCCGAGGACCTCAACCATGGCCAGGACTACGGTGGAGTCACCGTCATCAACCCCTTCCTGTGACAAGGCTCACTCACCCCCGCCCCGTCACCCCTGACCCCGCCCGCAGAGGCCTGTCTCATTGCCGAACAGCCCCTCTCCAAGGGAGCCCGACCGCTCCCATTCAATAAATCCTTCGTGCCCATTCGCGAAATTCGTGGTTCCCCCTCTCGCACACACCAACCCCAACCTCCCCCACAAAAGCCCCGCTCACCATAGCCCCACCCCATTTCCCAAATCCGATAAACCATCCGAATCCATCCACGCCCCACGTATCTACCCCGCAACGGCCCGCCTCTCCACATCCCCGCCCCCCCTCACTCCGCCAGCCGGATACTCGCCTCCACCTTCAACTCCCGCGTCCCCTTCCCCCGGAACGTCCCTGACACCGGCCGGATATCCCCGTAATCCCGACCCGTCGCCAGCTTGATGTACCGCGTGTCCGACTCCCGCCGGTGCGTCGGATCATAACCCTTCCACCCGAATCCTGGCAGAAACACCTCCACCCACGCGTGCGACGCCTCGATCTCGCCCGCCTGCCGGCTGTCATTGAAGAAATACCCGCTCACATACCGCGCCGGGATCCCCTGACTCCGGCACAGCGCAATCATCACATGCGCAAAATCCTGACAAACCCCGCGCCGCGTACGCAGCACCTCCGTCATCCGCGTGCCCGCATTCGTCGACGCCGTCTCGTACACAAACGTGTCATGAACATGCCGCCCCAGCGACAGTGCATCCCGCCACAGATCAGTCACCCCGCCCGGCAGCACATCCACCGCCTCCCGCCACAGCTCCGCATCCAGCGACACAAAATCCGAATCCGTCAGGAAATCGAAATAGTTCTCCGTCACCTCCACCGAATCCAGCATCACCACGGGAAAATCCCCCGTCACCGGCCCGCGCCCATCCGGAATCGTCTCCACCAGCGACTCCGAACGAATCCGCAGAAAATCATGCGGCTCGTGCAGCTCGAAATGATCCACCCGGTTGAAATAGAAATCCATGTACGTCTGCACCGCCGTCGCCGGCTCCACCTCCAGCTTGAAATCCACACATCGCTGCAGCGGGTCCGTCACCGGACACAGCCGCAGATCATTGTAACTGTCCGTCACCGGCCCCTGATACGCATAATGCGTCAGATGCTGCACCCGAAGGCGCAACGGCAGGGAACCGGCGTTGTGGAGGAATTCAGTCGGATCTGGCATTATGAAGACGGGTGACGCCGGGCGGGAGCGTTCAAACCCGTCGGTACTCCTGCTGCTGCTGCTCCTGCTGATGCAAGCGGATCTCCGCCGCCATGTCCACCGGTGGATGATACATGAAACTCTCGTAGACAAGGCTCCCCACCGCTTCCAGCTCCGCCTGCACCCCCGTCAGATACTCGTGCAGACCCCCGTTCATGATCTCCTCGATCGCCGCAAACCTCAGGTTCTGCACAAACCGCCCGAACCGCCGCTCACCCGGCGTCCGGTAATCCCCAGCCGGAATATCCGCAATCCGGTGCATGAAATGATCGCACTGCTCCACACAGTACCGCACCGATCGCGGAAACGAATCCGACATCAGCAGAAATTCCGCCACCTTCCACGGCACAATCTCCTGCACATAAAACCGCCGGTAACTCTCCAGCGCACTCGTCGACCGCAGCACCGCCTGCCACTGCAGCGTGTCCACCGCCCCGCCCACATCATTCAGGTTCGGCAGCAGAATGTGATATTTGATGTCCAGCAGCCGTGACGTCTTGTCCGCCCGCTCCAGAAACTTCCCGAACTGAATGAATTCATACCCTTCATTCCGCGAAAAGGTCGAATCCGTCAGCCCCTGGAACAAATGCGAGAACCGCTTGATCTGCTCGTAGAACCCTGGCGCATTCGCCCCACGGATGCTCTCCGGCGCAGCATCCTTCAGGAACAGCCACGCATCATTCAGCACCTCCCACATCTCGAACGAGATCTGATCCCTAACCTGCCGCGCATTCTCACGCGCCGCCGCCACACACGCCCGGATCGAACACCCGTCCCCCGCCGTAAATGTCAGGAACTCCGGCACCGTCGTGCTGTCCGCCGTCTTGTAGACCTCGAAAAACTGCGCCTCGCTCCCCGATGACCGCAGCACCGGCAGCCAGTGCTCCTCCAGAAACTGCTCGTCACTCCGGTCAAAATCCACGCTGATCTGCAGATTCACATCCAGCAGCCTCGCAATGTTCTCAGCACGCTCCAGATAACGGCTCATCCAGTAAAGCGACGCCGCCACCCGCGACAGCATCACATTCGCCTGACGGTGCGCGGCCAGTTGCTCGCGCGGATCATTTGCACTCATGGTCTCAGTCTCAACTTTGGTTCAGGCTGCCTTCTCGCTCAGCACCCACGTGTCCTTCGACCCGCCACCCTGCGAACTGTTCACCACCAGCGACCCCCGCCGCAGCGCCACCCGCGTCAACCCCCCCGGCGTCACCGTCACTTTGTCCCCATACAGAATATAAGGCCGCAGATCAATGTGCCGTCCCTCGAAGTCAGACACATCCTGCGCCCACGTCGGATGACGACTCAGCGAAATCGGCGGCTGCCCGATGAAATTCCGCGGATTCGCTAGAATCTGCTCCCGGAACTCCGCAATCTCAGCCTTCGTCGCCCACGGCCCCATCAGCATCCCGTAACCACCCGCCTCATTCGCCGACTTCACCACCAGTTTGTCCAGATTCTCCAGAATATAATTCCTATCCGACGCCTCGCTCGCCAGATACGTGTCCACATTCGGCAGAATCGGCTCCTCACCAAGATAATACCGGATGATCTTCGGCACCCACGCATAAATCACCTTGTCGTCCGCCACCCCGGTCCCAATGCTGTTCGCCAGCGTCACATTCCCCGCACGGCACGCATTCACCAGCCCAGGCACCCCCAGCAGCGAATCCGACCGGAACACCGATGGATCAAGGAAATCATCGTCAATCCGCCGGTAAATCACATCCACCGGCACAAGCCCCGCCGTCGTCCTCATGTAAACCTTGAAATCCCTAACCACCAAGTCCCGTCCCTCCACAATCGGAATCCCCATCTGCCGCGCCAGAAACGCATGCTCGAAATACGCACTGTTATACACCCCGGGCGTCAGCAGCACCACATTCGGCTGACTCCCCCCGAACTTGTCAGGCGACACATACTGCAGGTTCTTCAGCAATTGCGCCCCGTATCCCTCCACCGGCCTCACCCCAGCCGCACGGAACAAATCCGGAAACGCCCGCCGCAGCGCCGCACGGTTCTCCAGCATGTAACTCGCACCAGACGGACACCGCAGATTGTCCTCCAGCACCAGATACCTCCCATCCTTGTCCCGGATCAGATCCGACCCGCAGATGTGCACATAAATATTCTTCGGCACCTCGAAATGCATGAACTCCCGCCGGAAATGCCGCGCACTCATCACATACTGCGGCGGAATAATCCGCTCCCTCAGAATCTTCTGCTCATGATAAATGTCATGTAGAAACAGATTCAGCGCCGTCAGCCGCTGGATCAGTCCCTTCTCGATGTGCGCCCACTCATCCGCAGGAATAATCCGCGGCACACAATCAAATGGAAAAATCCGCTCCGTCCCCTGGTCGTCACTGTACACCGTGAACGTCACCCCTCGACGCATGAACGCCAGCTCCACCGCCGCCTGCTTCTTCTCGAAGTCATCATGCGACACCGACCCCAGCCGCTCCGCAATACTCTGATAATGCGTCCGGACTCCCCCAGGCGATGTAAACATCTCATCATAAAACTCTCCGGGATCGTATTGCTCAAGCATGGTCGGGGGGGTGGTTGATCTGACAACATCCAGTTCCGCAGGAAGCGTGCCACCAGTCATGTCATCTGGTAAATGGCGCAGTCTTCTCGTTCCGTCGATCCGTACTTCTCCGGATTTCGCGTAAGCGGTACGCTTTCTGCTCCCCTTCAACGAAATTGTCACCCTTTTTGCCGCCATGAAGCTCCCTGCCCTCGTCCTCTTCTCCCTCCCCCTCGCCTCCACCCTCGCCGCTCCCATCCCCATCTCCGGCTCCACCCGCTACCTCCAGGACTTCAACAACCTCGTCTCCACCGGAGCCAATAACTCCGCCACCACCACCGGATGGGCCGACGATTCCACCATCCCCGGCTGGTGGCTCTACCGCGCCGGCAATGGCACCCCCACAGGCTTCGCCGGTGCCAACTACCTCTACCGCATCAGCGACGGTGCCATCAGCCCCAACACCGGCTGGTTCTACTCCTCCGGCATCAGCGGCGACCCCGACCGCACCCTCGCCGCCGTTCCCATCACCGCCCAGGGCGAACACTCCGCCATCGTCGTCTTCCGTAACTCAGCCACCATCCCCGTCCGCCTCACTAACATCGCCTACGCCGCTGAAATCCGCCACACCAACCAGACCGCCGGCAACGTCGAAACCCTCGCCTTCTGGTGGCGTAAAGGCACCTCCCAGGCCGCCGTCCTCACCATGACGACCGCCCCGGCCACCGTCGCCGTCTTCCCGCCTGAGGTCTCCACCACCCCCAGCGCCCACTACCTCACCGGCTGGAACCGCGCCAGCGAAGCCGACTTCACCTACACAAGCCCCTCAGGTTACACCCAGGTCGACCTGCGCACCCCCGTCAGCGCCGCCCCTGCCTCCGAAATCAGACTCGACCCCGGCGAATTCCTCGCCGTCCGCTGGGGCAATATCAACGACGCCGGAGCCGACGCCCTCATGGGCATCGATGACGTCGACCTCACCTTCACCGCCGCAGACATCGCCGTCTCCGGTGCCCTCTCCAATATCACCCGCTCCACCTCCGGAACTCCCCGCGACCCGCTCGACGACTCCGTCTCCGCCAGCCTCAACGTCACCGGCACCGGCGCCGTCAGCCCCTCCGGCTGGCGCATCACCGCACCCCCGGAACTCGCAGGCCGCACCGGTGCCTACGGAACCTCCGTCTCCCTCGGCCCCATCCCCATCAACGCCTTCTCCGGCCCCACCCACGTCTCCAACATCATCATCGAAGACCGCGGTAGCCCCACCGTCACCACCACCGTCCCCCTCTTCGCCCCGTGGTGCTCCCTGACACCTTCCATCACCGGCTTCTCCTACCTCGACAACGCCACCCCGGACGACCCTGCAGACGACCTCGTCGACTACATCGTCTCCATCGACGGCACCTTCACCGGCACCGACTTCATCCTCGCTAACCCAGCCGTCACCCAACCCTACGGCACCCCAGTCCCCATCACCGGAGCCCTCCCCGGCGCCTCCGCCACCTACGACTTCACCGACAGCGCCGACCCGGACTGCCGCGCCACCATCTCCGTCCTCGCACCAGCCATCATCGGCACCAACGCCCTCACATCCACTCCTCGCCCGCTCTTCTCCGCGCCAGCCCTCGCCTCCGCCCCCGTCCGCTGGTCCATCAACAGCACCGCACGCACCGCCACCCAGAACGCCAACCCTCAGCAGGGCGACCACATCCTCGACTCGGAACTCATCGACCTCACCGGCAAACCCGACGTCCGCCTCAAAGCCACGCTCCAGGCCATCGCCGGCACTTCCTCAGGCTTCGAAACCTTCGACTCCTGCACGCTCCAGCTCAGCCTCAACGGCGCTCCATTCACTAGCATCCTCGGCACCGCAGACACCGACAACGACGGCCGTCTCACCGGCGGCACCGAACTGTCCGCCGCCCCCAACCTCACCCAGACGTTCAACTTCTCCCGCATGATCCCCGCAGGCACCACCTCCGCCCGCGTCCGCCTCATCGGCAATAGCAACTCCGGCTCCGAAACCTTCGTCCTCAGCAATCTCATCATCGAGGTCCCCCAACCCGCCGTCTTCGTCACCGCCCCTTCTAACATCACACGCATCGAAAACGGCCCCGGCCCCGCCGACGACACCGTCTCCTTCGACGTCACCGTCACCGGCGAATTCGGCGGCGCCGGCTGGACCGTCGACGGCAGCACCACTCCAGCCTCCGGAGCCTTCGGCACCGTCACCCTCTCCGCCCCCGCAGGCGTCGCCCTCCTCCCACTCACCTTCCGCGACGCCTCCTTCCCCGCCGCCACCGCCTCCCTCAACGTCCCCCTCCCAGGCCCATGGCGCATCGCCACCATCGACAAGGGCACCGGACCCCAGCCAGTCTACAACGAAACCCTCCCTGCCCCAGACTCCGCATGGGTCGTCCAGCAGGACCCACCCATCATCCGCATGAACGACGGGGACCTGCTCGGCGTCGGCGACAAATCCATCGCCACCGAGGTCCTCTCCCTAACCGGAACCACTTCCGCCCTCCGCGTCTCCGCCACCCTAGCCATCCGCGACACCTCCGGGGGCTTCGAAGCCGCCGACAGCTTCCTCGCCTACCTTATCCTCAATGGCGATACCGCCAACCCAGTCTCCCTCGTCACTTCCTACGATGTCGACTTCTCCGGTCGCATGAACGGCGCTGAACTCTGCCCTGCCCCACTCGTCAATCCCACCATCCAGGAATTCTCCTACCCCATCACCGGCTTCATCCCCGCAGGCACCACCTCCGTCCAACTCGTCATCACCGGTCTCTGCGACTCCACCAACGAAACCATGACCGTCAGCGGCATCCGCTTCGCCCCGGACTCCGGCATCGCCGACTCCGATGGCGACGGCATCACCGACGCCGACGAATCCCTCATGGGCACCGACCCAGCCAACCCAGCCGACGCCCTCCGCATCCTTCAAGACCCAGCCAACCCAGCCACCATGGCCTTCGCAACCAAACCAGGACGCTTCTACCGCCTCTACAGCTCCTCCCTCCTCCCAGCCGACGACGCCACCCACCTGCTCCGCTGGTCAGACACCGGTGTCTCCTTCTTCGGTTCCGGCCAACCCGAAAGCTTCACCGTCACCCCCATCCCCGGCACTTCCCGCCGCTTCTTCCGCCTCCACGTCAAAACCTCCGACGGCCCATGGCCAACCACCACTCCCTGATCACTCCCTGACCATCTCCCCGCCTTCCCATTCCTCCAATACCTCTTCTCCCAACCCCAACACTCCCCCATTCCGGGCTTTCCTCCTCGCTCCCTCCAGCTAAGGAAATGCCCCATGACCAACGAACAACGTCTCGCCGCCCTCCAGCTCGTTCTCCCCGCCGCCCCAGCACCCGCCGCCGTCTATAAACCCGTCGTCATCGCCTCAGGCCTCGCATGGGTCTCCGGCCACGGCCCAGTCTGCTCAGACGGATCCCTCATCCGCGGCCGCGTCGGCTCAGACCTCTCCCTCGAAGAAGGCTACGCCGCCGCTCGCCAGGTCGGCCTCGCCATGCTCGCCACCCTCCGCGCCGAACTCGGCTCGCTCGACCGCATCAAACGCGTCGTCAAGCTCCTCGGCCTCGTCAACTCCGCCCCAGACTTCTACGACCACCCCAAGGTCATCAATGGCTGCTCCGAACTCTTCGCCGCCGTCTTCGGCGAGGAATGCGGCATCGGCGCCCGCAGCGCCTTCGGCACCGGCCCCCTCCCCGGCAACATCGCCGCTGAAATCGAAGGGGTCTTCGAACTCGCCTGACCCATGGACGCTCCCCTCCCCGCCAACACCGCCGACATCCCCTCCCCAGCACTCCTCATCCTCTGGGACCGCGTCGAGGAAAACCTCCGGCGCATGATCGCCCTCGCACCCAACCCCGCCTCCCTCCGCCCTCACCTCAAAACCCACAAGCTCCCCCAGATCGTCTCCCGCCTCGCCGCACTCGGCGTCACCAAGGCCAAATGCGCCACCATCGCCGAAGCCGAAATGGCCGCCGCCGCCGGTGCCACCGACATCCTCCTCGCCTCACAACTCGTCGGCCCGGCCATCAATCGCTTCATCGCACTCTCTAGCAAATTCCACGGAGTCCGCTTCTCCACCATCGCCGACAACGAATCCTCCCTCCGCCAACTCAGCACCGCCGCCTCCGCCAGTGACCTGAACATCCCCGTCTTCCTCGACATCGACTCCGGTCAGCACCGCACCGGCATCGCCCCTGGCCCCGACGCCGCCACCCTCTACCAACTCATCGCCGCTCTCCCCGGCCTCACCCCAGCAGGCCTCCACGCCTACGACGGTCACCTCCACCAATCGGACCCCAGCGAACGCGCCGCCGCCTGCCACGCCGCCTTCGCTCCCGTCGCCGCCCTCCGCGATTCCCTCCTCTCCGACGGCCTCCCCGTCCCCGTCATCGTCGCCGGTGGCTCCCCCACCTTCCCCTTCCACGCCCACCGCCCTAACGTCGAATCAAGCCCCGGCACCTGCGTCCTCTGGGACGCCGGCTACGGCCGTAAACTCCCCGACCTCGACTTCCTCCACGCCGCCATCCTCCTCTGCCGCGTCATCAGCAAACCCGCCCCTAACCTCCTCTGCCTCGACCTCGGCCACAAAGCCGTCGGCTCCGAAATGCCCCACCCGCGCGTCATCTTCCCAGCCCTCCCCAACGCCGTCCCCGTCATGCATAACGAGGAACACCTCGTCCTCGAATCCCCCCTCGCCTCTAACTTCCCCATCGGCACTGCCCTCGCAGGCATCCCATGGCACGTCTGCCCCACCGTCGCCCTCCACGATTTCGTCCACGTCGTCCACCAAGACTCCGCCACCGAAACCCTACCCGTCACCGCCCGCACCCGCCGCATCTCCTGCTGACCCCACCCCCCCGGCACGTCCCCGCGCAGCACCCTCCCTCGAAAGGCTCCGCAGATAAGAAAAGAAATAGGGCAGCAGGCTCGACCCAATCCGCGGATTGATCTCCATCACCTTCGGCACCCCGCCCTCAACCTTGTAGTCAATACAACACAGGCCCTCGTATCCCATCGCCGACAGGATCCGCTCAAATACCTCATCGTGCCGGGAACGCATCATCCGCTGCCTAACCGGTCCATCCTTCCCCTTCACCTTCCCGCTCGCCCCCATGTCATACTCAAACGTCAGCGAGCGTACCACCCGGCCACCCAGAAAAAGCACGTGCGTGGCATACTCCACCGCGCCCGGCACCACCGCCTGACGGAACCACTCGCCAGCACCCACCACTCCCTCCCGCAGCAACACCTCCTCCTCCCTCGACCCCGCAAACCACGTCCCTACGCCCCCGAAACCCCGGCGCGCCTTCAACACACACGGCCATTCCCCTTCCCCGGCCATCCGCGGCGTGTACTCCCCGAACCCGCGCTCCCGCGCAAAATGCCAGAACGCCAGCTTGTCGTCACAAAGGTCAACGACCACACCCGACGACACCGGCAGCAGATTCCTCGCCGCAGCCCCGCGGCACGCCACCAGCCGCCTCACGTCCTCAATCACAAGCGGCACCAGCACATCGTACCTCCCCACCGTCGCGTCATCAAACTTCCCGAAGGCAATCTCGTGTCCCGTCCGCCGAAACCACCGCTCCAGCCCCTGACGCCCGCCGGGATGATCGCCCGCAAGGACTCGGTACCGCGGCCTCCATGGCATCCACGCCAGCACCAGTTCCTTCACGACATACCCGACCCTGATGATTTTGTTCGTCCAGCCTGCGATCGTCATCACAACAAAAACGGAACCCTCCCGCCGGCGCACACTGCCCGGCAAGAGGGTTCCTCAAACGCTATCGCGTCTCTCGACAAACCACCTCAGCGGCCACGACCGCCGCGACCACCACCACCCGCCGGCGGTCCGCCAGTCGCACCACCAAACCCGGCACCACCACCGCCAAACCCACCGCGCCAGTTGCCGCGATCCGGCGGAGCCGTCACCTGCTGCTGCTGCTCAGCCGTCAACCCGCTCGTCGCCAGCCAGGCCGCCGCTTCCTGCGGACTGCTCCGCATATAGTCACGACCCACATCCACCAGCGTGCTCGCGCGCAACTCAGGATTCTGAATCGCACCAGCCCACACGATCGCATCCTGCGGGTTCTCCCGCGCAATGTTCCGTGCCACCTGCTGCGCTCCCGCATCCTTGTTCGGTCCAGCCGCCAGGCCGTTCACGTACTTGCTAGCCTCTTCGGCGCTCGCACCGTTGTCCTTCCGCATCCACTCGCCAACCACTTCGCCGTAAGCTTTCGCCTGCGCCTCACCCTTCAGGTTCGACGCAAACTCCAACCCCTGCTTCACATCCGTCCGGCTCAGGCTCTGCGCAATGTTCCCCACCGCGTTCTTCGCATACTCCTCACCCTGGTGCGCCTTCACAAACTCCGCCGCCTTCGCAGGATCGGAACGCAGCATCTGATCCGCCATCGTCTCAAATGCCCCGCGCTTCATCGTCGGATCCGTAATGCTCCCTAGCCAGGCCGTCGCCTTCTCCGTCCCGCCAGTCCGGATCATCTCACGCGCAATCGTCTCCGCCGCACGCGCCCGCTCACCTTCGTCCTTCAACCCGGACGCATACTTCATCGCACCCTCGACGTCGCTCTTCGCCATCCCGTTCACAATCGCCATCGACATGAACTCCTTCCCGCCTCCCTCAAACGTCTCCAGCCACTTCATCGCCGCCTGCGGATCCTTCGACGCCCACGCCGTCAGCACCGCCGGTTGCGCAAACCGCGACCCACGGTCGCCATCCGCTCCCAGCGTCTTCATCGCACTCTCCGGATCAACCGAACCCCACGCATGCGCCAGCATCGGCATGTAACGCATCGACTCCCAGCCACCCACGTTCTCACGCAGCATCGCCAGCGCCGCAGGCGCATTCTCAGGCGTCAGCGCTTCCATCAGTCGCGCAAACATCATCTGGCTCTTCACCGGATTGTTCTCACGCACAGCCTCCGCAATCGCTTCCTTCATCACGTCAGGCGTCAGCGGCACTCCCGTGTCCAACCCGTACTTCTTGAAGAAGTCAATCACGCTAGGATCCGACGACGCCAGCTTCGACGCGTCCTTCGCCGTGGATACTCCCCCCGGCCCGGTCGCAGGCTGCGCACTCACCACTTTGTTCCGTACGCCACCCGCCCCGGCCGCCCCTTCGGAAGAACGCATCTGCATCCCCCCGTAAAACGCCCCGGCAGCCACGCCCGCCCACACAAGATTCAATGCAATCGATGATTTCATATCTCTGTTAGGTTAATGGTTCAGGATGGCTTCTTCTCCGCACCTTCTTCAGGCTTCGGCGCCGACTCGATCTTCTTCTTCGCTTCCTCGGGAACCTCCACCGTCACCTTCCCCGCATCCTTGATCTCCGTCGTCGTCGTCCGCTTCAGATCCATCGTGTTCCCATTGAACGACAAGGTCCCTTCCACGTGGTACTCCACCTTCGTCAGCGCCCCTTCCTTCACCCAGAACTTCACCGAACCCTTCGCATTCTCCGGCGCAGGCGCTTCACTCCCGTCCCGACGACGGCCACCGCCGAACGTCATCAGCTCCTTCACCGCTTCATCCGTCAGATCACCGGAAATCGTGTCGCCATCCTTCGTCAGCGCCTTTGCCTTCGCCACCAGATCCATCGCCAGATCCGCCGGGGTCTTGAAACTCCGCGCCATCCGCCCGAACCCACCCGCCCCACGGCCACCACGACGCTGCCCGTCCGTGCCACCGCCATTGTTGCTCTCCGCCGCCGCCGCCAGTTCCTCTGGCGTCTTCCAACCGGATTCACCCTTGATCGCCGTCACCCCGCCCTTCCACACCGACTCGCTCTTCTGCTCGCCACGCGTGCTCGTCAGCAGCACCCAGCCATCCTTATTCACCTTGCCTTCCGTCGGCCCCGGCTGCCAACGGCTGTTCTCTCCCATCGAGGTCGTCGACGTGAATGCATAGCCAGTCGCTTCCTTCAGCGCCTTCGCCGCCGCCTTGACCGCGTCAGCATCAGCTCCGTCCGCAGCAAAAACAAATGCCGGGGCCATCGCAAGAAGTAGTGTCAGTGTCGTTTTCATGAAATTATGTCGGATTGGGTTGATGTTCCATGAATGGCTTCCGCCCCACCCGTCCAGCGGACACTCAATTCATCCCTCCGCATTCGCGTGCACCGCCACCAGCCCCGCCGCCGCCGCCGCTCGCTCCACATCCGCCACCGCCGCCGCTCGCCGCACCACCCCGCGTCGCCGCCATTCCCAGATCACCGCACCCCAGATCGCCATCGGCACCACATTAGGCACCGCCATCGTTCCCCTTAAAACCATCAGCACCGCACTCACCACCACTCCAGCAAACCAAAGCTCCAGCCACCCCACCACCGCCACCACCGCGATCCGCACCTTCGTCCGCGCCCCCTCCCGGTGATACTCCGTCACCGTGCTCACCCGCACTTCCCACCCGCCCTCATCCACCCAGCTCACATCCCAGTCATCCCACTCATCCCCCACCCGCACGCTCCCGCTCCCCTCCAAGGCCGCCAGCAACGACTCCCTCCCGACACCACCCGCACTCCAATACTCCCGCACCAATCCCCGCCCGCCACGCACTCTCCATTTCCACGCTCCACGCGGCCAGCGCCACTCCCCGCGCCCCCCGCGAGGCCACCCGCCCACCTGCACCCCCCACCACATCCTCGCCGCACTCCGCACCACCGGCTGCGCCAGCAGCAACCCACGCAGCATCCACCTCGCCCCCGCATCCTCATCCCACATCGCACCCATCCGCAACCCACGCGCCCCGCGCCACGCCAGCACCACCGGCACCGCCGCCATCACCAAGCCCGCCACCACCATCTCCACACGCCACAACCCCAGCAGCAGCAACCCGGCCACCACCAGCCACCACGGCACCGTCATCACCAGCCACGCCCATCCCGGCACCTCCCGCCGATAAACAATCTGATACCCAGCCATCCCGAACATCCCCCCGTAAATCGACACCCCAGCCCCTCCCAATCGCCCCGCCGCCGCATCATAAACCACCCCGCGCCACCTCGCCCCGCCACTCACCCCGAACCGCTCGCCATGCACCCGCATCAGCAGCGCCTCCGCCTTCCCATAACCCCACTGCTGCCTCAGATACGCCCGCGCCGTGAACCGACGGTAATGCCACACCATCGCCGCCGCCACATACTCCAGCCGCCACCCCGCCTCCAGCAGCCGCCAGCAGAAATCCACGTCGTCCCCCGCCGCGTGATACTCCGCCCGAAACCCGCCCACCGCCGCAAACGCCTCCCGCCGCACCGCCAGATTGCATCCCGGCAAATGCTCCGCCTCTCGATCCCCCGTCAGCACATGCGCCGGCCCACCCGGAGCCGCAATCACACTCGCCTGCACCGCATTCACCGCCGCCGGCGGAACGTTAGGCCCGCCCGCCGCCCCCACCGCAGGATCCGCAAACGCCCTCACCAGAAAATTCAGCCAGTCTTCGTCCGGCACACAGTCGTCATCCGTGTACGCAATGATCCCCCCAGTCGCCACCGCCGCCCCCGTATTCCGCGCCATCGCCAGTCCCGCCGCCTCCTGCCTCACATAACGCACCCCCGCAAACCCCTCACAAATCTCCGCAATCCCGCCGTCCGACCCATCATCCACCACAATCACCTCATAATCCCCATACCTCACCCGCGCCAGTCCTCCCAGACATTCCCCTAACGTCCTCACTCCATTCCGCGTGCACACCACCACCGACACCCGCATCCCCGGCCCGCCCTCCCTCATCACCTCCCCAGGCCACCCGCCCGCCAGCTCCCCCCACGCCAGCCGCGGCCGCCGCTCCGCATCCGTCAGCCCGAACCGCCACCCCTCCACCTGACCGCCCCCTCGGTGCCACTCATCCGTGAACGCAAACACCACCTGCCCCGCCACCCCGGCCTCCCGGCATCGCTCCACCGTCTCCCGCAGCAACTCCGCCTGCCGCTCCTCCCCCATCCCCAGCACATCCGCCCCGATCTCCGATATCAGCAGCGGCCGGTCCCCCGCCAGATTCTGCAATCGCGCCAGATACCGCCCCAGCGCCTCCGGATCCTCCAGATACACATTGCACGCCAGAAAATCCGCATTCCCAGGCACCAGCACCTCCGTGCTAGGATAATTCGCATAGCCCACCAGCAGATCCGGAACCTCCTCCCTCACCACATCGATCAAGTCCTCCAGAAACGCCCTCACCCGCCGCCACCCTAGCCACCGCACCAGCACCGCCGGAATCTCATTCCCCACCAGCAGCGCCGCCACTTCCTCCCGCCCCGCCAGCGCCCGCGCCGCCTCCCGCACCGCCCGCTTCGCAATCTCCCGCTCCACCTCGCCACTCAGAAAATCCGCATGCACTGCCCACGGCACCCCCGCCAGCACCACCAACCCATTCTCCCCGCACAGATCCAGAAACCAACCCGGCGGCACCGTGTACACCCTAACCACCTTCCCGCCCCACGCCGCAATCATCCTCAGATCCTCAGCCGCACGCTCCCGCCCCGGTAACCCGTCCCCTCCTTCCTCCGACCCGAACGGCCCGTACGCCACCCCGTGCAGCACCAGCTTCTCCCCGCCCCGCCGAAACCACTTCCCACCCACAGTCACCCGACCCGCTGCCGCAACACCGGTTCTCTCATCGTCGGAATCAGCTCTCACAGCGGCAAATCTCTCGCCTCCATTCAACCCGGTCCACTCACCCCGGCAACGAAAATCCCCGCACCACCCCTCAACCCGCCGCCGCCTTCAGCGCCTCCAGCTCCTCCCATCGCGCATACATCCCCTGAATCTCCAGCTTTCGCGCGTCCACCTCCGCAATCATCCCCGGTGCCTCCGCCGCCCGCGTCACGAAAAACGCCGGATCCCCCAGCTGCGCCTCAATCGCCGCCACCGCCTCCTCCAGCTCCATGATCTTCCCCTCCAATCCCTCCAACTCCCGCTCCTCCTTCCACGTCAGCTTCCGCGCCTTCTCCTTCACCTTCGGAGCCGCCGCTGCCACCGCCGCCGCTGCCTTCGCCGCCGAAGCCGCCGCACTCCGCTCCGCCGCCAATCGATCACGGCTCTTCTCCAGATAATAGGAGTAATTCCCCTCCTGCACATGCGGCCCGTTCTCCTCAAACACAATCACCCGGTCGCAGATCCGGTCCAGAAACCACCGGTCGTGGCTCACCACCACCCCGCAACCCTTATACTCCAGCAGCGCCTCCTCCAGCACCTGCAGGGTCGCCAGATCCAGATCGTTAGTCGGTTCGTCCAGCACCAGAAAATTCCCGCCCCGGCACAATATCTTCGCTAACAGCAGCCGGCTCCGCTCCCCTCCTGACAACACCTCTACCCGCTGCGACACCCGGTCATCCGAAAACAGAAACCGCTTCAGATAACTCCTCACATGCAGCTTCTGCCCGCCCCAGGTGATGAAATCACTGTTCCCGCCAATCTCCTCAATCAGGCTCTTCGATCCATCCAGCGTCAGCCGGTGCTGATCCACATAGTTGAAGACCACATTCCGCCCGATCGTCACACTCCCCTCCGCAGGAGCCGCCAATCCCATCAGCAATCGCAGCAGGGTCGTCTTCCCCATCCCGTTCCGCCCCACTATCCCCGTGCACGTCCCCGCTGCAAACTCCAGATCAAACCCCGCAAACAACCGCCGCCCCCCAGCCACCGCCCCGATCCCTTTCGCCGTCACAATCACATTCCCCATCGGCGGCGGCGGCGGAATCAGCAACTCAATGTCCTGCTCCACCTCCGGTGCCTTCTCCGACGCAATCTTGTCGAAGTTATCCAGCCGACTCTGCGACTTCGTCGTCCGCGCCTTCACCCCCGCACGCACCCACTCGATCTCCTTCCGCAAAAAGGTCTGCCGCCGCTCCTCCTTCGCCGCATCCGCCGCCTGACGCGACGCCCGTCCACCCAGATAATCCGTGTAGTTCCCCTCGTGTACCCACACCTTCCCCGCATCAATCTCCGCAATCCTCGTCGCAATCCTATCCAGAAAATAACGGTCGTGCGTCACAAACAGACACGCACTCCGCGACGCCTTCAGCCACTCCTCCAGCCACGCAATCGACTCCGTGTCCAGATGGTTCGTCGGCTCGTCCAGCAGCAGCAGATCCGGCGCCGTCACCAGCGCCCGCGCCAGCGCCACCCGACGCTTCTCCCCACCTGACAATTCCCCGGTCCTCCTCCCCGCCGGAGGACACCCCAGCTCGGTCATCATCATCTTCACCCGGCTGTCAATCTCCCACCCACCCCGCCGCTCGATCGTCTC
The DNA here is from genome assembly GCA_027483175.1 of Verrucomicrobiaceae bacterium. GTDB lineage: Bacteria > Verrucomicrobiota > Verrucomicrobiia > Verrucomicrobiales > V1-33 > V1-33. The sequence continues at coordinate 13,094 of JAIXVE010000169.1, read as the reverse complement.
CAGCAACCGGTTCTCCTCATGTCCCCCAGCCTCCCCGGACTCATACCGCGCGATCAACCCCAGCAACTCCGCCGCCCCGTCCCGCACATTCTCCTCCACCGTCGCGTCATCCCTCAACTCAAACTCCTGCGGCAACCACCCGATCACCATGTCGTTCCGCAACGACACCGTCCCCCCATCCGCCTTCTCCACCCCCGCAATGATCTTCAGCAGGCTGCTCTTCCCACAGCCATTCCTCCCCACAAGGCCCACCTTCTCCCCCTCCTCCACCGCCAGCGTCGCCCCGGCAAGCACATCCTGATTGCCGAACGAAAGGGTCAAGTCTTTAACAGATACAAGCGCAGCCATAGAAAACCGCAGGCTCTACGGGCCACCCAGCACCGCAGCAAGCCGGGAATCTCCCCTTCGCGTTCCCCGGTTGAACCCAGCCCCCGCTTCCCGCACGTTCCCTCAGTCCCATGCGCACCGCACCTGTCCTCCTCCGCTCGCTCGCCGTCCTCCTCCTCTCCGCAGGCTCATCCTTCGCCGGCGCCATCTCCGCCCGCGACGCCCTCCGCACCGCCGGCCGCGAACGCGGCGCCGCCTACCTCACCCGCATCGTCCTCGTCACCGGCGAAAACGGTGCCGACCAACCAGCCGCATGGCGCATGGTCGCCTCAGACGCCGACGGCACGCTCCGCGAATTCTTCATCAATGAATCCGGCGTCATCGCCGAAGGCCCGCTCCCTCCCAAAGCCGCCGCCTCCGCCAACTCCCCACTCCTCTCCCTCAAATCCGTCGCCTTCGACAGCACGCTCGCCTTCTCCCGCGCCGAAGCCGCCGCCAAAGCCGCCCGCATCGGCTTCCACTCAGTCCACTACCGGCTCCAATCCCCCGCCCGCGCCTCCTCCCCCGTCTGGTTCCTCGTCCTCAATGACGCCCTCGGCCGCAAAACCGGCGAAGTCACCGTCTCCGCCTCCTCCGGCAAAATCCTCGCCACTCAGTGGTTCTCAACCACCGCCGCCGCCTCCAACCCCTCCCAGCAACCCTCCTCCCAGGCCGAAGAACTGTGGTACCGCACCCGCGACGTCGCCGGCCGCAGCGCCTCCGCCGTCAAAGACAGTCTCAATCGCGCCAGCTCATGGATCCGCACCAAGGTCTCCCCTTCCACCGCGCCCGCTCCCTCCCCCTACTACGTCCCCCCACGCTCCCCGCGCCCCTGATTCCTCTTCCGTCAGCCCCCCGCATTACAGTGGTTGACCCGTCGTTGCACGATTTGCACCTTGACGCTACTCTCGCCCGCCTTCACAAAACCCATCCAATATCCAGTTCCACACCATGAACAAATACATCACCGAATTCATCGGCACGTTCTTCCTCGTCCTCACCATCGGCTGCACCGTCCTCGCAGGCCAGGCCGGCGTCATCCCGCCCCTCGCCATCGGAGCCGCTCTCATGGTCATGATCTTCGCCGGCGGCCACATCTCCGGTGCCCACTATAACCCAGCCGTCACCCTCGCCGTCTTCCTCCGCGGGAAATGCGACGCCAAAGACGTCCTCCCCTACTGGATCTCCCAAATCCTCGGCGCTTCCGCCGCCGCCGCCGCCGCCACCTTCCTCACCGGCAAAACCGGCGAAGGCGCTGCCATCGCTAACGTCCCCCAGGCCTTCCTCGCTGAATTCCTCTTCACCTTCGCCCTCGCCTACGTCGTCCTCAACGTCGCCACCGCCAAGGCCAACGCCGGCAACTCCTTCTACGGTCTCGCCATCGGCTTCACCGTCATGACCGGTGCCTTCGCCGTCGGCCACATCTCCGGCGGTGCCTTCAACCCAGCCGTCGCCGTCGGCGTCGCCATCATGAAACTCACCGCCCCTGCCGGCATCTGGCTCCACATCGTCGCCGACCTCCTCGGCGGTGCCGCCGCTGCCCTCGCCTTCAAGGCGCTCAGCAAGGCCGACGCTTCCTGATTTCCAGCCCCTCTTCACTAAACCGGAGGCTGCCGTCCCATCAGACGGTGCCTCCGGTTTTTTTCTGCCCGCTTCCCGCCCCACAAGCTTGCGGCTCCTCCCGCCCAGTGGCACTGACTCGCTCACCGCTCCGTCTCCGCCCACTCTCTCTCCACCTCCCGCATGAGCCTCCCCTCCTCGCCCGAAACCCCAGAGGGCCATGCCTCCTCCTCGCCCCCGCCCAAAGGCATGTTCGAAACCTCCAACGACGGCCGCCTCCGCCGCATCGTCCGCAAAATCCGCGGCCGCCCGCTCCGCCGCCAGCTCATGCCCCTCCTCATCAGGGTCTACGCTGGCTTCAGTAAACTCGACGGCGAAGCCCACGAGGAGGAAATCGAAAGCAGTCTCGGCTTCATGCGCTACGACTACCCCGAAGCCGTCTACTCCGAACTCCGCGCCCTCTACCGCAAGGCCCTCAGCGAACCCCAGGACCTCGTCGCCATGGCCGCTGAACTCGACGGCATGCTCGACCACGACGAAAAAATCCAGCTCGCCGTCCAGCTCTACGTCCTCATCACCAGATGCTCCACCCTCGCAGGCGAAATGTCCGCCTTCGAATCCTTCATGGCCCGCATGGGCATGGCCCAGGAAGCACGCGCCATCGTCGGCCAACTCGCCGAAGTCGGCCCCTCCGAATCCTCCGCCGCCTCCGCCGTCCTCGAAATGCTCGACATCGGCGGCAGCCCCCCAGCCGATCTCGTCCTCGACCACCTCTCCGGCCCTCACAGCCTCACCGTCTTCCGCTTCCAGGACCTCCTCCTCCTCAAAAACACCGGCACCGCTCCCGTCATCGCCCGCGGCCGTCAGCTCGGCACCGGCGAATTCCTCCGGCTCTACGACGGTCAGCGCGTCGTCCTCGGCGACCACGTCATCGACCACCAGGACCTCGTCTTCTACCTCAACGCCAGAAAAGGAGTCTCCTCCACTTCCCTCTTCCTCGGCCTCAATTCCTCCGGCAGCCCGTTCCTCGAACGCGAACGCTCCCGCAGCAGTGTCCTCCGCATCGCCTTCGGCCTCTCCGTCGAAGTCACCGCCCTCCGCCGCGCCGACCTCCGCGTCTCCGGTCTCCGCCTCCTCCCTAACCAGAAACTCACTGCCTCCCTCACCGACCGCATCGCCTTCCCCGACGGCACCGGCATCTCCTTCGCCGAACTCAGACGCCGCGCCCGCGAAATGGGCGGCCGCTTCGACCTCCACCCAGGCCGCGCCGAATACCTCGTCTCCAATAACCCAGCCCTCCTCCGCAGCGGCGATATCCTCCTCTCCCCTTCCCTCCGCTCCGAACTCCTCCTCAGCATCCGCTTCGACCCGGAAGCCAAAACCGGCGAACTCGAGGTCCTCAAATCCCCTCGCCCCCTAACCGTCGAACGCCAGTCCGTCCGCGAAAAGGAAAAAGCCCCCCTCGCCGACGGAGCCGTCATCTCGCTCGGCGAGGGCCAGTACCTCCGCTGCCGCTTCGCCGACGGCATCATCGAGGAAGAACGCAACATCATCCGCCAGCTCGACGTCGTCGACGTCAGCCACTCGTTCGGCCGCGGGGTCCCCGCCGTCGACAGTGTCAGCTTCTCCGTCCGCCGCGGCGAAATGGTCTGCGTCCTCGGCCCCTCCGGCTCAGGCAAAAGCAGTCTCCTCCGCATCCTCGCTGGTCACCTCAAACCCGCTCAGGGAGCCGTCCTCATGAACGACTCCCCGCTCTACTCTAACCTCAACCTCCTCTGCCCTTTCATCAGCTACATCCCCCACGAAGACGCCTTCGACCCGCTCCTCACCGTTCAGGAAAACCTCGAGTGCGCCGCCACCATGCGCTCGCCTCACCTCAAACGCCGCGACATCTCACGCCGCGTCGACGCCAAACTCATCGAACTCGGCCTCAACGAACGCCGCAACAGACCCGCCGGCCTCCCCGAACAGAAAATCCTCTCCAGCGGCGAACGCAAACGCCTCAACGTCGGCCTCGACATGATCACCCCGGCCGATGTCTTCCTCTTCGACGAACCCACCTCAGGCCTCTCCTCCAAAGACTCGGAACACGTCCTCGAAATCATCCGCGGGCTCGCCCATAACAAAATCGTCTTCGTCAGCATCCACCAGCCCAGCGCCCGTCTCTTCCAGCTCTTCCAGAAAGCCATCCTCCTCGACAACGGCGGCAAGCTCGTCTTCTTCGGCAACCCCAAAGACATGCTCGCCTACTTCCGCGACGCATGGACCGAACAACTCGCCGCACCCGCAGAACAGGCCGGAGCCACGCTCCCGCCCCCCGACTTCCATCAGCCGGAATTCGTCTTCGATGTCCTCGAAACCCCTCTCCGCGACCTCAGCGGCGACGCGCTCTACGAGGAAGACGCCCGCGGCCACATGGCCCCCGCTCGCCGCTTCTCACCTGACTTCTGGCGCGACCGCTTCCAGGCACACCTCGTCATCAAGGACGTCAAAGACGCTAGTCTCCACCGCGACGACGGCTCGCTCCAGGGCACTAGCACCTCCCCGCCCGCCGCCGCCGCCGCCACCGCTTCCCCCGACCCGGTCTCCCACCGCGAACGCCGGGTCCGCCTCGGCGTCATGATGCGCCGCGCCGTCCTCAGCCGCCTCCGCAACCGCGCTAACATGGTCACCACGCTCCTCGAGGCCCCTCTCCTCGCTGGGCTCATCGCCTCCGTCCTCAGGTGGTCGGAAGACGGCGACTACACGTTCGCCTCCGCCTTCCACATCCCCACCTACCTCTTCATGTCGCTCGTCGTCGCCATGTTCCTTGGCCTCACCAACAGCGCCGACGAAATCATCCGCGACCGCGTCCTCCTCCAGCGCGAACGCAACTACTCCAAGAACGCCGCCGGCTACATCCTCTCCAAAATGCTCGCCCTCGGTGCCGTCTCCCTCGCCCAGGACGTCATCTACCTCGCCATCGGCAACAGCATCCTCGAGGTCCGCGAAATGTTCCTCCCCTATCTCTTCTGGATGTTCCTCACTTCCCTCTGCGGCGTCAGCATCGGGCTCCTCGTCTCCAGTCTCGTCCGCGACGCCAAAACCGCCCTCAACGTCATCCCCCTCATCCTCATCCCCCAGATCATCCTCGGCGGAGCCCTCATCAAATACGAGGAAATGAACCGCAACCTCGACTTCGTCCACAGCATCCGCAAATGGCTCCGCCCAGGCGACCACCCCGACTCCCAGGACAGCCCCAGCAATCTCCGCGTCCCTTTCATCTGCGAATTCATGCCGCTCCGCTGGTCCTACGAAGGCCTCGTCCTCACTCAGGCCTATCATAACCCGCTCAACGAGGCCCAGGATGTCCTCAACGACCGCATCAAATCCCTCAGCAACGCCCTCGCCGCCTCCAAATCCCCGCTACCTCCCATGGAACGCCAGCTCTCCATGGCCAAAGACGCCCTCGCCAAGATCTCCGGCCTCGAAGAACGCTCCCCAGACGCCCTCGTCCGCCGCATCCAGCGCATCATGGACGAGGTCAACGCCAGCGCCTTCGACCCCGACGCCCACCGCCCAGGCGATGTCACCGTCTCCGCTGAACAGATCTTCGAAAATCAGAAGGTCCGCGACCTCATCAGCAAAGCAGAAATGGTCCGCACCGACAAACGCCGCAAATCAAAACCCAACGTCTTCTTCGGCCGCGAAAAACGCTTCATCTGGGAAGGCGAGGCCTTCGGCCGTCACTGGCAGCCACTCGACTTCCGCAGCAGCACCATCCCCCTCAACGCCGCCATCCTCGGGGTCTGGATCGTCGGCCCCCTCGTCATCCTCTATCTCGTTCTCCGCCGTCAGCTCCGCAGGGTCTGACCGCCACCCGCCGCTCCGGCAATAAACACACAAACCCGCCCTCCTCAGGGTACCCCCACCGCCCATCCGCAGTCACCACCACCACCCCATCAGGCATCCCTTCCTCCCGCTGCTCCAGCACCTGCCCGTCCACCGGACAACGCAGCAGCCCTAGCACCTCCACAGGCAGCTTCATGGCTGCTCCTTCCTTTCCCTGACAAATACTCCCCAGAAAACCTGCACCAGCACCCACGCCACCAGCGCCAGCACCGCCCCCAGCAGCAGCATCCCCAACAACAACTCCAGAAGCGCCGGCCCGCCCATCCGCCACGCCGTCCGCACATGCAGATGCATCGCCGCATCCGCCACCTCCCGCAGTCTCCCGAACGTCATCGCCTCCACCGCACAATGACGCCCGATCACATGGAAAAACAACGTCGCCGCATACCGCGCCCCCATCAGCATCGGCACATACGTGAACGGATTGCTCAACCACGTCGCCGAAACCGTCGCCGGTAAGTTCCAACCCCTCGATACCCCCACCCCTGCCGCCAGCAGGCTCTGCAAAGGCACCGGCACCATCGCCATGAACAATCCCCCCGCCAGTCCCGCCGCCACCGCATGCCGCTCCGGCCGCCACAACGCCCGATTCCGGATCTTCTCCGCAAACCACTTCCGCCACCCACCACGCGCCCGCCTCCGCGGGTGCCTCATCTCCCGGTAAAACGCACGGCTCGACCTCCGCATCGCCAGATGCACGCGCCCAAACAGCGTGAGATCATCGCGCGTATGCAATCCGCCCGAGGGCGGCAGCTTGATGAGGGGATCAGGCATTCCCCGACCCTGCCACACGCACCCGCGGATGGCAATCGCCTCCCGCACTTTTCCAGGAACGTTTCCGCCACCCTCCCCACCCCCTCTCACCAGTCCAATTCCCCCGCCTCCAACCCCGGAAACACCGCCTCCCCGCTCACCTCCGGCCGAATCCGCTTCAGCACCGACGTCAACCCATGATGCAGCGGCAGCCGCACCGGCAAATCCCCCGGCCCCTCCAGAATGTCCGCCCCAATCCCTCCCTTCGGCCAATCCGACAGCACCCGCCCCCCACGCACGCCTCCCCCCATCGCAAAACACACGCCCGCCCGCCCATGGTCCGTCCCCGCACTCACATTCTCCGCCACCCGCCGCCCGAACTCCGTCGTCACCACCACATGCACCTCCCCCATCAATCCCCCCAGATCCTTCCGGAACGCCGCCAATCCCCGCGCCAGCACCGGCATCAATCCGCTCGTCAGCGTCGTCTGCGCAAAATGCGAATCCCACCCCCCTAACTCAATCGTCGCCGCCCGCAGTCCCGCCCGCGCCCGGATCAGTCGCGCCAGCAGCCTCAACCCGCCGGAAAACCCATCGTCCCCATAACCCGCCTCCGCCACTCCCCCACTCACCCCGCCGCCTTTCCTAACTTCCTCAATCCGCTCCAGCGCCCGCAGGGTCGACGCCCCCGCCGCCCCCAGCACCCCGCCCGCCCGCGCATACATCGCCCCCAGCTGCCCCCTCAGCGCCGCATCCCGGTCCGGAATCGTGAACTCCTCCAGCGACCGCATCGCCACCGCCGCCACCCCACGCAGCGCATCCGACACCCCAGCACCAATACTCACCGCCGTCAGCGGCCCATCCCCCGCGTCCCTCGTCCGATGCAGAAACCGCCCGATCCACCCGCCTCCCTCCAGCCCGCCGTGATTCACATAATCCTCCGCCGAAAAATGCGACCGCGTCTCATCCGCCGTCCCGCACTGATGCGCCACCGCCAGTTCCCCCGCCTGATAAATCCCATGCAGCGGCCCCAGATCAGGATGCAGCCCGAAAAAATCCGTCAGCCGCAACGCCTCCCCAGCCTTCACCGCCAATCCCGGCCGCGCCCGGTAATACGCATCATCACCCACCGGCGGCACCAGATGCAACCCATCCGCCCCGCCCCGCAGAAACACATTCACCAGCACCGGCCGGGGGCCCCGTTCTTCCGCGATGATCGTCTTCATGACTGTTGTTAGTAAATCTGAAACGCCGGAGCCGCCAGCGCCAGCGCCACCACATCCTCCACCGCCCCCGCCGCCGCCAGCTCATCCTCCGTCGCACGCCGCCCGAAACAATGCCCCAGCAACCCACCCACCCCACCCGCACACCGCACCAGCTTCTCCGGCTCGTTCCGCGAACACCCAATCCCCCCATCCGTCAGCTTCACCGCAAAATCCCACCGGTGCAGCAGGGTCGCCAGCCACGCACTCCCCTCAGGCGCAGGCCCCTCCGGCGTCGGATAGTGAAACGGTACATGCCCCATCACCCGCAACGCCCGCTTCACCCCGCCCCCAGCCGTCGTCACACTCCCCGTCGCCCGCAGCGCCGACACCACAAAATGAAACGGCCGCTTGATCTTCACACCCCTCGCCGCCCCGAACTCCTCACTCCCGAACAACGCCCGCAGCATCTCCCGAATCCCCCCGCCACTCGCCCGAAACGCCTCCGCCACCACCTTCACCGCTCCCACCGGCGGCTCGTCCGCAATGAAATGCCGGCACAGCTTCTCCGCCACATACCGCCCCGTCGCCTCATGCCCCATCAGAATATCTAACAATCGGTCCAGATCCCCCGCCCCGCCCCCCGCCGGAATCTCCACCCCTAACACCACCTTCCGCCCGTCGTCATGCCCGCGCGGATCAAAGTACACCCGCCCGATCCCGAACTGCACTTCCCGCCCCGTCACCGTCCATCCCGTCAGACACCGCGCCGCCTCCATCACATCCTCCTGACTGTACCCGCCTCCCACTCCCATCGTGTGCAGCTCCAGCAGCTCCCGCGCGTAATTCTCGTTAGGCCGGTCCGCCTCCCCGTCCTTCCGGTTCTTCCGCCCATCGAGATAAAACAGCATCGCCGGACTCAATGCCGACGCCTTCAGCATCTCCCGGAACGACCCCATCGCATGCTTCCGGATCACCTCCCGGTCGTCCGCACACTTGAACCACTGACAATCCAGCTTCGACGCATCAATGTTGAAATGATCCGACCAGAACCCCACCATCACTTCATACAGCTGCCGCTCCGAATGCACCGCCCGGATCACCGCCCGCCGCGTCAGTTCATCATCCAGCTGCGCCGGCTTGTACTCGAATAACTCCGGCACCGGCTGCCGGATCGCCTCCAGCGGCGCACACGCCGCCCGCGCATAATCATCCTCTATCATCTCCGGCTTCAGCTGCTCCTCCACAAACGCCGCCGCCGCTTCCTCCTCCGTCCCACCCATCGCCCTAACCCGCTCGTAATCCCCAGGCCCCGCCCCCCACGTCAATCGGTTCAGCACATGCGCCACCGGCCCGATCCCCTCCCCACCCGGCACCGCAAACGGCTTCAACTCCCCACGCCGCGGCCACAACGCCCGCACCTTCCCGCACCCACTCAGCACCACTCCCGCCGCCACGCCCCCACCCAGCCGCAACACCCCGCGTCTCGTCATCGTCTCAGGCGTCTTCATATCCTCAAAGCCCATTCGAAATCCCCGTACTCACCGCCGCCACCACCGCAGGATCCACCACCGGAACCTCGCCAGCCACCACCGGCGGCACAGGAGGAACCGCTGACGCAGGCACCGGCGGCGGCTCCACCACCCGACGTTGCCTCATACTCATCACCGCCGCCCCCAACCCCATCAGCAGACACGCCGGCAGCAGCACCAATCCCCCAGCCACCGGAATCACCCACGACAACGCCAGCACCGTCGCCGCCCTCCTCCGCGCCACCCAACCATCCACCCCCGCCCCGCTCCGCGCCGCAATCCGCTCCACCAACCCCGCCGCACCCGCCACCCCAGTCAACCCAGCCCCCCCCCCAGCCACCAGCATCAGCAGATTCCCCAATCCCCCCAGATGCTTCGCCAATCCCATGAACAATACCACCCCCACCACCACGCCCGCTCCCACCAGAAAACACCGCACCGGCCGCCGCAGTCGCTCCGCACACCGTCCCGCAAACTCCGGAAACATCCCCGACGCCGTCAGCATCCCTGCCGCCAGCGTCAGCGCCGTCCCAAACAAAAACAAGGCGATCGCAAAGACCACCGCCGAGGTCAGATAATTGTCATTCATTCTGCCCACCATGGACGCATTCCACTCCCCCTCGCGTTACATCTCCCGCTCTTTTTCCTCTCCAGCTTTCCGCTCGCACCAGCCCCACCCTGTGCCAATCATCCTTTCCAAACCCTTCTAACCAACTCACCCCATGGGATTCCTCGACGACCTCTACCGTGACCACGGCCGCACCGTGGAAGACCAGCTCAGCAACCAGTACGGGCTCTCCCGCGAAGACGCCGCCCGCGTCCTCCCCCAGGTCGCCCCAGTCATCCTCGGCGGCCTCAAACGCCGCGCCGAACAACAAGGCCAGAACCCCAAGGTCCTCGAAGAAGATCTCCTCCGCATCCTCCGCGGCGGTGGAGCCACCTCGCCATCTTCCGCACCCTCCGCACCACAAACCATCGACCCCTCGGTCATCTTCGGCACCAAACGCGGTCAGGCCGAACAAGTCATCGCCGGCCGCATGGGCCTCTCCCCGGAACTCACCGCCAAGGTCCTCCCCATGCTCATCCCCGTCGTCCTCGGCGCACTCTCCAAAGCCGGCAACGCCTCCTCCCCATCCCATACCTCCACACCTTCTTCCGGTTCGGCCGGCTCCAGCGGCCCCCTCGGCGGTCTCGCCACCATCCTCGACCAGAACGGCGACGGCAGCATCATGGACGACCTCGCCCGACTCAGCGGCGGTGCCAAATCCGGAGGCTGCCTCAGCGCCCTCCTCGGTGGTCTCCTCGGCGGCGGCAAACGCCCCTGATCAACCACCCCGCCCTCACCCCTCACCCCTCCAAGGTCCACGGCCCACGCAGCTTCCGCGTGTGCATCGCCGTCGCGTCCGCATCCCCCGGAAACGTCTCCGTCACCGGATCATACTTCACCCCCCGACCCAACGCCGCCGCAATCGTCCCAAGGTGACAGAACGTCGCCGCACGGTGCGCCGACTCCGCCGGGGCCGCCGTCCGCCCGCGACTCAGCACCGCATCAATGAAGTTCCGATGGTGATTGTTAGACACGAACAACCGCTCGTCGCTGTCCTTGAACTTCACCGTCCGCAGATTCGCCGGACCGCTCTCCAGCTTGTCGTTCTCGGAAAATACCCAGCCCTCGCTCCCGATGAACTTCACCCCCCACTTCGACGCATCCGTCGTGCTGAACATCACCACCCGCGGCCCCTTCTCATAACGATACTCAATCCGGAACGATTCCGGCGCATCGTAAATCCCCTTCTCCCGACGCTTCACCTCCGACGCCACAATCTCCACCGGCGACGTCTCATCCTTCCCCGCTCCCCACTGCGCCACATCCAGAAAATGCGCCCCCCAATCCGTCACATACCCCGGCGCATACGCATTCACCCACCGGAAATTGAAATGACACCGCGCCGCCGTGTACGGAGCCGCCGCCGCCGGTCCCTGCCACATCTCATAATCAAACCCCGCCGGCACCGGCTCCTCCCCCTCCAGCCCCGTATACCCGCCCTGCACCTGAAACGCCCCAGGCACCCCGACCTCAATCTCCTTCAACTCCCCGATATAACCATTCCTCACCCACTCGCACCCTAACCGAGTCTTCAGCCCGGACCGACGCCACGTCCCGCACTGCAGCACCCGACCATACTTCTTCACCGCCGCACACACCGCCCGACCCTCCCCAATGCTCGCCGCCAGCGGCTTCTCAGAATACAGATCCTTCCCCGCCTTCGCCGCCGCAATTGCGATCACAGCATGCCAGTGATCCGGCACCGCACACATCACCGCATCCACATCCTTCCGCTCCAGCACCTCCCGGAAATCCACATACTGATCCCCCGCCCCCAGCTTCGCCAGACCCGCCGCCCGCTCCCGGTGCCCCTTATCCACATCGCAAACCGCCACCACCTGCACCCGATCATCATTCAGAAACGACTGCAGATTCCCCGTCCCCATCCCCCCAGTCCCGATACACGCCAGCCGCACCTTGCTCCCCGGCCCCCCCTGCCCCCAAACCCGCCCACCCAACACCAGCGGCCCCGCCGCCGCAGCAGCAACTGCCCCACCCAGAATTCGACGACGGCTCAATACTCGGTTCATACCCCCCTTCTGCCACACCCCACCCCCACCGCACAACCCCCAAAAGCAGAACCCGCCCCCTCCGCTTGCCTCCGCCCCCCTTCCCAAGTGCCCTGTCCACCTGTCCCCGCTGACCTGTCCACACTGCGCCCCCGTTCCCAAGTGCCCTGTCCACTAGTTCCCTTCGTCTCTTCGCCGCCCCAGCTCATTCCTAAGTGCCCTGTCCACCTGTCTACGCTGACCTGTCCACACTGAGCCCCCTTCTCAAGTGCCCTGTCCACTTGTTCCCCTCGTCTCTTCGCCGCCCAAGAGGTTTGTCTCTTTATGCCACCCCCGGTTCACGCTACCCAAATAGCACATGGTTCCAGCGGTTCATGCCCCCGCACACGAATTAAGCCCAGCCCGGAATGGCGCTAAGAAAAGGGGGCTTCGGGCAAAACCCGATTCGGGCCCGATTCAAACCCAGCGATCACCCCGCTTATCTTAGCGCCATTCCGCCAGGACCGCTTCTCTATCAAATACGCCGGTCCGATGGCTCTGATCCGCCCGTTCCGAGTCGCAAAACCGCACTCGCACCAGAGGTTTCGCATCCAGCTGCCAGGCCTACCTTGAACGCAAGATCCAATCCATTTATCGTCGACGCACCGGACGCGACATCAACCGCACACACGCCAAACAGATCCTGCCAGCGAGAACTTGCCTGCCAATCCCTCTCGAGCATCCTTCTGCGCCCGCCCCCTCCGTCCATGCCCCTCACTCCCTCAGCTGCCGCAGATTGTACAATTCCCGCCACTCCTTCCCGATCCGCCGCGCCCCCGTCTTCCGCTCCTCCCGGCTCCTTCCGCCAAACCAACTCCGGTTCCGTTCAAACCACCCGTCGATAAACCCGCGGCTCCCGAGAATCACTCCATCGGTAAAGTGACGCACACGCCGCAGCAGCAGTTCCGTCCGGATCCTAGATTCCCCCTCCAGGCGCGCCATCGTCCTATCACTCAGTCCCTTCCGCACTACCTGTCCTTTCTCATCAATTCGAGGTCGTCCCGCAATCCCCAGCAACCGTCGGTACCGCACCAACGCCTGCAGTTCCCTCCTCCGGCGCTGCCGATCCGTCTCCATAGGAACCGCCGCACCCAGCGCCCGGCCGTGAACCCGTTCCGCCGTCCACCCCGTCACC
>JAIXVE010000027.1 GCA_027483175.1 Verrucomicrobiaceae bacterium | reverse complement strand
GCTGCTCCTGGAGCGCAAAGATCGGCTTCTCAAATTCAAGCGGGACGTGCTTCATGGGGTTCGGGGGACTGTTGGTTTCAGAAATCGCAGCGCGCAACCGGGCCGCACCACCGTCGTCAATTCATCAAGATCTGCTTCACTCAGATAAATTCCAGGCTCGCCCGTCGCCCCACCCGGCTCCGCCGCCACTCCCTCAGGCACCGCCCGGAACACAATCCCACTCCGCTGCCCCCGCGGCGGCGTCACCAACCGCTTCGCCGCCCCCGCGTACCGGTCGTCATCCGGCCGGATCCGCTGGCTCCCCTCCCAACCCGCCGACTCCGCCACCGTCGTCTCCGCCGGCAGCGACGGAAACGGCAGATGATAGGACACTATCCCGTATTCCTTGAAGTACCGCCCGTCCTTCAGCAGCAGCAGCCGCTTCTTCTCCAGATCCACCCCCAGCTCGAAATCCAGCGGATAAAGCACCAGCCGGTCCCCCGGATGAATCACATTCCCCAGCAGGTTGTTCACCCGCTTGATGAACGGCACCGTCGTCCGAAACCGCGTCGCAATCGAATGCAGGTTGTCCTGCTTCGTCTTCCCCACCGAATACTCCAGCTTCCCAGGCATCGGCACCCGCGCAAACAACCGGTCCATGTTCATCTCCCCAAGCACCCGCCGCGCATCCCCGCTCCGCTCGCTGTCAGGATACAACTCGATCACCTCCCCCAGCCGCCCCCGCGCCTTATCCAGATCCCCGCCCCGGATGCTCTCCAGCGCCTCATCGTAAATCCTCCGCCCCGGATCCGCCTTCGGCCCAGGCGTCTTCAGCATCTGTGCAATCGCCTCCTTCCGCCGCTGCTCCGGTAGCACCGAATGCTCGTAGTACCAAACCGCTCCAGCCACAGCACCGCCCAGCACCAGCAAGGCACCGAGCGCAGCAAAGGCGCGGAAGGAAAGTCGGCTCATCAGTTTGCGTACACCGGAAAACCTCACGCTGCCCGCGGTTCCCCCTCCCGTCAACCCTCCGGCCACTCCCGATACCGGAGGCGCGGACTTGCAGCCATCCCCGCCTCCCCGCGATCCTCCCCACCTCCCATGCCCGCTCCTTCCCCATCCCTCACGCGGGCCGCCCTCCCCCTCTTCCTCGCCGCCGCTCTCCTCTCCCACACCCGCGCCGCCCTCAAACCGCCCCCGAACGCCCTCCAGCACTGGGCCTTCCAACCTCCCTCCAGCCCCGATCCCCCAGCCTCCCCCGATCCCGCCCTCCACCCCATCGACCGCTTCCTCCGCGCCTCCCTCGCCAACGCCTCCCTCTCACCCGCCGCACCCGCCGATTCCCGTTCCCTCATCCGCCGCATCTCCTTCGACCTCACCGGGCTCCCGCCCTCCCCAGCCGATACCGACGCCTTCTCCACAGCCGACGCCGCCAACCGCCCCGCCGCCGTCGCCGCCCTCACAAACCGCCTCCTCGCCAGCCCGCAATTCGGCGAACGCTGGGGCCGCCACTGGCTCGACCTCGCCCGCTACTCCGACACCAAAGGCTACGTCTACGCCCGCGAGGAACGCCGCTTCGCCCACGCCCCCACCTACCGCCGCTGGGTCATCAATGCCCTCAACAACGACCTCCCCTACAACCGCTTCCTCCTCCTCCAGATCGCCGGCGACCAACTCCTCCCACCCGACTCCCCGGACCTCGCCGCCATGGGCTTCCTCACCGGCGGCCGCCGCTTCATCGGCGTCACCCACGACATCATCGACGACCGCATCGACGTCGTCATGCGCTCCACCATGGCCCTAACTGTCCAGTGCGCCCGCTGCCACGACCACAAATACGACCCCGTCCCCACCGCCGATTACTACTCGCTCTACGGCGTCTTCCAAAGCAGCACCGACCAGCTCATCCCCCTTAACACCACAGACGACGCGGAACTCAAAAAACGTCAGGACGCCCTCGCCAGCGCCATGGCCTCCCACCGCTCAGATGCCGCCCAGCGTCTCCGCTCCCGCCTCGCCGACTACCTCAACGCCCAGCGCGAACTAGCCAAATACCCGGAAGAAGGCTTCGACCAGATCCTCTCCCCCGGCGACCTCATCCCAGCCTCCGTCCGCCGCTGGCGCGACTGGCTCCACACCCACGCCAGCCCCGCCCACCCGATCTTCGGCCCGTGGCTGACCCTCGCAACCATCCCCGCCGACCGATTCCCCGATCTCGCCGCCGCCGCCCTCGCCCCGCTCCTCGCCAGCAACTCGCTCCACCCCGCCATCTCCGCCGCCTTCCAGTCCCCGCCCGAGTCCCACGCCGCCGCCGCTATCCGTTATTCCGAGGTATTCACCAACGCCGCCGCCCATCCCGATGCACCCGGCAGCGCCGCCCTCCTCGCCCTCCTCAACGACCCTTCCGGTCCCTTCCAGGTCCCCGCCACCGGGATCGTGAACAACGAACTCTTCTTCCCCTCCGACACCGTCACCGCCCTCTGGAAACTCCAGGGCGACGTCGACCGCCGTCTCATCGAACTCAACGCCCCGGCCGCCCTCATCCTAACGGACGTTCCCCCCGCCGCCAACCCGCGCATCTTCGAACGCGGCAGCCCCGCCCGGCTCGGCCCCGAAGTCCCCCGCCGTCTCCCGCTCATCCTCGCACCGCACGACCGCCAGCCCTTCCAATCCGGCAGCGGCCGCCTCGAACTCGCGAACGCCATCGCCTCACCCCAGAACCCCCTGACCGCCCGCGTCTTCGTCAATCGCGTCTGGCAGCACCTCTTCGGCGCAGGCCTCGTCCGCACTCCTAGCGACTTCGGCCTCCGCGCCGGTTCCCCCAGCCACCCCGCCCTCCTCGACTGGCTCGCCCGCGAATTCATCCATTCCGGCTGGAGTCTCAAATCCCTCCTCCGCAATCTCATCGCCTCGCGCACCTATCAGCAATCCCACACCCCGGCCAATCCCGACGCCTCCGCCGTCGTCGACCCTGACAACCGTCTCCTCTCCCGCGCCCCCGTCCGCCGTCTCGACTTCGAAGCCGTCCGCGACGCCATGCTCGCCGTCTCCGGCGATCTCGACAACGCCAGCGCCGGACCGCCGATGGAAATCACCGACCCTGCCAACCGGCGCCGCACGGTCCATGCATGGATCGACCGCCAGTTCGTCCCGGGCACGCTCCGTTCCTTCGACTTCGCCAATCCTGACATCCACGTCGCCACCCGCCACGAAACCACCGTCCCTCAACAAGCCCTCTTCTTCCTCAACGGTCCCTTCGCCGCCGCCCGCGCCCGTAGCCTAGCCTCCGCTTCCGCCTCGCTCCCCGATCCCGATCGCATCCAGTTCCTCCACCGCCAGCTCTATCAACGCCCCGCTTCCGCCACGGAATCCGCTAGCGCCCTCGCCTTCCTCGCCGCAGCCAAAGCCGACGCGGCCGCGCAATCTCCACATCCCCCTCCGTCCCCGTGGTCCTGTGGCACCGGCGCCTTCGACGAATCCTCACAACGCACCGCCTCCTTCACCCCCCTCCCTCACTTCACCGGTTCCGCCTACCAGGGCTCTCCCTCATGGCCCGGCGGCCCCACCGGCTGGGCCCAGCTCACCGCCACCGGCGGCCACCCCGGCGACTCCCGCCAGCACGCCGTCATCCGCCGCTGGACCGCTCCCGCCGCCGCCACCATCTCCATCACCGGAACTCTCCGCCACGAACCCACCCAGGGCGACGGCATCCGCGCCTTCATCATCTCCAGCCGCCACGGCACACTCCTCACCACCGATGTCCACCACCGCGACGCTCCCATGGCCGTCCCGTCCCTAACGGTCTCCAGGGGCGACACCATCGACTTCCTCGTCGACATCCGCAACGAACTCAACAGCGACCAGTTCCTCTGGAGTCCTCACATCTCTGACGCAGACGCAACATGGCGCGCCGACCTCGACTTCTCCGGCCCCGCCACCCCGCCGCCGGACTTCCTCGAACCATGGGCCCAGTACGCCCAGGTCCTCCTCCTTTCTAACGAGTTCTCCTTTACCGACTGATTTTCCCATCCCATGCCCCCGCCCGACCCCTCACTCCTCAACCGCCGCGCCTTCCTCGCCCGCGCCGGCATGGGCATGGGTGCCCTCTCCCTCGCCCCGCTCGTCGCCGCCGACTCCCCGCGCCCCCACTTCGCCCCGCGCGTCAAACGCGTCATCCACTTCTTCCTCAACGGCGGCCCCTCACACGTCGATACCTTCGACCCCAAACCCCTCCTCTCAAAATTCGCCGGCCAGCCGCTCCCCGATTCCCTCCGCACCGAACGCAAAACCGGCACGGCCTTCCCCTCGCCCTTCAAATTCCAGCGCTACGGCCAGAGCGGCCTCGAAATCAGCGAACTCTTCGCCAAAACCGCCGCCCACGCCGATGACATCGCCGTCATCCGCTCCATGCACGCCCTCGTCCCCAATCACGAGCCCTCACTCATGCTCATGAACTGCGGCGACAGCGTCCAGGCACGCCCTAGCGTCGGCTCATGGGTCCTCTACGGCCTCGGCTCGGAAAATCAGAACCTCCCCGGCTTCATCGCCATGTGCCCCGGCGGCATGCCGATCAAGGACTCCGAAAACTGGCAGGCCGGATTCCTCCCCGGCGCGTTCCAGGGCACCTTCATCGACCCCCAGCACCGCGACCTCGACAAGCTCATCGAACACATCCGCAGCCCCCACGCCTCACAAAACACCCAGCGCCGCCAGCTCGATCTCCTAGCCGCCCTCAACACCGCCCACCGCCACACCCACCCCGCCATCCCCGCCCTCGACGCCCGCCTCAATTCCTTCGAACTAGCCTTCCGCATGCAGTCGGAAGCCACCGACGCCTTCGACATCTCCCGCGAACCCGAATCCATCCGCGCCGCCTACGGCGACCACGTCCACGGCCGCCAGACTCTCATGGCTAGACGCCTGCTCGAACGAGGCGTCCGCTTCATCCAGCTCTGGCACGGCGCAGGCCAGCCATGGGACACCCACGATAACATCGCCGGCAATCTCCCCAAACTCGCCGCCGACATCGACGGCCCCATCGCCGCCCTCATCTCCGACCTCAAACAACGCGGGCTCTTCGATGACACCCTCATCATCTGGGGCGGCGAATTCGGCCGCACCCCCACCGTCGAACTCAACGAATCCGGTCAGTCCAAACTCGGCCGCGACCACAACCACTACGGCTTCTCCGTCTGGCTCGCCGGCGGCGGCATCCGCGGCGGCACCGTCCACGGAGCCACCGACGACTTCGGCTTCCGCGCCATCAAAGACTCCACCAGCGTCCACGACCTCCACGCCACCATCCTCCACCTCCTCGGCTTCAATCACGAACAACTCACCTATCGCCACGCCGGTCGCGACTTCCGCCTCACCGACGTCTCCGGCGATGTCATCCGCCCCATCCTCATCTGATCCCGCCCTCTCCCCAGCGGCAGGCCCAGTAGCAAAGTGGCACAGGCATCTTGCCTGTGACCTCAATGCCAATGCCTCACTTTTCCCCCACATGAAGCCTTCATGAGGCCCAGACCGTGCTCACGGACGCTTTTCCAGGGAAAATCCCCACCAGCGGCGTAGCTTCTGCTGAATACTGCTTCTGAAAGACTCCCGGCCCCGCGCCCGTCACCTTACCAAGACCGCGCGACTCATCCCAAGCCCATCGCCATGAAACCCGACTTCTCCCGCCGCAGCTTCCTCCGCGGCTTCGGCACGCTCCTCGCCCTCCCGGCCATGGAATCGCTGGCCCCGCGCTCCGTCCGCGCCGCCGCCGCCGCCGCCAAATCCCAGTTCCCCCTCCGCATGGCGTTCATCTACTCGCCAAACGGTAAGAACATGGACCACTGGACGCCCAAACAGGACGGCCCCAACTACGAACTCACCCGCGCCCTCAAACCCCTCGCCAAGGTCAAAGGCGATATCTCCATCATCTCCGGCCTCGCCCACGACAAAGCCCGCGCCAACGGCGACGGAGCCGGCGACCACGCCCGCGCCAACGCCACGTTCCTCACCGGCACCCAGGTCCGCAAAACCGCCGGGGCCGACATCCGCGCCGGGGTCTCCGTCGACCAGATCGCCGCACGCTCGGTCGGCCAGGTCACTCGGCTCCCATCCCTCGAACTCAGCTGCGACGAAGCCCGCCGCGCCGGCAACTGCGACAGCGGCTACAGCTGCGCCTACCAATTCAACCTCGCGTGGAAAAGCGAAGGTCTCCCGCTCGCCCCGGAACGCGACCCGCGTCTCGCCTTCGAACGTCTCTTCGGCTCCGGCAACGCAGAGGAAGAAGCCGCCCGCGCCAAACGCGACCTCCAGAACAAGAGCGTCCTCGACTTCGTCCTCGACGACGCCAAGGCCCTCCAGAAACAACTCGGCCGCACCGACCGCCAGAAGCTCGACGAATACCTCACCTCCGTCCGCGACATCGAACGCCGCATCGGCAACGCCAACAGCGCCGCCCGCGAACTCCCCGATTACCAGAAGCCCACCGGCATCCCCGAAAGCTACAAGGACCACATCCGACTCATGTTCGATCTCCTCTGGCTCTCCTTCCAGACGGACTCGACCCGCGTCGCCTCCTTCCTCCTCGCCCACGACGGCTCCAACCGCACGTTCCCCGACATCGGCGTCCCCGATCAGCACCACGGCATCTCCCACCACCAGAAGGATCCCGAGAAACTCGAGAAAATCGCCCTCATCGACGAGTTCTACAGCGTCCAACTCGCCTTCTTCCTCGAAAAAATGAAGGCCACCAAGGAAGGCGACGGCTCCCTCCTCGACCACAGCATGATCGTCTTCGGCGGCGGCATCGGCGACCCCGACCGCCACAACCACGACGACCTCCCCGTCATCCTCGCCGGCGGCGGCAACGGCACCCTCAAACAAGGCCGCCACATCCGACTCAACGGCGAAACCCCCATGTGCAATCTCTACCTCTCCCTCCTCGACCGCATGGGCGTCAAGGAAGAGCGCTTCGGCGACAGCACCGGCCGCCTCGACCTCATCGGCTGATCCCGCCGTCCCCGCAGCGGCAATCACCCTAGCAGGCAATGCCGTCCCGGCCTTGTCTGCGACCTAGCAATTACCCATGCTGAAGTGACACAGACATCCTGCCTGTGACCTCAATGCCAAAGCTCACAAAAGCACCCGCAGTCTCTGTACTCGCCCGCCTCCCCACAAGCCCTTCTAACTTCTAGCTTCTCTCCAGTCCCACCAGCGCCAGCTCCCGGTGATGCACCGCCATCTGCTGTAACCGCACCGTCCGGAACCCCATCGCCCGCATCGCCGCAATCCACTCCCCCTGCGCCGACGCCTCTGCAAAATCCGTCAGCTTCAGCGTGATCACCGCCGACCGGATCGACGGACACATCCCAATGCACCGCCGGCACTCCGTAATCGCCACCGCCGGCGATTGATTCATGTCCGACATGAACCACGTCGCCCGTCCCCCGAGATCCCGCTTGCTAACCAAGGCCGCCGGCTTCCGGCAATGCACCACCCAAGGCACCCTCACATCTTCCCCGGCCCGCGGCACCTCCGCCACCGCCGACGCCATCACCACCGGAGCCAGTCGCGCCGGATCCACCCCGATCACCGACACCCCACGCCGCAGCAGCGCCAGAATCACCCCTCCAGGCGCACACCCCAGCTCCACCACCACATCCTCCGGCCGAAACCTCAAATCAAAAAACCGCACCGCTTCCTCCAGCTTCAGCCACGCCCGCGACGGCGCATCCTCCGGCATCTCCACCCCGCTCGCCCCACCCGGGTCCGGACTCAGCAATCGCCCATGCCAGTGCACCCCCGTCCAGTAATCCTCCGGCCCCACCTCAACCACCGTCCCCACCACCGCCCCTTCCGCCAGGCGCCCCTCCCCCTCTCCTCCACCCATCCCCACCAGCCGCCCTCTCTCCAATCCAAGATGATGCACCACCATCCCCGCTCCTCCCACTCCCCTCACCACCGCCTCCGCTCCCTCCCGCGTCCCCGCCTTCCCAGCAAATAAACTCAACCGCCTCGCAAACGCCAGCCGCTCCCCCAAAGCCTCACGCCCATACTCCCCCAACCCTTCCCCAGCCTTGAACGCCACCATCCCCTTCATCTGAAACCCTGGCCGCCAATCCAATCCCGCCGCCACCACCTCCCCCTTCAATGCACGCTCCGATCCAGCATTCGTCAGCGCGATCAGATGGGGCGAGGTAAATTCAGTCACAACTCTCATTCAACAGTTCTCTCCTCCAACGGAACGGCGTTCCACCTCCCGGTCAATCCGCAATCCCTCTCCCCACACGCTCTGCCCGGTGCTTTTACCAATTCCTTCATCTTCCCGCGTAACCCTTTGACCGTAATCGGTAACTTGACGGCTCCAGCCGCGTCTCTCATAGTGGAATCCTTAGGGTTACCCCCATCCCTTTCCTTACCGCTTCACCCTACCCTAAACGTCATGCTCTCGATCAAGTCCCGTCTCGATTCCCATTTCCGACTCGCCGCCGCCGCCGCAACCGGTGCCGCCGCCGTCAGCACCACCTCTTCCGCCACCGCCGCCGTCATCTACAGCGGCCTCCAGAATGTCCCCGTCCTCTCCACCAACGGCGGCGTCTACTTCGACTTCGAAGCCCCCTTCACCTCCGCTCAAGGCACTCGCCCAGACGGCTGGGACGTCAATCCCTACGCCGTCGGTGGCCGGATCTACATGAACAACAACACCGCCGTCGTCCTCGCAGGAGCCAACGCCGCTGACCTCGCCTTCGGCACCCCCATCACCGCCGCCTCCCTCTTCTCCGGCAACGGCTTCTTCGGCGGCGTCGCCATCCCGGCTGGCACCACCGGCCTCCTCGGCTTCCGCTTCACCTCCAATAACCTCGGCGGCCCCGCCGGAACCCTCTACGGCTGGGCACGCATGTCCGTCGGCACCACCGGCGACGGCAACGTCGTCGACTGGGCCTACGAAAACACCGGCGCTCCCATCACCGCTGGAGCCGTCCCGGAACCCAGCTCCCTCGGCCTCCTCGCCGCAGGCGCCGCAGGCCTCGCCCAATGGCGCAGACGCCGCGCCTCCGTCTGACAAGAGGCACTCCCGCACCTCTCCACATCCCTTCCCCAACGGGAGCGCCCTCCAAACGGCGCTCCCGTTTTGCTGCCCTCCCCATGCCCCCATCCCCGCGCAAAATCCTCCTCATCGGCTGGGACTCCGCCGACTGGCGCATCCTCGACCCCCTCCTCGCCGCAGGCGAAATGCCCGCCCTCGCCAGTCTCATCGCCCGCGGAGTCCGCGGCAACCTCGCCACCGTCGAACCCGTCCTCTCCCCAGCCGTCTGGACCACCATCGCCACCGGCAAATTCCCCTTCCGCCACGGAGTCCTCGGCTTCGTCGAACCTGACCCCCTGACAGGCGGCGTCCGCAACACCGGCAGCTCCTCCCGCCACGGCGCTGCCCTCTGGAACATCCTCTCCCACTCCGGCCTCCCCTCACACTCCATCGGCTGGTTCGCTAGCCACCCCGCTGAACCCATCAGCGGGCTCTGCCTCAGCGATCGCTTCCCCCTCGCCACCGCACCCCTCTCCGCCCCATGGCCCGTCCCCGATAACTCCGTCCACCCTCCCGACCGCGCCCCATCCCTCGCGCCCCTCCGCGTCCACCCCGCCGAAATCGAAGGCGATCAACTCCACCCCTTCGTCCCCTCCGCCGCCTCTCTCGACCAGTCCGACGATCTCACCCGCTCCCGCCTCCAGCAAATCGCCCTCATCCTCTCCTCCACCGCCTCCCTCCAGGCCGCCGCCACCCACGTCCTCGAACACGAACCATGGAATTACCTCGGCGTCTACTTCCGCGCCCTCGACGAATTCGCACACCACTTCATGCCGTTCCACCCGCCCCTCCTCCCGGGCGTCTCCCCGACTGAAGCCGCCACCTACGGCCACGTCATGACCACCGCCTGCCGCTTCCACGACGCCATGCTCGCTCGCATGCTTCACCTCGCAGGCCCCGACACCACCGTCATCCTCGTCTCCGACCACGGCTTCGAAAGCGGTCACCTCCGCCCCGGCACCCGCGCCGATCTCTCCTCCTCCATGGCCCAATGGCACCGACCCTTCGGCATCTTCGTCATGGCCGGCCCCGGCATCGTCTCTAACGAAACCATCACCGGTGCCACCGTCCTCGACATCACCCCCACCATCCTCCACCTCTGCGGCCTCCCCGTCGCCGACAACATGGACGGCAAGGTCATGGTCACCGCCCTCGAAAACCCGGAACCCATCCGCCGCATCCCCTCATGGGACCACATCCGCCCCTCCTCTCCTAACCAACCCCTCTCCTCCACCAGCGCCGCAGAAGAGAAACTCCTCATGGATCAGCTCGCAGGCCTCGGCTACATCGACGACGCCACCGCCGCCGCCGCCGAACTCGCCGCCCAGGCCGCCGCAGAACTCCGCTACAACCGCGTCGCCTCCCTCGCCCAGGCCTCCCACCTCATCGAGGCCTCCTCCGAAGCCGATTCCCTCGCCGCCGACTTCCCCTCCGTCCTCCGCTACCGCCTCAAGGCCATCCAGGTCCTCATCATGCGCGGTCTCATGGCAGACGCCCATGCCGCCCTCCTCGCCGCAGAATCTCTCTTCGGCCCCTCCGAACCCATCGCCCGCATGAAGGCCAATCTCCTCGCCGCCTCCGGTCAGCCAGCCGACGCCCTCCTCGCCCTCGACTCCCTCCCCGCCGACTCACAACTCCCCGCCGTCCACGAACAATACGGCTCCTTCCACCTCCAGCTCCGCAACTGGCCAGCCGCAGAAGCCGCCTTCCGCCGCGCCCTCACCCTCGAACCCGATAACCCCGGTGCCCTCCTCGGCCTCGCCAGCGCCCTAGCCAGACAGAACCGCGACGATGACGCCGCCGCCGCCGCCCTCCAAGCCCTCGAACTCCAGTACTGGTTCCCCGCCGCACACTTCCGCCTCGGCGCTATCCTCTCCAAATCCGCCGACTTCACCCGCGCCGCCGCTTCCTTCGAAACCGGACTCTCCATGCAGCCCGGCAACCTCATGGCCCATCGCTACCTCGCCAGAATCTACCTCCGCCTCGGCCAGCCGGATCGCGCCGTCGCCCACCGCACCGTCGTCCGCGCCCTCACGGCGCACTCATCCACCGCGCCCGGTAAAACCGCCCCGGCCCAGCCCGCGTCAGCGGCACCGTCAGCACATTCCCGTTCATGATGTGCGTGCTCTCCGTTCCCCACACCCCCAGATTCACCGAACTCTCAATCCGGTAAATCCGCCCCGCCGCATCCGGCAGCGTCAGCTGCAGTCCCGTCCCGCCAGTCTCCGCCAATCCCAGCCGCGGCACCACCAGCGGAGCCGTATTCACCAGCCCGCCGCCCGTCACCGTCTCAACCTCTAACTCAAGGTCAAATCCCACATCGCTGCTCGTCGCCGCGTTCTGCCGGATCTCCGCCGCAAACACATTGTTCCCCGCCGTCAGCGCAGATACCGCCAGCGGCACCGTCAGCCACGTCTGCTCGTCCGCCCCGCCCACACTCACCGTCGCCAGATCCGCAGGCCCTGGATTGTCAGGAAGATTGTTCACCCAGATCCGGTTCCCGTTCAGATACAGCTGAATCCCGTCGTCCCGCATCACCCGCAGTCTCGCCGCACTGAACACCACCCCCGCAGGCACCGCAAAGGCCCGCCGGAACCAGTACACCGTACGCCCCGGCGTCACCTGACCCGTCTCCCCGTCACCCCCGAACCCTAACCGCGTCCGCCCGGTCTTCCACGCCGCATCATCAAACACCCCGCCCGTCCACCCAGCCGCAGGAGCCACCCCGCTATCCAGAAAACGCCAGTCCGCCCCCGACCAGATCAATCGCTGCACCGTCACCGGCGACCCCACCGTCACCGGCACCACAGGCGTCGTCAGCGCCACCCCGCTCACCAGCTCCACCCGCGCCCGTACTGAATAACTCCCCTTCAGCGCACTCGCCCACACCAATCCCCACGGCGCACTCACCGCCTCGCCTAACCTCGCATTCCCCGCAAAGTACTCCACCCGCCGCACCGCCCCCGGCAGATTCGCCGTCGCCACCGCAAACCCTAACGGCTCATCGGACTTCACCACCTGCCCCGCCGCCGGTGCCGTCAGCCACGCCGTCGCCCCCGCCGCCACCGGTGCCTTCAATCCCGCCAGCTCCAGATCAAACCCCAGATCACTGCTCCCCACCGCCGCCTGGTGCACCTCCACCGCCAGCTGATTCTCCCCGGCCCGCAACCCAGTCACCGGCACCACCACCTCCACAGGATTCACTTCGTCCTCCGCAGCCGCACTAGCCAGCGTCGAAAACGCCAGCTCCCCCTCAGGCAGGTTGTCCCGCAGCAGCTCCACACGGTTCAACTGCACCGAAACCCCGTCGTCCCGCACCACCCGCAGCCGCAGCGCATCAAACGCCGCAGGATCCGCCACCGTGAACTTCTTCCGGAAATACACCGTCGCAGGCTTCGCCCCCGCATCATCGTAAAACAACGGCGTCACCTCCCCGTCCCCACCGTACCCTAACCGACCCGGCCCCTCGCGCCACGCCGTGTCGTCAAAACTCGTCCGCCCCACCCAGTTCGGCCCCGGATCCACCCCGCGGTCCTCATACTTCCAGACCTCCCCGCGCTTCACCAGCACCGTCGCCTGCGCCGGAGCCCGCACCACCAGCGTCGCCCCCGGCCCGCTGAACACCGCCCCCGCACTGTCCGTCGCCACCGCCGTCACCACGTGCGTGCCCACCACCGCTCCACTCCATGCCACACTCCACGGCCACTCCCCGCTCTCCCCCACCTTCACCCCATTCACTAGCCACTCCACCCGCCGCACCCCCAACCCAGCCCCCGGCAGCATCTCGCCCGTCAGCACCGGCACCTCCGGCAGCAGCACCGCCCCACGCGCCTCCACATAAACCCCGCGCCCCCGCCCCGTTCCCACATCCGCCTTCAGCTCCATGTCAAAACTCGCATCCGAACTCGTCGCCGATTCCTGCACCAGCTCCACCGCCACCGTATTCCACCCCGCCCGCAGCAATCCGCCATCCACCACCGCTTCCACCCACGCATTCTCCTCACTCCCCGCCGCCTGCGCCGTCCCGTCCGCACGGATGTTATGCCGGAACGCCAGCACCCCGTTCACATAAACCAGCGCCGCATCATCCCGCACCAGTCGACAACGCAACCCGCTCACCGCCCGCGGATCCGCCACCGCAAACGTCCGCCGGAACTGCGCCCTCACATACCTCGTCCCTCCAGGACTGATGTTCGTCGCCTCATCCCCATCCCCGTACCCTAACTGACCCGCCCCGCTGCTCCACCCGCTGTCGTCAAACCCGGGCCGCTCCCACCCAACCGGTGCCGCCGCCGTCGCCGCACGCCACTTCCACACGCTCCCAGCACCAATCAGATCCACCGGAGCCGCTCCCACGTTCACCGCCACCGCTCCCGATGTCAGCGGGCTCCCCACACTGAACGTCGCCACCACCCGCAGCACATGCGCCCCCGCCGTCGGATTGCTCCACGTCAGCGCATACGGTGCCGTCACATCCTCACCAGCCTTCACCCCGTCGATCAGAAACTCCACCTTCGTCACCGTCGCCGTCCGCGCCCGCGCCTCCGCCGTCAGCACCACCGGCACGCCCGCCAGCAGCCGCCCGCCGCCCTCCGGATATGTCAGGTACGCCGCCTGCGCCCCAGCCGTCGGCGCATCCTGCACCCCCAGCAATTCCCCATCAAACGCCAGATCACTGCTCGTCGGCTCCACCTGATGCACCTCCGCACACAACCAGTTGTCCCCCGCCACCAGCAGCGTCGGACTGATCCCGTTCGTCTGCTGATACACCCCCGGCTCCGTCGAATCCAATGCCGTCGTCGCATACGTGATGTTCGCCTCCGTCACCGTCGCCGCAAAATTATCCTGATAAATCCGCGTCCCGTTCAGATACACCATCACCGCATCATCCCGCTGACACAGCAGCCGCAGCTCCTTGAACAACGCCGGATTCGCCACACTGAACCGCCGCCGGAAATACGCCGTCGTCCGCTTGTTCTGCGCGTCCGGCCCGAAACTGATCACCGTCCCCTCACCACCATTCCCGTACCCTAGCAACCCAGGCCCCTGCGCCCACGCCGCATCATTGTAAGTCCTCGCACGCCACGCCGTCCCCAGATCCGTCCCCGTGTCATTGTACTTCCACACACTCAGCCGCGGCACCAGCGCCGTCACCGTCTCCGGAGCCGTCTCCGTCACCGACAGATCCGCCCCCGTCGTATTCACCGTCCAGTTCGTCGCGCTGCTGAACGTCCGCGAAAACGCCAGCCGGTTCTCCACCACCTCCATCGCATCAATCCGCCGTACCCCCACCGGCACCCGGCACAACGCATAACTCCCGTCACTGTCGCTCCACGCATAAAGATTCCCCTCCGTATACACCCGCACCCCACCCATCGGCTGGCTGTCCCCGTCCACCACCCGCCCCGAAATCCTCACCTGCCCGGTCGGCAGCACCCCCACCCGCTGCACTACCGTCTTCCGCCACGTCCCCCCGCGGCAGTCACTCACCACACACTGCACCGCATACTCCCCGTCCCCTCCAAACGTCTTCCGCTGCACCGCCGCATTGTCCCACGAATGCGTCCCGTCACCAAAATCCCAGTAATACGCCAGCCGGTCCCCGTCCGCATCCGTCGCCTCCACCTCCCACACACACTCCGCACCGCTCGCCACATGCCCCGCCTGCGCCACCAGCCGCCCCTCCGGCGCTCGGTTCCCAGCCACCGCAAACCCCACCGCCACATCCATCGCCCGCGGAAACGCCGCCGCCCCAGTCCCCAGCGGCGTCACCGATACCCCCGCCGCCGCATCCGTAAACGTCATCCCCACCGGCAACGTCAATCCACTCTGCCGCGGCAGCGCATCCACCCGGTAACTGTCCTTCCCCTGCTTGTTAGTAAAATGCACCACCAGCCCGCGCTCGAACTCCGTCCCGCTCAATGTCGCCCGGTAGTCAAACCAGTAATCCCGTCCCGCATCCCGACTCACCCGCAACCCCCGGAACCCGTTCCCGTTCCTCGGCTCGTCACTCACATGCAGCCGATACACCCCCGCCGCCGTCACCCGCGCACTCTCACCAGCCGGTATCCAGTCAATCGACGTCTTGTGGCTCGACGTGTAATGCATCCCGTCTCCCCCGCTCCCCATCGGATCATGGTTGTTCCCGTACTCCACATTCGACCCATCCCCGATGATGCTGTTGTCCCCCGTGTCCCACGTGTGCGCATGCGGCAGCCCCAGGTTGTGCCCGAATTCATGCGTGAACACACTCAGGCCGTAATAACCATTCGCAATGTGAATCCCCACGCCCCCCACATACGCCAGCCCCGCATAACCCGCCGCCGGCCGCCCGTTCGTGAACACCGCCGCAAACGCAAAGTCTCCTAGCACATAACCCGCTGCCGCCGCCGCCGCCCGCGCGTCAGGATACAGCCGCGACAACCCCGCATTGTCATAATCCCCCGCCGGCCGCCCGATCGCCAGCGCCGGCGTGAACTGCGATCCCCCCGGCCCCAGCGGCGCAATCCGGATCCGCCCCCACGACAGGTTGTTCAGATGATTGATGAACTCATTCATCAGCGCCGTCGCCCGCGCATCACTGATCGTATCCGCTAGCGCACTGCTGCTGTCGCTGAACCGCGGCCGCAGAAACAGCATCCGCTTGTATCCCTCCGTATAACCACTCGCCGCCACCGGCAACCCGCTCGCCGCCACCTCCCCAACCCCGCCCGACGCCATCACCGGCACATCCGGCTCACTCAACCCGTACGCCGCCACCGCCAGTCCCGCCCACTCCCGCCCGTGCGCCGCACAGCAGAATCGCCGCACCTCCCCACCTAGCCTAACCTCCACCGCATCCTCCACCGCACACCCACCCACCCGCTCCCTCTCGACCCCGCGATCCTCCACACCCACCACCTCCGCAGGCTCGGAATCCAGCGCCATCACCTTGTCCACCCGAACCGCAGGATTCACCGAAACATTCGTCGCCGCCTCCACCGGCAGCGCAATCCCCCGCAGCGGTACCCGACCCTTCGTCACATACCCCAAACCAGCCCCATATACCCCCACCTCATACACCTCCCCGCCAATCTCCGCCCAACGCAGCAACCCTCCGCCTTCCACTTCCCGCCCAGGCACCACCCGCGCACACGCCACCGAAAAACTCCCCATCGCATTCACTTCCTCCTCCAGCATCTCCCGCACCCGCTCCGGCAAACCCGCCCGCCGCGCCCCCCTCACCGCCACCCGCAACGCCCGCTCCGGATCCGCCACCATCAGATCCGCCATCCTCCTCCGCCTCTCCCGCGCCAACCCCACCCCCTCAGCCTCCATCCCCGCACGCTCCCCACTCCCCGCCGCCTCCCACCGCCCCATCCACCCCGCAAACGCCCCAATCTCCCCAATCTCCTCCCTCACCTCCAACCGGCTCCGCATTTCATCCCCCGATATCACCCCTGCCGCGACACCCAGCCCCGCGCCTCCCTCCCCGCCCGCTCCCCCAACCATCTCCACACCCTCAGGTCCACGACCCAACCAATACGTCGCCCCCAACAGGCCCACCAGTACTCCCAGATGCATTCGCTTGCTCTTCATCCCCCCATTCTCTCCAAATCCCTCCGCCGCGCAAAAGCGTTCCTCATCACCCCCATCCCCGACGGGACTTGCTCTCCCTCCCACGCTGCGCCATAAAAACCCCGGCGTCCCGCCACGATCCGATCCCCTCATGACTGTTCCCCACGGCCTGCGCTCCTTCATCGACCGACGCGATCCCGCCACGCTCCGCGTCCTCGTCGCCCTCGCACTCGCCGCCCTCGCCCTCTCAGCCTTCCTCATCAAGGCCATCAAACCATGGAACCCAAAACTCCTCGCCCACTGGAACTCCCCAAAAGGCCCTAAACTCGACGACTTCATCGCCACAGGCCTCTGGTGGGGCGCCGCCCTCGCCCTCTTCTTCCTCCTCGTCTCCCTCCTCACCCAGCGCTGGTGGTCCCTCCCCGCCGCTCCCGTCCGACCCGACCACGGCCGCCCCGTCCTCCCCCCAGCCGCCCGCCGCTGGGTCTGGCTCATGCTCGCCGCCGTCACCATCCTCGCCATGTGGGCCCGCTCCCCGCGCCTCAATCACAGCTTCTGGAACGACGAAGCCATGCACCTCCGCTACTACGTCTGGGGCGACCCCGGCGACGGCGGCCCGGAAAACCACCACTTCGAAGCCGCCACATGGAAAGAATCCCTCTTCCTCAATAAAAAAGGCAACAACCACATCGGCAGCGCCCTCGAAGCCCGCGCCGCTCACGCCCTCTCCGGCGGCTCATGGGACGACTCCAAACCCTTCGTCGAAAGCCACCTCCGCCTCTTCCCATGGCTCAGCGGCCTCCTCACCGTCGCCCTCACCGGCTTCATCGGAGCCGCCCTCGGCAACCCCCGCACCGGCCTCGCCGCTGGCCTCATCATCGCCATCCACCCATGGCACCAGCGCTGGAGCGTCGAAATGCGCGGCTACTCCACCATGCTCCTCGCCACCACCGCCGCCATCTGGTGCCTCCTCCGCGCCCTCCAGTCCAACCGCTGGCGCTGGTGGCTCGGCTTCGCCGCCGCTCAAGCCGTCACCCTCCTCTGGTTCGCAGGAGCCGTCTACCCCGTCGCCGCCGCCAACCTCTCCGCCCTCACCATCATCCTCTCCTCACACCGCGCCTCCCCTTCCGAACGCCTCAGCGCCGCCCTCCGCCTCGTCACCGCAGGCGCCATCTCCCTCGTCCCCGTCGCCCTCATCATGGGCCCCTCCGTCCCCCAGATCGCCGCCTACCTCAAACGACCCCACCACTACGCCCCCATGGACCTCCAGTGGTACGCCGACCTCGGCAGCCACCTCCTCTCCGGCCTCCGCTCCCACGCCGACCCACCCGCCACCAGCGGCGGCATCACCCTCCCAGACCTCACCGCCGCCTCCCTCTGGCAACGCATCCTCTTCCTCTTCATCCTCCCGCTCCTCTCCATCTCAGGCCTCTTCCTCTTCATCCGCGAAAACTGGAAAACCCGCCTCATCACCGGCGCACTCCTCGGCGGCGCGGCCCTCGCCTGTCTCCACAATTCCCTCACCCACGCCGCCATGATGAGCTGGTACCTCCTCTACCTCATCCCCCTCTTCGCCCTCTCCCTCGCATGGTCCGGCCGCTTCCTCGCCTCACTCTTCCCAGACTCCCACCGCGCCCAGGCCGCCCCTCTCCTCATCGCCGCTCTCTTCGCCCTCGCCTCCGCCCCAGCCATCGCACGCCAGCAGCAAGTCCCCCGCCAGCCCATCCGCGAAGCCGTCGCCCTCGCCCGCGGCTCAGCCCCAGCCCTCCACCCCAACCCAGACGTCGTCACCGCCACCTTCGGCACCGGCGCAGGCCAGATCCGCATCTACGACCCAGCCGTCCACGTCCTCGATAAACTCTCCGACCTCCGCAACCTCACCAACGAATGCCGCGACGCCGGGAAACCACTCTGGATCTACCTCTTCAACCGCCACGCCACCACCACAGCCTCCCCAGACCCAGACTCCATCCCGTGGCCCGACATGCTCGCCTTCCTCGAAGACAGCGGCGAATTCCAATACGTCGGCCTCGTCCCAGGCATGGAAGCCATCTGGTCCTGCTCCGTCTTCTGCTCCGTCCCAGACACCATCATCCGCCTCAAATCCCCCACCAGAAAACCCTGACCTCCTCTCCCCGTCCCCCACAGCTCTCCTTCTGCGAGACTGCGCAATTTTACTCGCCTTCCCTCACGGTTTCTTCATACCGTCGACCGCGAATCCCCCCTCCCCTCCCATGAGCCTCCCGCGCACCCTCGCCCTTTCCCTCCTCGCCGCCGCCCCACTCCACGCCGTCGACCTCAAAATCGACTTCAACCAGCGCAGCACCGCCAATAACACGCCCGCCAACACCGAGGGAGGCTTCCTCCCCATGACCATCAACCCCGCCCTCACCGGCGCGCTCGGCCCAGCCGTCATCACCTCCGCCACCTTCGGCTCCCAGTCCGTCACCATCTCAGGCACCGGCTCCGGCACCACTTCCTACGACGACCGCAAACGCACGCTCCCCCTCAATAACGGCGACTTCACCCAGCAAGCCCTCCTCCAGGACTTCATCTTCGCTCTCTTCAACACCAACACCAACCCGGACGGCGGTCTCAATATCACCATCGCAGGCCTCGATCCTGACAAAGAATACGCCGTCACCCTCTGGTCCTACGACCAAAGCAGCGGCGGCACCCGCGTCTCCGACTGGTCCATCACCGGCGGCGGCACCGCCGAAGACTACACCTTCGACGGCCGCGTCGCCCCCACCACCAACTCCCAGTACCAGATCAATCTCGAAGGCCGCGCCGACGCCACCGGCAAACTCACCATCACCGCACGCCGCGACCCCACCAGCAAAGACACCGCGAACGTCAATCAGCACGGGGTCTTCCTCAACGGTCTCTGGATCCGCGACCTCTTCCGCGACGCCGACGCCGACGGCATGCCCGACGGCTGGGAATCCACCTACGGCCTCAACCCAGCCGTCAATGACGCCGCCCTCGACGCCGACAGCGACCTCCTCCCTAACCTCGCTGAATTCACCGCCGGCACCAACCCGAAAGACCCGGACTCAGACGACGATTCCCTCCAGGACGGCACCGAAACCAATTCCGGTTCATGGCTCTCCACCTCCAATACCGGCACCAATCCCCTCAAACTCGACTCCGACGGCGACGGTCTCCCCGACGGCTCCGAAAACCCCGATCTCCCCTCCACCGGCCCTGCCCAGCCAGGCACCGATCCCACCAAATACGACTCCGACGGCGACAACTTCGGCGACGGCACCGAAATCTCATGGCCCACCAGCCCCCGCGACCCTCTCGTCTTCCCTAACCCCGCCGCCGGCTCCACCCTCGCCGTCGACGTCGAAGACATCGCCCCCTTCATCCAGCCGGGCTTCGAATCCCTCTCAGGTACCGGCACCGCCGCCGCCACCGAGGTCTCCGCTGTCTTCGGCTCCCGCACCGTCACCGTCACCGCCGTCGGTTCCACCACGCTCCAGAGCCGCGACCGCGCCGGAGCCGCCGGCGGCAACGACTTCAACCCTCTCTTCCGCGACTTCATCTTCGCCAACACCAGCGCCGACGACGGCGACGGCATGGACATCACCATCACCGGCCTCGCTCCCCTCACTTCCTATCCAGTCACGCTCTGGATCTGGGACCCCACCAGCGCCACCACCGCACGCCGCTCCACATGGCTCGCCTCCGACGGCCCCAACCCTCCCATCGTCAAGGTCCCCGTCTACTCCCTCGAAGGCCTCACCACGCCTAACAGTCTCGCCGACCGCCGCGTCCAGTTCACCGCCGTCACCGACCCCTCAGGCACTCTCGTCATCCAGGGCCGCAAGGAAACCGGCTACAACGTCGCCGCCGCCAACGTCAATGTCTTCCTCAACGCCCTCATCATCGGCGCTCCTATCAACGATGCCCCCATCGTCATCACCGGCCTCACCCCAGTCACCCCGGCCGGCCTCACCCTCACATGGCTCAGCGAACAAGGCTCGCGCTACCACATCGATTTCTCCCCGGACCTCTCTTCATGGCTCCCAGCCGCCTCCAGCGTCGAAGGACTCCCCGGCTCCACCTCATGGACCGATTCCTCCGCCCCCGCCGGTACCCGCCAGCGCTTCTACCGCATCCGCCGCGCCCCCTGACATGCCTCACGCATCCGCGCCCCCTCTATCCCTTGCCGGCCCCGCACTTCCACCATCTCTTCCCTTCGTGAAACTCCCCCTCCTCCCCACCGCCGCAGCCCTCTCGCTCGCCGCCGCAGCCTCCCACGCCGCCAGCATCGGCTTCGTCGGCTCGGTCGAGAATTCCTCCGTCAACGAATGGCGCACCGCCACCACCCCCAAACCTCTCGACATCGACGGCGATAACATCTTCGGCTCCTTCGGCGCTGTCCACTGGACCGTCGCAGGCCTCAACGAATTCCCAGCCGCTTCCGCCTCCCCCGGCTGGCACTACGCCGGCGAAACCACCTTCGGCCAGTACCGCAACCCCGACTACGCCATCATCGACAACCCAGTCACCCCCGGCACAGACATCACCGCCGGCATCGGCGCCGTCCAGTTCCCCGGCACCTTCACCTTCGAAATGACCGGCACCCCGGAAACCTACGCCGGCCGCACGCTCCGCATCGGCATCATGGCCGATATCCTCGGCCCCGGCGAATGGGCCGCCGACTCCGGCAAATCCTACTCCCTCTCACAAATCTCCGGCGGCACCAGCGACTCCGGCCCCATCACTCTCCGCGCCGGCGCTCCCGGCAACGGCCAGCCCGAACTCTACTTCTTCGACATCACCGGCGTCAACCCAGGCGACGTCTTCCGCATCACCGCCTTCCCCAACCTGGTCGGCTTCCCAGGCTACATCGGCCCTGTCACATGGGACCTCAGCTCCCCCATCCCGGAACCCTCCACTTCCTTCCTCGCCGCCGCCGCAGCCTCCTCCATCCTCCTCCGCCGCCGCAGACCCTGACTCCTCTCTCCTCTCTTCCTGTCCGGTTTTTTCCACCAAACCTTAACCGTTCCCATCCCGCGCACCCGGCCCCGCCCTGACTGATCTTCCCTTGCGCCCTCACAGGCCCCATGCCACCGCCAGTCCACTACGATGAACTGGCACATCCTCGACCCGCAGGGCAATAGCATGGAAGTCACCGAAGCCCAACTCTCGGGCATCGCCCGCGCGGGCCAACTCACCCCGGAAACCCTCGTCTGGCGCGACGGCATGCCGGAATGGATCCCCGCCGCTTCCGCCCTCCCTCACCTCTTCGCCTCCGCCCCACCCCCTCCACCACCACCTCCTCCCCTGGCTGGCCCGCGTCCCCCAGCACGCCGCGCCCCAGCACCCCAGCCCGCCAAAAAAGGCGGCTGCCTCAAATGGGGCCTCATCTCCGCAGGCCTCCTCTTCGCCACCTTC
Source organism: Verrucomicrobiaceae bacterium (assembly GCA_027483175.1). Classification (GTDB taxonomy): domain Bacteria; phylum Verrucomicrobiota; class Verrucomicrobiia; order Verrucomicrobiales; family V1-33; genus V1-33. The sequence continues at coordinate 14,673 of JAIXVE010000027.1, read as the reverse complement.
GTCGCCATCTCCATCTTCAGCCCCAAAACCCCGCGCGGCCCCGGTGCCGACGCCCTCAACGAAGCCGAATCCCACCTCAACGCCAAGACCACCAGCGGTTACGGTGCCTCGGAACCAGAACGCGAAGCCGCCACCGTCACCGCCGAAATCGCCCAGTCCCTCCGCGCCAGCGGCATCTCCAACACCAATGGCTCCTCCGGCCGCGGCAAATCCGGCCTCTTCCGCCGCGCCGTCGCAGGCATGGACTCCGACGGCTTCACCTGCGCCTGCTCCGTCCGCGGCGACACCGCCGTCTTCCTCATCCACGTCCCCGACCTCCGCAAATTCACCGCCGAAGCCAAGGTCGCCATGGGCCAGTGGTCATGGGCCGCCGCTCGCGTCGGCTGGTCCCAACTCCCGGAACCCAGACCCGCTAAACTCGCCGTCGCCCTCAAAGGCATCGCCCTCTACGACCGTCTCGTCACAGGCTCAGCCAAACCCCTCGACATCGCAGACGACGACGCCGAAGTCACCGACGCCATCCTCATGGCAGGCATCGACTCCACCATCGACAAACCCACCGATATCACCAAAGCCCTCGAGGAGATCTTCGCCGAACCCGCCTCTCTCTCCTCAAAACAGGGCTCCAAATCCGACGCAAAACAGGATCCAAAACCTGACCAGAAACCGGATCCCGCTCCCGCCTCCAATCCCTGAGGCCCCGCCGTCGCAGGGCCGTCCCGGCCTTGTCTCCGCCCTAGCCATTCCGTCCCGCCCTCCCGTCAGCACCGCTGTCGGCTCGGAGTCACTTCCCCGCCCGCAGATCCACACACACCAGCCGGCTCTTGTCCCGCACCGCCAGCAACCCGCCCGCCAGCGCCGGCGGAGCCCGGTGACCACCCCGCACCACCGACACGCGCTCCTTCAACCCCGGAGCCTTCGCCGCATCCATCACCGCCAGAATCAGCTCACCCTTCTCCGTCAGGATCACCAACCGCCGCCCGCACACCACCACATGCCCCGCCGCCAGCGGCACCGCCCAGCGCACCGCCCCATCGGCCACCGCCACCGCCCGCAATTCCTGACCTTCCTCCTGCCGGCCGTGAAAACCCACTAGCACATCCCCGCACAGCACCGGTGTCGCATAGTGACAATCCAGCCGCTCCTTCTCCCTCCACACCGCCTTCAATTCATTCCCCTCCCCCGCCTCCCATAACGCCGCTCCCGTGTCATAACACGCCGACGTGAAAAACCTCCCCGGCCCGCACACCACCGGACTCGCCGCATTCACCGACGCCTCCATCCGCGCCCGGAACGGCTCCAGCTTCCCAGCCTTCCCCGTCATCGCATCCAACACCGCCACGCCCTCCCGCGTGAAAAACACCACGCGCTCCGCTCCCTTCCCCGGCAGCAGCACCGGCGACGCATACCCAGCCTCGTGATCCAGCGCCTTCCACCGCAACTCCCCAGTCTTCACGTCAAACGCCGCCGCCGCCGCTCCCTTCCCGCCCGGACTCAGCAACACCAGCCCGCCACTCACCAGCGGCGCACTGCATCGCCCGAAAAACCCCTTCTCCGATCCCGTCTCACTAACCATATCCCGCGTCCACCGCACCGACCCATCCTTCTCATCCAGCGCCGTCAGCACGCCGTCCGCACTATAACAATAAACCACGCCGCCCGCCACCGTCGGCGACGACCTCGGCCCGTCATCAAACCCGAAATCATCCCGGTAACTGCAGCCCCACGTCTGCTTCCATCGCCGCTTCCCCGTCTGCGCATCCCACGACTCCACCACCGACAATTCCCCCTCGCGGTGAAACAACAGCACCGCCCCGCCACTCATCACCGGCCCCGCAAACCCAGCCCCGCAGCTCGTCGTCCATAACACCTTCGCCTCACCATCCGCAAACTCCCCGATCAGCCCCGCATCGTCCGGCGCACGCCCGTCCCTCCCTGGCCCCAGAAACTGCGGCCAGTCCGCCCCGCTCAACCTCCCGGCAAGCCCAAGCCCCAACCCTCCCAGAAATCTGCGCCGCGCCTGCATAAGGTGTTCGCTTCACCCCACCATCACGCCGCCGCAAAATCACTCATCGTCCGGAAAATCACCGCCACCGAACACGCACCCGCATCAGGGTGACCAATCGACGCCTCACCCAGCGTCCGCGCACGCCCTAGCGTCGCAATCATCGCCTTGCTCCCATCACGCCCGCCTTCCGCAGCCGCCGCCACCGCACTCAACGCCTCACCCACCCCAGCCGCCGCCACTTCCTCACTCTTCGCCGCCGCAGGATGCAGCGCATCCACCATCGTCTTGTCCCCCGGCTTCGCCTTCCCCCGCGTCATCACCCCATCACACGCCGCCCGCAGAAACACCGCCAGCGCCGCCCCGTCAAAAACCTCACGCCCAGCCAGCGCCTTCCCACCATCACGGAACAAGGTCCCGAAAATCGCCCCGCTCGCCCCGCCCATCGACGACATCATCGCCATCCCAGTCGCACTGAACAGTTTATCAATCCCATCCGCTCCACTCATCGTCTCCAGCTTCGCCTTCACCGCCTCAAACCCGCGCTGCATCCCCAACCCATGGTCCCCGTCACCAAGGTTCCGGTCCGCTTCGCTCAACGCTGGCTCGGCCGCAATCACCGCATCAGCCACCGCAAGCAGCATGGCTTTGACTTCATCAGGAGTAAGGGAGGATTTCAACATGGCAGAAAGTTTGTCGGCCGACCATGGCGCACCACCAGCCACCTGCAAGCCGCGCGTTGCAGCTTGTTCAACCGTTTCTCGTTTCTCGATTCACCTCTGGCGCTCCCCTCCTTCCCGCCCGACTCTCCCTCGATGACCCTCGCTACGAAGATCACCCTCGTCAGGCTGGCTCTCATCCCGCTCTACGCATGGCTCGCCTCCCGCTACGGCACCAGCGTCTCCGCAGGGCAACCGGATGAACCATTCCGCCTCGCCGCCATGGCCGTCTTCCTCACCGCCGGCCTCAGCGACGCCCTCGACGGCTGGATCGCCCGCCGCTTCAACCAGCACTCCGCCCTCGGCCGCGTCCTCGACCCGCTCGCTGACAAATTCCTCATGCTCACGGCCCTCATCGTCCTCTGCGTCTCCCCATGGTCCGCTCAGCACAAGGTCCCCTTCTGGTTCGCAGGCCTCGTCGTCCTCCGCGATGTCCTCTCCTCCCTCGCCGCATGGGCCATCTGGCACCGCCACGGCCGCGTCCGCATCTCCCCGCACTGGACCGGTAAAGTCGCCACCGTCCTCCAGCTCCTCGCCCTCGGTTGGGTCATGCTCCAACTCCACTTCCCACCCTCGTGGATCGTCATGCCCGCCGCAGGCCTCTTCACCTTCGCCTCAGGCATGTGCTACATCGCCGAAGGCTACCGCCAGTTCCGCCACGGCCCGCCTCCCCCATGATCTCCCGCTGATCTCTCCACAGATCCTCCACCCTTTCACCTTGCAGCACCACGCTCCGACGGCTATCCGCCCCTCCCATGGACGACGAGGAACACGGAGAAACCAGCATCGCAGACCGCTGCACAGCCGTGATCACTACCCAGGAATGGGACGCCCTCCCCGCTCTCCTCGAAGAAGCCCACCCAGCTGACCTCGCCGCCGCCTACCAGGCCCTGCCGGAAGAAGATCGCGCCTCCATGGTCCAGCACCTCCCGCGCGACTTCCTCCCCGAATTCCTCCCCCAGCTCCCCGGATCCGACGCCGTCGAAATCCTCGGAGCCATGCCAGACCACGACCTCTCCGGCGTCCTCGACGATCTCTCCGACGATGTCCTCGTCGACCTCCTCCAGGAAATGCCCGGCACCCTCCGCGGCCACGCCTTCCACCTCCTCTCAGAAAGCCGCCGCAAAGCCGCACGCGATCTCCTCAGATTCCCCGAAGACACCGCCGGCGGCCGCATGACCACCGCCTTCGCCGCCGTCGAAGAAGACTTCTCCGTCCGCGAAGCCATCGAAGCCCTCCGCACCATCCAGGACGAAGCCGAATTGCTCGCACGCATCTACGTCGTCGACTCCGAAGGCATCATCCTCGGCAAGGTCCGTCTCCACGACCTCACCTTCGCCAACCCCTCCGACCGCATCGGCAATCTCAACGACGGCGATACCCGCGCCGTCCTCGCCACCGCCGATCAGGAAAAAGCCGTCCGCGTCATGGTCAAATACGGCATGCTCGCCCTCCCCGTCGTCGACGACGACGGCCGCCTCCTCGGCATCATCACCCACGACGACGCCCTCGAAATCCAGGAAGAAGAAAGCACCGAAGACCTCGAACGCCAGTCAGGGATCGCCGGCGACGCCGCAGAAGAGGTCTACCTCAACACCCCAGTCCTCCGCCACGTCCGCAGGCGCGTCGGCTGGATCGTCTCCCTCGCCTTCCTCGGCCTCGTCTCCGGCAGTGTCATCTATTCCTATCAGAATCAGCTCAGCACGGTCTTCGCCCTAACGATCTATATGCCCATGATCGTCGCCGCCGGCGGCAACACCGGTGGCCAGGCCGCCACCATGGTCATCCGCGCCATGTCCCTCGGCGAACTCTCACCAGCCGCCTTCCTCCGCGTCGCATGGAAGGAACTCCGTGTCGGCCTCGCCCTCGGCTCCATCCTCGCCGTCTGCATGACCCTCCAGATCCTCTGGTTCCGACCAGACTTCATGGCCATCGACGCTACCCTCCTCTTCCGCTTCGCCGCCACCGTCGCCCTCGCCCTCCTCTCCCAGATCACCGCCTCCACTCTCATCGGTGCCGTCCTCCCCATCGGTGCACGCGCCATCCGCCTCGACCCAGCCGTCATCGCCAGCCCAGCCATCACCACCATCGTCGACGCCACCGGCCTCCTCATCTACCTCAATCTCGCCCGCGCCATCCTCCCGCTCGGCTGATCACCCCCATCAGCCTCACCCCTCCGGCCGCTCCCCGCGCACTTCGTGCTCATAAAGCCGGCTGTGCCTAACAAAGGTCTGATACGCCGTGCTCCACGCAATCCACAGCCCCGGAAACCCATCCAGAAACCCCCGCCGCAGCACATACGCACGGAAAAACCGCCACAACGGCCGCGTCACCGTCGGCAGCAAACGCCACCGCTTCCCCTCCGCCAGCTGCCGCTTCAGATACTCCCCCGCAAACACATTGATCTTCATCACATACCTCTCCATGTCCGGAAACGAATAATGATGCAGGTCACCACGGCACGCCAGCACCGGCCCCGCCACCTCAAGGTAGTCATGCTCAGGACTCCCTCCCCACCGCGCCCCCTCACGCCTCACCAGCCGCAGCTTTCTGTCAGGATACCAGTCGCCATGCGTGATCCACCGCCCCAGAAACCACACCTTCCGCGGAAAACTCGCCCCACTCCACCGCTCCGACCCGCCACCACCAAAAAAAGCCTCAATCTCCCCGCGCATCTCCGCAGACACTTCCTCATCCGCATCCAGCGCCAGCACCCACGGCTCCACACACTTCTCCAGCACCGCATTCTTCTGATCCCGATACCCCAGCCACTCCTGCTCCCACCACACCGCCCCATGCCGCTCCGCCACCGCCCGAGTCCCATCCGTCGACCCCGAATCCATCACCACGATCTCCGACCCCAACCCAGCCACACTCGCCAGACAACGCTCAAGGTTCTTCTCCTCATTCCGGGTAATCACAGAGATCGATATCGGCAGCCGCTTCATGTCTCCTCCACATGGAAACCGTTCCCCTCCCCATCGCAATCCTTTTCTGCCATCACGGCCGTTGACAGCATCGCCCCAGGCTGACACCCTCAACCCGTCTCCCAGTCCAAACCTCATGGCCATCCGTCTGGAAAAAGCGGTGATCCGCGGCGAATTCTCTAACGAAATCCGCGGCCAAGTCACCGGTCGCCTCTGGCTCCTCGGCCTCAAGGCCCCTCTCATCGTCAAACTCTTCGGCGATTGCCTCCGCGATCTCGCCGGATGCGTCCTCACCTTCGAAAACCCCAACCCGGAACCGCTCCCCCACCTCGAACTCCTCGCCCCGATCCAGCAGGGCCCCGTCGGCGACATGACCGCTTCCCGCAAAGCACGCATCCCCACCGTCAGCGATTCCGATCTCCTCGACCTCCTCGCCAAAGGCCAATCCATCCCCGCTCGCCTCTCCAACATCCTCTACCTAGAGTGGTTCAGCGACACCAACGGCCGCGTCGTCATCGAGGCCCCGGACTTCACCGTCTCTCTCAGCGAAGCCTTCTGGAAAATGGACCGCCACGACGGCACCGCTCAGGAACTCGCCAACCAGCACGCCTTCCACGACTACATCGACTCCATCACAGGCATGGACCCCTCCGATGATGACGAGGACGAAGACGAGGACCTCGCCGACGACGAAGACGAAGACTCCTTCGCCAATACCTCCGACTCACGCTCCTCCTCACCCCACTTCGCCTCCTCCTCCAAGGAAGCCTTCGATTCCCCACTCAACGAATTCGAATGGGAACAGGAACTCCGCGAAGTCGACCGCCGCGCCGAAGCCTACGCCGAAGCCTGCGACCGCTACCACAATCACCCCCAGCGCGAACGCCTCATCGCCGAAGCCATGGGCTGGGAACCGGAAGACATCGAGGAAATGAGCCGCCACCTCGCTAGCGTCTCCGACGAAATCGATTTCATCGACCCCTCCACCTCCCAGCTCTCCCCGGACGACATCGACGACATCGCCGCTCAGCACCCCCTCAGCCGCCGCGCCGTCACCTTCGCCCTCGGCCTCCAGCGCGACGCCGAAGCCGCAGGCCTCCTCGCCCGCGACTGCAATCGCGAAAGCCCAGTCGTCAGCGTCATCGTCAGCGTCATCGCCCTCGGCGGTAAACTCGCCGCCGCCCTCGACCCGCTCATCGAAGGCTTCGACCTCGACCCGGGCTTCGTCATCGCCATGCTCAAACGCGCCCTCGTCCCACTCAACGAGGCCCTCCACGCCCTCGCCTCCATCGACACCCGCCCACTCAAGCGCCCCGCCCGCGCATGGATCCGCGTCGCCCGACGCGAACTCTTCTCGCTCCGCGCCGACGTCCTCGACCTCATGCAGCAGCTCCGCGCCGCCAGCTGACCCAACCGCTCACACCCCGCCTCGCGGCAGCAGCGTGATCCGCTTCATCCGGCTCTCGTCCTCCGGCGCCCACGTCTCCACCTCCGGATCGTCCCGGAACAAATGGTGCACCAATCGGCGCTGGTAACTGTTCATCGGCTCCAGCTTCACCGCCCGACCCCCCTCACGCACCAGATCCGCCTGCCGCCGCACCTCATCCAGAAACACATCGTCCTTCCGCGCCCGGTACCCGTTCACATCCAGCCGCACCCGCGCCGACCCAGGATGACGCTGCCGCAGCAGCTTGTTCACCAGAAACTGCAGATCCTCCAGCCGATCCCCATCACGCCCCAGCAACGCATCCGCCTCCTTGTCATCCCCCAGCGTCACCTCCAATCCAGGCGGCCCACCATCCGACGACTCCACCTCCCACACATCACAGTCATACCCAAGGTGGTGGAGCATCGTCGAAAGAATCTCCTCAGCAGCAGTTACATCGTTCATGGCAAGGGGGGGTCAGCAACCCCACCCATATTCACCTTTCCCACGCTGCCAATTGCCGCTCTCGCCTTTTTTTCACACCCCCACCCCCAACCCGCCCCCTCCGAACACGCAGCCGCAGGCTCTGGACTGCTGTCAGCATTACAGCTCTCCCTGCGTGCGGAGCACGCCTACCCGCCCCCGAAACCTCGACCCTCCGTACCCGCCCCCCTCCCAACAACCTCCCCTTCCCCTCCCTCCATCATCCACTCGTCCCAAAGCGACAACCTATACCAGCCCGCGGCATCGCCCAGACCTCAATGCCCTCGTGCTCAAACTGGAAGCGGCCTACCGCCCCTCGCCCCCGTCCCGTAGGGACCACCGGTGACTAGCCAGGGCATGCCGCGAGCCACTCGCGGTACCCCCGGTTCCCACCAATAATCGCCCCAACCCCGTACCGCGTCGCCCCCTTCCAACAACCTCCCCACCTTCGCCTCAACACACCAAGCCATTCGTGTCCATTCGTGACATCCGTGGTCCCAACACCCAACCCAACTCCCCCCACGCGACCTCGCCCCAGCACGCCGGATCCGTCCGAAGCTCACAATCCCGAAGCCGAAGGCTTAACAGAACTTAGCCGGTGGCGTCAGCCACCGGTCTAACATTATAATACACCTCCGCCCCGCCAGGGGCGGCAGACTTCCACTATAAATTCAAGCGTCACAAACCTCCGAGCCTCCCAGTTGGAGATCCGGAGTGAGGTCAGGCGCTCCTATTTGATCTCCGCCTCGAACGTGCCGGCAACGAAACTCCCTAGCTTGTCAGGCAGTAGAAGATGAATCTTCCCGGGCATCTTGCCATCCTTTGCTGTCCCGAACTCCAGCTTCATCGCAAACTTCTCCGTGAACACTTCGTTCTTCGGTAGGCCATCTTTCTCTATCAGGCGACTCCTGTGAATGTGCGCAGTATTGCCTCCCTCGTTCGGCTTAACAGTGATCTTCTTGCCATCCAGCTTATCGTTCTGGCCAAAAAGAAAAATCGTGAACTCAAGGTCGGCGAAGAAACCTGCACCCTGCCGCAGTTTCAGAATGCCGTTCTCGAGGATCGCCTTCTCAACTTTAAAGTCCTTGCCGTCGACCTTGCCCTCAGCAGGCTTCTCAGGGATCGGCTTGGCCGACACATCCTCAACCGCCCCCGCTCCCGGTGCTTCGCCAACACCCTTCGGCTTGATTTCCGCCTTGCTTGATTTGAGCTTTAAAAACTCCTCCTTGCTCAAGGAGTTTAGGATAGTCCAGCCCTTCTTCGGATCACCTAGCAGAGCTATCTGTCCTTTCTCGAACCTGACCTTCATCTCATTCACATTCACGCCCAGCGTCATTGTGTTAGCCGCTCTGTCTACGGCCTTGACCTTGTAAGGAACAGGCCCGGGTCCATCCTTGTTCGGGATCCCCGACAGAATGTGCAGGGTCATCTTGTCCTTGTCGAACTCGAATACGAATTGCTTCATGACCATCAACTCCACGGGACTTAACTTCAGGTTCGCCCTCTTGGCGTACGCGAGCGTTTTCTCGCCATCGGGGCGCCAGTAACCCAGCAATCGACTCTCGAGGGAGGCTTCCTCCGCGTGGACAACCGCCGAGGTGGAGACGATCAATGCGATGAGATGCTTTTTCATAACAAACAGTCTCGCTCAGCACAGACACGAAAACCGACACCATGTCGGAACATTTCCACGTCTCCGCCGAACTTCGACACTGCACCATGGCAGAACGAGAACGAATTTCAATAGCTTGCTCGCTCCAACCGCGATCCTCCCGGAGCACACTCAAGAGGTCAGCACACTCCAGAGGCCCGATCCCCTGAAGAAGGCCCTCGACCTGACCTGTGATCCGTCCGACTGGCGCAAAAAATGGGGCATCAACGTGCAGGCCTTCGGCTCTGGTGCGAACGCCGTCAAATACCTCGGACGCTGCATCCACCGCAGCGTCATCGGCGACAGCCGCATTCTGTCCGTCACAGAAAGCCACGTCACCTTCCGTTATCTCGACCGCACTGATCGGGCCAGACCGGTGGACCGCATCCTGACGCTCAATGGAGTCGAGTTCGTCAGAAGATACCTCCGCCACGTTCAGCCCGCGAAGCTCCGTGCTGTGCGCTACTATGGCCACCACCACCCCGCCGCGAAGAAGACGCGGCTGCGCGTGCAGCAATGGAGTGACCGGAGCCCTGCAAACCCCGCACCCAGTGAACCCGCTCCCGCCACAAACGGTGGACCAGGCACCGTGAAGCGGGAACACCTCTGCCCGCGCTACCAGCAGCCCATGGTGATCATCGGCCGAATTCAGCCACGCTGAAAACGCAGAGCCCTGTGCCAGTCGATGAACGGCCGCGCGCCGCCCCATCAATCGACCCGCGCGGCCCCGGATGCCGCGCGACAGCCAGTCGAAAGGCGGCCACATCGGAGTGAGGGAGGCGACAGTGGCAATCGAATCAAGGGAGCATCCCTATCATGAAACGATCACTCCTTGAAACCAACGGCAACCGCGCCGCTGAGAGTCCACGCCCGCGCCGCACCCAAATGAGCAAAATGTGTTCCCATCGTCAGCGGAACAGCTGCGCAGCGACCATCGCAGCCCCGCCGCGCGCCCATCAGGAGCCCGCGAAACGCCTGAAATCACCGCTCAACGGGCAATCAGGGCACACGCGCCAAACACAAAGCGCATAGATCGTCCCGGCTGCTATCGCCGGGCTTGTTCAACCACAGGGGCATTGGCTGGCTCGTTCCTCGCAGCCATGCACCCTTGAATGTTCGCCGTTGGTTTCATAGGACGTGGAGATCATCCAAGGCGACATGCATCCCGCTACCGACGGACCTGAAGTCGAACTGTAGCGTATGGTCACTCCTCGTGCCATTTACTGGCAGGTCATAATCGACGGCAAATCCACTTCCGTCATTGTAACGGTAGACATCGGTCCGCAAACCGGGAATTTCGAGAGGCGACGAGATTGATGCTGCCTCGCCGTAGGATTCAAGCTCACGCTCCCACTCCTCCTTCGTCCATTTCCGTCGATTGTCTTCGATGGGGTCATCCAATAGCGCAATCGCTGCCTCATAGCCATCTCTGATGAGGTGGTCGATCCACGATGAGACGAAATCTATGATCTCACGGTCGGAAGATGCGAGCGTCGGTCGTGGATTCATTTCTTCAGCGAACAGTTTATCATTCCACCAGATCCGATGAAACATCCACCTGTAACCAGGGCACCGGATCGTGTCTTCACGACTCTCAATTCCCTGATGTTCAACGGATATGATCGGATGTTCCCAACAATATCCGACCCAGCTCGCATTGCAACAGATTCCAACACTTCCTCCATCCACGCAGCCCAATCGGCCATCCCCGGAACTCCCGTGCCCACTCCCTTGATCACCCACCCAACCCCATCAGGTCTCCGCTCGAGACACTCTGCGATTCCTGTCTGCTTCACCTGCAACTCACCACGACAAGCACTCAAAAAGTCAGCGAACTCACCATCACTCATCGAATCTCGACGTCCACCTTTGCATGTAGGGCAGTTCAACGAATCATGAGGCATGGCAGGCGGCTCTGTTAGTTTGGAGAACGTCGAGTCCTCTCACGCCTGCCCGGGGGCGAGGGTGGAACACGGAGCTGAGGTTGTAGCGGACATGGCGCCCGGAACTGGAGGCGGGTCAGGCGTTAGGAGTGACGTCTTGTTCGGCTGGTTGTTCTCGGTCTTGCGGTGCTGTGACCACCGTCGTGGGATAAACGTGGCTCCAACAGAAACCGCGATGATGAGATTCAAAACAATCGAACCCCAGCGAAACGCCTGCCATCGCTCGCTGCGCCCAAATCCTATCCCGGCAAGCACGACGCCTATTACTGCACCGATGCCTCCTATCATGACTTGTCCAGCGATCAACGCAAAGCCTGCCATCATTCCGGAATCCTCAATGGCATCAGCTGAATCCATCTGTGCAGCTCCTAACTGTTGATCAAATGAATGAATCACGAATGGCCGTGACCCTAGCGCACACGCCAGCGCTATGAGTAACGACAGAACTGTGAAAATTGGCTTTCGTCGAGTCATGGCATTTTAATTTCTTGCCGAACGTCCCGGATCAGGCGACGGCGAGCGGGAATGGAGCGGAGCGACATCGCTTGCCGAAGGCAACCCAAAGGGCAGCGCCGGGGGGCGCTGGCAACCGTCGATGACACGACAGATGCGATACGAGCCGTTGCCTGCAACCGTTTTGTTTCGCTTTTGGTAAAGCTGTGGAATGGGTTCTGTTCAAACCAAGTGATCTATACAGTTTTCACACACAACCCGTCCATCTGGTATCCGCTCGCCAGAGGTTATCGCCGATGTTCGACGCCAGGCTCCCTTATGAAGGATGACCCAAATACTGCACTCCGAGCAGCGGAACGAGTCAGGGATGAGTTCTGTGCCTAAATACAGAAAATGTGCAGCCTCATGTTCATGGTTAATGCCAAGGCGACAAAGTTCAGCAGAGATTACCTGCCGCAGTCGTTCTGTAACCTCCCCGGTATATTCTGGGGCATTTCCAGCTGATAGAGCATCGGGAAAAAGAATGTTGAGCGAGATCATCAACTCTTGCGCTGGCTTCGTTGTATCAATCATATGCTCTCGGAGTTGGGGCGAACGCTTCGAACCAAGCGACGGCGAGCGCAAGACGTTGCTGACACGACAGATAGCCTTCGAGCCGTTGCCTGCATCCGTTTTCTTCGCCCTCGTGGTTCGTGATGTGTGCTCATGCTGGTGTCTGACTTGAGTCCCCGGATGTTGCAGTGCTGAAGTAGTCTATCAACTCCATAATCTGGCGCTCAAGTTCTGTCCAGCCTGATGGTGCTTCACACCACCAGTCAAATCGCAATCTCTGAGTCTGAACGCCGTAAACCTCTCCATCGATGCCAATGGGGTGCTGAGCGAAAGGGGACATGGAAACCTGCCTCAATGCAGCAAAGCGCTCCTCAAAGGCTGTCGTGCTAAGCTGGTAGTCCTGGGCAGTGACACTCGGCAACGGACGAAGCCTCTCGGAAAGGCCATATAAGGGGTCGTGGAATCGCCTCGCATCGTCGGGCATGTCCCAACTCGCAACTCGTAGCAAATAGGCAGGCTCTCGATCTGTCGGTCGTCGTCGGGTGAAAACGGACCATGAAGTGTGAGTACGGAACGCCGGGTAATGCCAAACTCGAAGGTGCTCATGCCATGCCCTCAACGACGATGCCCCCTCAATCAATCGACTGTCTGCGAGTAGGCGGTAAGCGGTCTCGCAAGTCTCGCTAAACTGCTCTGCTTCATGCAAGTTCACTGGTAGGCTTGTTGGTTGGGCGAACGCCAAAGATGAGCCAGGCGGGTAGTTGGCGCAGAGCATGTGTAAGCATGATCTGTGACAACTACCCGTCTTGGCTCCATCGCGTTGTTAAGCTCATTGTTTATTCTGTTCTTTATTGGGGAGTGATTCGAGTATAGAATCAACTAGCACATCATAACGAGCTCGATTCTCGTAGGTCGGACGAAACTTCTGTGCGCTCTCCTCCAGGATTTTTCGTTCTGGTAACTCAGTGGGCAAAGAAGCGGCGACTCCCTCCAGGAGCTTTTTTGAAGCGTGTCCATACCACGCATTGTAATTCAGCCGCTGAAGCATCCCGACGCCCCAGCCGATAAGGCAGGCGGAGACAATCGTAAGTGCACCGAAGATACGGCGCGCTACGACGCGTCCTTTGATTTCGGCGATTAGCCAGCCAATCGGCAGCGCAATCGCTAGAATGATGATATAAACGGCCATTTTTTCTGAGTCTGCTTAACAGTTTAGTATTTCACCAGATCTGGTGAAATATCCACCTGTAACCAGGGCACCGGATCGTGTCTTCACGACTCTCAATTCCCTGATGTTCAACGGATATGATCGGATTTTCCCAACAATATCCGAACCAACCGGATTTGCAACAGATTCCAACAATTCTTCCAGCCACGCAGCCCAATCGGCCATCCCCGGAACTCCCGTGTCCGCTCCCTTGATCACCCACCCAACCCCATCGCCTCAGACCCTCTCCGCCCCCGCTTCCCCGTCCCACGACCATCGCCTGGAACCACCTGCACCCTCGCCACCTGTCGCGCCCCGCTTCCTGAGACCACAAATTCCTTAGCATCATCCCGCCTCACGCCACAAACTCAAACCCAGCGACATCTGACCGGCCCAAGATCGGACCGACCGTCGGACCCGGAACATGTCAGCGGTTGGAGGCGCTGCCACGTCCCGCATCCTGGCAGAGGCGTGGCAGCGGAAACGGAATGCCGGAAATCTCCCATCGCCTCTCAATTCGGGCGATCAGATCGTCGCGCTGCTCGACGGTCACGCCCAGTCCGGTGAAATCATGCTCACGCCAGAAAGGGTAGTGGCAGTAAACGATCCGGCGCTGCACGTAGGTTTCGCCGGAGAAATCCATCCCGCTGTAATCGGCAGTTCCACGGAGACAGACAAACTGTTCGACCGCATCCTTCCCGCGCAGCCCGAACTCCCTAGTGTAGTCCGTCTTACAGATGGTGTCTTATGGACGAGGGATTTTTTCCGAGTCCCAGGCGCGAGGAGGGCGCGAATCGTCATTCGCAACCGACGAGCAACACAGGAATCGGGAAACAGACCCGTCCCCTACCCCCTCCGCAGTGCGGCTTAATCCTCATTCCTTCCCACAAAATCAGAAGATACCATCTGTAAGGCGGGCTACACTAGGGACCAGACCGGTGAATCCCTCGCCGAAATAGGCCGCATCAACCTCGATCAGCCCTTCGATGCGGCTGTTGAATTCGTCCAGCTCCTCCGCGGGCACCCAAAGCTCCTCATGCTCCCGACCTCCAACAATCCTCCGTTCAAATCGGGCAACGTAATCATCCTCCACCGCAAAGGTCGTCACGTAGCCAGCCCTTGGTCCCGAAGTCGTGTTCCAATCGTGAGCAATCTGACTCGCGTAGCCAAAGTTCGTGACTGGGTAGTAGATCGGCTGCTCCGGAAGACGCGGCGGAAATGCCCGCATCCCGCTGTCGAACACCAGCGCGAGTTCTTCAATTCCAACCGGCCTGTAGAGCATCATCCCACTCCAGAACGTCCCCCTC
>JAIXVE010000112.1 GCA_027483175.1 Verrucomicrobiaceae bacterium | reverse complement strand
GAGGTCCGCGCGTTCGTTGAGGAGGCGGAGCAGGTCGCGGTCGACGGCATCGATTTTCTGACGGAGGTCCTCGAGCGGCATGGGGTTGGGCGGGGAACGGCGGGGAACCTTGAACGGAATTCTGCTGCTGTCGAACGGCGAAATTGCGGGGTGGTTTTTTCCGCATGACAACGAGGTGGCGGCGGGTTGAGAGTCTGTGGCCTTGCCCATGCTGGAATATCTGAAAATCGCGCGTCCTGATCACTGGCTGAAGAACATCTTCATTGTCTTCGGGCATGTGGTGGTGGTGGCGCTGCATCCGGATTGCTGGGATCATGGGGATGCGGTGCTGCCGGCGCTGGTGTCGCTGGTGCCGGCGTGTCTGATTGCGTCGGCGAACTACATCTTGAATGAGATTCTGGATGCGCCGTTTGACCGATTGCATCCGACGAAGCGGCATCGGGGGATTCCTGCGGGGCGGGTGGAGGTGAAGTATCTGTGGGTGTTTATGGGCGTTCTGATTGTGGCTGGGTTCTGGATGGCGGCGCGACTGTTCAGCAATGGGTATGTGCTAGCGCTGGGGATGCTGCTGGCGAGCGGGCTGGTGTATAACATTCCGCCGGTGCGGTTGAAGGACCGGGCGTTCATGGATGTGATTGCGGAGAGCTTCAACAATCCGATCCGGCTGTGGCTGGGGTGGTTTGCGTTGTCGCTGGGTGAGTGGCGGTGGCCGCCGTGGACGATTGTGCTGGCGTGGTGGGCGTTCGGGGCGCTGCTGATGACGGGGAAGCGGTATGCGGAGTTCCGGTTCATCAATGATCCGGAGGTGAGCGGGCGGTACCGGAAGTCGTTCAGTGTGTATACGGAGAACAGCCTGATCATTGCGATGATCACGTATGCGAACCTGTTTTGTTTCGGGGCTGGGCTGGCGATGGCGTCACTGGCTCCGTTTCGGGGTCAGGTGCTGGTGTTTCCGGTGATTCTGTTTGCGATCATTGCGTATTTCCGGCATGCGATGAGCGAGACTGGGGCGCGATTGGAGCCTGAGCAGCTGTTGAAGAACCCGTGGTTGCTGCTGTGGACGGGGGTGACGGCGGGGTTGTCGCTGTGGCTGCTGACGACGCAGTCGCCGGTGGTGAGGTGGCTTGGGTTGGAATAGCGTGAAAGTGGTCGGGGAATGCCTGACCCGCGGGTCGGCGATTGCCGAGTTTACGGGTGTGAGGAGCGAGAAACTCGCGCGCGGAGTTGACTGCGGGCCGGAACTGATGCCTGTCTCTGCATGAGTGAACGCCTTGTGCCCCCTGAGACAACGAGTCTGAAAGACGACCGGGAGACTGTGAACCAGCTCAACACGGTTTATCGGCAGATGAAGGAGCAGGTTGGGCAGGTGATTGTGGGGCAGACGGATGTGGTGGAGCAGATGCTGATTGCGGTGTTCTGCAAAGGGCACGCGCTGCTGGAGGGTGTGCCTGGGCTGGCGAAGACCCTGCTGGTATCGACCTTGAGCAAAGTACTGGATTTGAGTTTCAAGCGGATTCAGTTCACGCCTGATCTGATGCCTGCGGACATTACGGGGACGGACATTCTGGAGATTGACCAGGCGAGTGGGAAGCGGAACTTCCGGTTTGTGCACGGGCCGATTTTTGCGAACATGGTGCTGGCGGATGAAATCAATCGGACCCCGCCGAAGACGCAGGCGGCGTTGCTGGAGGCGATGCAGGAGCGGCAGGTGACGGTGGGTGAGACGAGTTATCAGCTGCCGGAGCCGTTTTTTGTGCTGGCGACGCAGAATCCGATTGAGCAGGAGGGAACGTTTCCGCTGCCTGAGGCGCAGTTGGACCGGTTCATGTTCAACATTCATGTGGGGTATCCGACGGCTGCGGAGGAGCAGGCGATTATTCGTCAGGTGACGGGGACGAAGAAAGTGTCTGTGGAGAAGCTGCTGGATGGGAAGACGGTGATGGAGCTGCAGGACGTGGTGAAGCGGGTGCCGGTGGCGGATCACGTGGTGGAGTATGCGGCGACGCTGGTGCGGGCGACGCGGCCGAAGGAGGCGGATGCGCCGGATTTTGTGAAGGAGATGGTGGGATGGGGAGCTGGGCCGCGTGCGGGGATTTATCTGATTACGGCGGCGAAGGCGCGGGCGATTCTGCAGGGGCGGTTTCATGCGACGACTGCTGATGTGCAGCACTGTGCGCTGCCGGTGTTGAGGCACCGGATTCTGACGACATTCAATGCGGAGGCGGCCGGGGTGAAGAGTGATCAGATTGTGCGGATGCTGCTGGAGCATTTCAAACCCAAGGCAGAACTTGAAGTGTGAGGCGTCAACCAACACAGACCTTTTTGGGCTCGCTCGGCTACGTGTTGACGGCACCGTTTGCGTGGCTGTTCCGACTGTTGTTCCCGAAGCGCCGCCGCAAACCCAGAGCATGGAAACGCTACAGCAAGCCACTCGACTGACGCGTGGGCGGCAGAGGGGGTGGAGCGGGAAGTGCTGGTGAGAGAACCACTGAAATTTCATGGCATCGTTACCTGAGAGTTCCTACATGCGGCTGCTTCCTGACGAAGCGGCGGCGACCTTTGCGCGGCTTGAGTTCATGGCGCGTGCCAAGAAGCAGGGGGCGATGTCGGGACGGCACACGAGTCCGAACAAGGGATTCAGTGTGGTGTTTGCGGAGCACCGGCAGTATGCGCCGGGGGATGACATCCGGGATCTGGACTGGCGGGTGTTTGCGAAGAGCGACCGGTATTACATCAAGCAGTACATTGAGGAGACGAACCTGCGGGCGACGGTGGTGCTGGATTGTTCCGGGTCGATGAAGTACCGCGGGGAGATGTCTGCGCCGGTGGCCGGGAAGCAGGTGTCGAAGTTCGAGTATGCGAGGTATCTGGCGGCGGGGTTGTCCTATCTGATGATCAAGCAGCAGGATGCGGTGGGACTGGTGACGTTTGACGACCGGATCCGGTCGTACATCAAGGCGGCGAGCCGTCCGAGTCAGGTGAGGCAGGTGTTAGGAGAGCTGGATCGGACGGAGACCGGGAATGACACGAGGCTGGCGGCGACCCTGCATGAGGTGGCGGAGCGGATTCCGTCGCGCGGGCTGGTGCTGATCCTGACGGATTGTTTCGAGCCTGCGCCGCAGCTGGTGGAGGCGCTGCATCATTTTCGCTATCAGAATCATGAAGTGGTGCTGTTTCATGTGATGGCGGAGGAGGAGCTGACGTTTCCGTTCGGGCCGAGTCAGGAGTTCAAGGATCTGGAGGGTGTGGTGGGGAAGGTGAAGGTGGATCCGCGGACGATTCGGGCGGCGTATCTGGAGCGGGTGAGGGAGCACGTGGCGAAGCTGGAGAGTGCGTGCGGGCGATTGAATGCGGATTACGTGCCGTTGTCGACGAGGACGCCGTACACCCGGGCAATGGCGGATTTTCTGGCGCGTCGAGCGTCGCGGCGCTGAAACCATTTTCCTGACGATCCTGCGTGTCTTTCATCAATACAGCGTTACTGGCCGGGCTTGGGGCGGTGCTCATACCGATTGTGATTCATCTGCTGTCGCGGAAGGCGGCGAAGGTGATGGACTGGGGGGCGATGCAGTTTCTGATTGATTCTGTGGAGTCGCGGAAGAGTCGGATTGAGTTGGAGGAGGCGCTGCTGATGGGGGCGCGGTGTCTGCTGATGGGTTTGCTGGCGCTGGCGGTGGCTCGGCCGTTTGTGCCGCCGGGGTCGGCGATTCCGTGGGGGGTGGTGCTGCCGGGTTTTCTGCTGTCGCTGGTGGCGATCACGACGGCGATTGTGCTGCGGGGGCGGCGGAAGTGGTTCTGGATTCTGCTGTTAGGGGGCCTTGCGCTGCTGGGGCTGACGGTGCTGGCGGTGATGTATGAGAAGCAGTGGAATCTGAAGCGTTTCGGGACGACGGGGAGGAAGGACGTGGCGATTGTGATTGACGGGTCGACGTCGATGCAGTTGCGGGCTGGGGGAGCGGGGACGAATTTCGATCTGGCGCTGCTGGAGGCGCGGGAGATCATTGAGAAGGCTGGTGGGGGGAATGCGTTCAGCCTGATTCTGGGCGGGCCGGTGCCGATGGCACGGGTGGCGGAGCCGGTGGTGAACAAGACGGCGCTGATGGAAGCGCTGAATGGGATGAAGCCGGTGCGCGGGCGGATGGCGGCGTTTGATGCGCTGGCGGCGGCGGCGGTGGCGGTATCGCGCGGGTCGAACCCTAACAAAGAGATCATTGTGCTGACGGATGGTCAGAACATGGGATGGGAGCTGGACAACCGGGCGCGGTGGGAGGCGCTGCTGGCTGGGATGGAGACTTTGCCGTCGAAGCCGAAGGTGATGCTGAGGAAGTATGCGCTGCCGACGTCGTTCCGGAATGTGACGGCGGCGGGGATTGCGTACAGTCGGGAGGTGATTGGGACGGACCGGCCGGTTTCGATTGATGTGACGGTGGAGAACACGGGGACGGAGGCGGTGACGCCTGGAGGGGTTGAGCTGCACATTGGGGAGACGGTGCTGAAGGATCCGGGGACCGGGCAACTGCAGCCTGGGGCGAAGGAGACGGTTCGGTTTCTGCATCAGTTCAAGGAGTCGGGGAGTTTTCCGGTGAAGGCGGTGGTGCAGGGCCGGGACGAGCTGGCGCTGGATGATGAGACGGTGAGTGTCTGCAATGTGATCGAGCGGTTGCCGGTGCTGATCATTGACGGGAATCCAGCGGAGCGGTTTCTGGATCGTGCGGGTGCGTTTACGGCGCTGGCGCTGGCGCCGTCGGTGCTGACGGCGCCGAAGGAAGGGGGCAAGGATGCGGTGGCGATGGCACCGGAGGTGATGCCATTGAGTCGGGCGGTGGGGTTAGGGTCGTTTGCGGCGTGGCGGGTGATTATTCTGGCTGGGGTGGAGAAACTGCCGGAGTCGGCGGCGCGGCGATTGACTGGGTGGGTGCAGGGTGGGGGTGGATTGATGGTGCTGCCGGGGACGGGAGCGGACGCGGCGTTTTACAATCAGTGGCGGACGGCGGATGGCGGGCGGTTTCTGCCGGCGCGGCTGATCAGCGAGGCGCTGCCGAAGGATGGGGTGAGTCTGGCGATGAGCACGTTCACGCATCCGGCGCTGCGATTGGTGGCGGACACGAAGCAGAGCGACCTTGGGACTACTTTGCTGCAGCGGTACTGGAAGATGGAAGCGGATGCGACGAGCGGGGCCTCGACGGGCGGGCGGACGGCGAACGGGGATGCGTTCATTGCGTCGGTGAAGTCCGGGTTCGGGAGTGTGCTGATGGCGTCGTGCAATTTTGATACGGCGGCTGGGAATCTGCCGTCGCGGCAGGCGTTTGTGGCGCTGGTGCACCAGCTGGTGTATTACCTAGCAAATCCTGAGGGTCAGCCGTTGAACCGCGAGCCGGCGGCGCAGTTGAATCTGCCGTTGTCGAGGGGGGCGAGTGAAGGCGGGTTGAAGGGAGAGTATTTCAAGGGAGTGGCGACTGGGCAGCCGGCGCTGGTGAGGATTGATGCGAAGCCGGATTTTCAGTGGGGCGGGGGCAGTCCGGGGGCGGGTGTGCCGGCGGATTTCACGGCGCGGTGGACTGGCGCGATTGTGCCGCGGTATTCGGAGGAATATGTGTTTGATGGTTGGGGGGATGACAGCCTTGCGGTGACGATTGGTGGGAAGAAGGTGATCGAGCGTGGCGGGGAGGGGCGGATGACGCTGCAGGCTGGAAGGTACTATCCGATACAGATTGATCTGGTGGATGGGAGTGGCGGGGCGGCGATGCAGGTGTACTGGAGGAGTCAGAGCCAGCAGCGGGAGATTATTTCGTCGGATTGCCTGACGCCGTTTCCTCCGGGGGGGACGGTGCCGGAGACGGTGGTGGGGTCGCTGGCGGTGGCCGGGCCGGATGAGCGGGCGAGGCGGGCGGATCTGGTGTTCACGAGGGGTGGGCTGGTGGCGCGGTTAGGGGAGGACATTGTGCCGGGGCTTTACCGGATTGAAGTGCCGAAGGAGAGCGCGAAGGAATACGGTGCGCTTCTGGGGAAGGACGGGACGATTCCGTTCAGTGTGGCGGATGATGCTGCGGAGAGCCGGTTGAGTGTGCTGGGGCCGAAGGATCTGGATTTTGTGAGGAACCGGATCGAGCTGCTGGAGCCGCCGGGGGTGAAGGATATCATCAACGTGCTTTCGGGCCGGGAGTTTGGTGAGGAGCTGTGGAAGTATCTGGCGGTGGGTGCGTTGTTTCTGCTGCTGTGCGAGACGGCGCTGACGCGGTGGATTGCGGTCGGGCGGCGGAGCGGGGAGGATCTGGCGGTTGATTTCGAGAACAAGTTCGAGCCCTCACGGCAGTTTCGGGCGGCGCTGGACCGGGTCCGGCAGGGGGGTGGGGTTTCGTGAGCGGGCGATGATTTTCACTGAAGTACTGAATGCCGACTAAACCACTGCGCACTGACTTACTGGACACGGGGATCCCGGCGGCGACCTTATGGCTGCTGGCGGCCGGGTTGCTGACCTTGTGGGTGATTCTTCACTGGGCCTCGCGGCGGCTGCCGGGGGGAGGATGGGTGCGTGCGGCTGGCGGATTGGTGAGGACGGTGGCGGGGACGGCGGCGATCTGGTCGGTGTGGCAGGCGATTGCGCGGCATCTGGTGCTGGAGTCGTCGTGGCCGCTGTGGGTGAATGCGCTAGTGGGGGCGGCGGCGATTGAGATCATCATCGGGCTGTATCAATTGGAGAAGCGGATTGTGCGGCCGGGGGTGGGGCGTTGGCTGCTGGGGTTGCGGCTGCTGATGACGGCGGCGGTGCTGACGATTCTGGTGCAGCCGGTGTTTGCGCGGGATGAGGAGCGGCGGGAGGACCGGAATGTGGTGGTGCTGGTGGATGATTCGGCGTCGATGCAGATCGCGGATCGGGGGATGCCGGTGGATGAGAAGCTGGCGCTGGCGGCGTTTGAGGGGATGGATGTGATGAAGGGTCGGCCGGTGCTGGCGGGAGTGCTGGCGGAGGGACGGGGAGTGCAGCGGCGATTGGATGCGGCGGCGGAGGCACTGCGGGTGATTGAGTTGTCAGGGCGTGAAGAGGAGAAGGAGCGATTGGAGAAGGAGGCGGAGGGATTGAGGCAGCTTGAGGAGGAGGCGCGGAAGTGGGCGGCGACGGCGCGCGGGGCGATTGATGGAGCGGGCGGCGGTTTGAGTGAAGATCTGAGGCGGGTGCAGGACATGCTGCGGCGGCGGTTGGGTAACGACACGCTAGAGGGATTGAACCAGGTGCGTGCGGGATTGAATGGGCGGAATTCGCGGCAGTTGCGTCGCGGGTTCAGCGATGCGGCGACGGCGATGGAGGAGGGGTTGGCTGGGGCGTCGCCGCTGGCGCTGGCGGTGGACGAGACATTTTACCAGGGGTTGCCTGCTGAGGCGCGGGAGAAGATAGATGCGGCGACGGGTCGGACGCGTGCGGAGATGGCGCGGCTGGCGCTGACGCGGGCGGGGAATGGGAAGGCGTCGTTTCTTGATCAGGTGAAGGAGAAGTACACCCTGCAGCTGATGCGGTTCGGGAGTAAGGCGGCGGAGGTGGAGTCGATGGCTCCGGAGTCGTTTACAGAGGATGCGGCGTTGCGGCGGCGGAGCGATCTGACGGGAGCGCTGGAGAAGATTCGCGAGACGTGGCCGCCGGAGAATCTGGCGTCGGTGGTGGTGGTTTCGGATTTCCGGCACAATGGGTTGCTGCCGCCGGACGATGCGGCGCGCGGGCTTGGGCTGCAGGGATCGCCGGTGAGTGCGATTGTGACGGGGAGTTCGCGAGGGACGAAGGATGCGGCGGTGATTGCGCTGACGAGTCCGCAGAGTGTGTTTCTTGGTGACCGGGTGAGGATTCGGGCGGATCTGAAGGCGGATGGTTTGCGTGGGAAAGAGCTGAAGGTGAAGCTGATGAAGGAAGGCAAGGTGGTATCGGAGCAGACCGTGCCGGTGCCTGAGGATGATTTCCGGACGACGCTGCGGCTGGCGGATCAGCCGCCGGAGAAGGGGATTTTTGGTTATTCGCTGGTGATCGAGCCGCTGGAAGGCGAGTTGTTTCCGAACAACAACCAGTGGGATTTCGATGTGGCGGTGAGTGATGACCGGACGAACGTGCTGCTGATTGACGACGTGCCGCGGTGGGAGTTCCGTTATCTGCGGAACCTGTTCGACAGCCGGGACAAGAGTGTGCATTTGCAGCATGTGCTGATTCATCCGGACACCCTAGCGGGAGCGGAGCCGCTGCCGGCGATTCCGGCGAGTGCGGCGCGGAAGTTCGGGGATTCGGAGGCGACGCGGCTGCCGGAGCGGCCGGAGGATTGGCGGAAGTTTGATGTGATCATTCTCGGCGATCTGCCGCCGGGGACGTTAGGTGAAGAGACGTGGAACATCATCCGTGAGTGTGTGGACCGGCGCGGGGCGATGCTGGTGCTGGTGGCTGGGCCATCGCACATGCCGCATGCGTTTACGAACGAGGCGGCGCGGGCGCTGATTCCGGTGGAGTATGATGCGGGGACGGCGCCGGTTTATCTCGGGCCGGAGCCATCGTATCGATTGGCGCTGACGGCGGACGGGCGGAGCAGCACGATATTCCTGCAATCGCTGAGTGGCGTCGACAATGCGCGGATCTGGGATGAGATTCCGCCGTTGAGCTGGAGGCATCCGATTCGGGCCGTGAAGCCCGGAGCGTCGGTGCTGGCGTGGGCGAAGCCTGTGGTGCTGGATGCGTCCGGAGTGGAAGTGCCGGGGCGTGCGGAGGCGGTACCGGCGGGGGATCTGGCGAGTGCGTTGGTCAGGCAGCGGCAGACCGAGCAGCAGCAGGCGCTGGTGGTGACGGCGCAGACTGGGTTAGGGAAAGTGGTGATGCTGAATTTCGATCAGACGTGGCGGTTCCGTTATGGGGTTGGGGACACGTATCACCATCGGTTCTGGGGGCAGCTGATGCGATGGGGTGCGGGTCAGAATCTGGCGGCGGGGACGAATTTTGTGAGACTGGGGACGGATCGGCTGAGTGTGGAGCCGGGGCAGCCAGTGAAGATCATGGCTCGGCTGGTGGATGAGACCTTCCGGCCGGTGGCGGATGCGGATGTTAAGGCGGTGATTTACAAAGGGGACGAGCGGATCATGGTGAAGCCGCTGACGTATCGTGCGGATTCGCATGGGATGTATGAGACTGAGGTGGAGTCGCTGTCTGAGCCGGGAGTGTACCGGGTTGAGCTGGCTGGGGACAAAGTGGCGGAGTTGCTGGCGAAGGAGAATGTGGAGCGGGTGGATCAGAAGCTGACGGTGACGGCGGAGGGGAATCCTGTGGAGTTGGGTGAGATCAGTGTGGATCGTGAGCTGGCGGCGAAGGTGGCGTCATTGAGTGGCGGGGCGGTGGTGGCTCCGGGTTCGGCTGATGAACTGATCCGGTTGTTTGGCGAGCCGACGAAAGTGGTGATCAAGCGACGGGAGACGACCTTGTGGGACAACTGGCTGCTGCTGCTGGTGGCGGTTGGGGCGGGGACGGCGGAGTGGGTTTTGCGGCGGAAGGGAGGGCTGGTGTGATGAGCTTTTCTGGTTTAGCATTTCACCGGGGGGCGATGCTTCCCATAACTGATGATTCAACCGTCCTTCGGGACTGACTGCCATGGCTGCCACACCGCATACTGATTCTGACGTCCGCCGCCTGCCTGCGCCGATTGTGTCGAGGCTAAAATCAGTGATCTGGCGAGCGCGCTGGATTCAACTGCTGAAGGGGACACTGGCGACGGTGGCGGTGGGGTTGTTTGCGGTGCTGGCGGTGATGGGGTTGGATTTTGCGTTCGGGGTGCAGCACAAGGCGCTGCGGCTGGCGCTGTCGGTGTGTGCGTTAGTGGTGACGCTGATGGCGTTCTGGCGGTTTCTGGTGAGGCCGTTGAGTCGACGATTGACGCTGGCGTCGGTGGCGCGGTGGCTTGAGTTGCAGCATCCGGAGATGCAGGAGCGGATATCGACGGCGGTGGAGCTTTCCGGGAAGTCGGGTGAGGGGTCGTCGCGGGAGTTGCTGGATGCGGTGGTGAGCGATGCGGTTGGTGATGTGGGCAAGATCAGTGCGCGGGAAGAGTTGAGCGGGCGGCGGGCGAGGGGGCCGGCGATGGCGGCGCTGGCTGGGCTGGTGGTGCTGGCTGGGTTGTTTGCGTTCTGGCCGCGGACGGTGCCGAGGTTAGTGGCGCGGGTATTTGCGCCATTGGCTGACATTGGGGATGCGTGGTCCGGGCAGATTCGGGTGGTGAGTGGGGCGCAGACGGTGGCGACGGGGGATCCTGTGGGGATTGAGGTGGCGGTGAAGGGCAAGCCTGATCGGGTGGCGTTGCGGATGACTTTGCCGGACGGACGGGTGGTGGAGGAGACGATGCTGGCGGATGCGGCGGTGAAGGTGGAGGCTGATGAGAGTGGTTTTGCGTTGCGGATTCCGGCGGTGGAGACGGGATTTGTGGCGGTGGCGACGGCTGGCCGTGCGCAGAGTTTGCCGTTTGAGCTGACGGTGCTGCCGCGGCCGTCTGTGGAGAGTTACACCCTCGCGTGGGAGTATCCTGAGTATACGGGTCGGGCGGCGGAGATGAAGGAGAATGCCGGGGCGGATTTGATAGGGCCAGCGGGGACGAAGGTGAAGGTGAAGGCGGTGCTGAACCGGCCGGTGGTGAGTGCGTCGGCATTGGTTGACGGGAAGGCGAGTGGGGAAGTGGCGCTGGCGGAGGTGGACGGGACGAGTGTGGCGTACTGGGAAGTGGAGCTAGTGCCCGGGATGGACACGAACTGGTTTTTCGAGTTTGCGGATGGCCATGGGATCAAGAGCGTGAGGGATGACGCGGTGATTCGGGCGGAGATGGACCGTGCGCCGACGGTGACGATTGATTCGCCGCTGGAGAGCGAGTTTGAGTTGCGGCCGACGGAGAAGCTGCCGCTCGAGTACACGGTGCGTGAGGATTTCGGGGTAGCGTCGGTGACTTTGCAGCTGCTGCCGCAGGGTAAGCCGGAGAAGAAAGTGGTGGTTAGTCCGTTGCCTGTGCGGGTATCGCCGGAGGTGGCGGAGTGGGGCGGGACGGCGGTGCTGGATCTGGCGGCGCATGATCTTGAGGGGGTGAATGAGGTGGTGGTGGCGCTGATTGCGGCGGACGGGTTGCCGGTTGAGCGGAAGGGACCGCAGACTGGGCGGAGCCGGGAGTTGAAGATCCGGATCCGGCGGGATGCGAAGTCGCTGATGGAGCAGACGGTGGCGGCGCAGGCGGAGGAGATTCGGAAGGAGATGGAAGAGGTGAAGAAGGAACTGACTGCGGCGCGTCAGGAGATGGCGAACAAGCCTGACCAGTTGAGGAACGACCCGCAGATTCAGCCGCAGGTGCTGAAGGAGATCGAGTCATCGGAGGCGCATGCGGAGAAGGCGTCGGAGCTATTGAATCAGCTGGCGGAGCGGATGAAGGAGACGGCGTATGCGCGGCAGGCTCCGGATCTGGAGCGGATCGCGAAGGAACTGGTGGATCCTGCGGCGGAGAATGCGCAGGAGATTCCGCTGCGGGATGACCGGAAGGAGCGTGCGGATCTGGCGCAGGCGGCGAATCAGCAGTTGGAGAAGGCGATTCAGCAATTGGATCAGGAGCATCAGCAGAATGCGCAGGAGCAGCAGCAGGCGCAGCAGATTGCGCAATTGCAGGCGCTGGCGGACGAGCAGGCGCGGCTGGCGCGTGAGGCTGCGGAGGCGAAGCAGGCGAGTGCGGAGCGAGCGGCGACGGAAGCGCTAGAGATTGCGGCGGCGGCGAAGGCGCTTTCTGGTGAGCAGGAGGCGTTGAGGGCGCAGGCGGCGGCGGCGGACACCCCGCAGAAGCAGCAGGAGCTGGCGCAGGCGGAGCAGAAGCTTGCGGAGGCGGGGCAGAAGCTGGAGGCGAAGGCGAAGGAATTTGCGCAGCGGAATGCTGGCGAGCTGGCGCAGGATGCGGCGGAGAATCAGATGGCGGCGCAAGGCGTGCAGAATCTACAGGATGCGATGCAGGATGCGCGGGAGACGGCGGAGCAGGCGCAGCAGGCGTCGCAGCAGAACCAGCAGCCACCGGCGGCACCGCCGGCGGGGAATGCGCAGCAGGCGGCGCAGGCGGCGACTCAGGCGAAGGAGCTGGTGGCGAAGGTGCAGGAGGCGGTGAAGGCGCAGGAAGCGCTGGCGCAGCAGGCGGCGCAGGCGGATACGCCGCAAGAGCAGCAGGCACTGGCGCAGGCTGAGCAGGCGGCTGAGCAGGCGGCGCAGCAGATTCAGGATCAGGTCAATCAGTTTCAGCAGGCGAATGCGGAGCAGCTAGGACGGGATGCGGCGGACCGGCAGATGGCGGCGGAGGCGGCGCAGGATGCGGCGGCGGCGCGGGAGGATAGTCGGCAGGCGGCGCAACTGGCGCAGGAGGCGTCGAAGCAGGGACAGGAAGCGGCGCAGCAGGCATCGCAGCAGCAGCAGCCGGGCCAGCAGCCGCCACCGAGCGGGACGGACGAGGCGAAGGCGGCGGGGCAGGAGAATGTGGCGGCGCAGGAGGGATTGAAGGAGACGGCGGAGTCGCTAGCGAAGCTGGCGGAGAATCTGGCGGCGGATGCGAAGGCGGCCGAGGTGGCACAGGCAGCGGCCGAAGCGGCGGCGAAGGCAGCGCAGGCGGCGGCGCAGGCGGGACAGACCCCGCCGGCGGCACCAGCGCCGGAAACGGTGGCGCAGGGCAAGGATGAGGCGGCGGCGGCGGTGCAGGAATCGGCGGCGGCGTCGCAGGAACTGGCGCAGGCGGCGGAGCAGTTCGGGGATCTTGCGGAGCAGTTAGCGAAGGAGGCTGGGATGAATGCGGAGGTGGCGGAGGGAGCGGCGAAGCCAGAGGGGCAGCCGCTGAGCGAGCAGGCTCGGCAGCAGATGGATCAGGCGTTGCAGCAGGCGCAGCAGGCTTGGCAGCAGGCGCAGCAGCAGGCGGCGGGGCAGGCTCAGAATCTGAACAACCAGTTGTCGCAGCAGAACAATCAGGCGCAGCAGGAGGCGTTGCGTCAGGCGCAGCAGCAGGTGCAGGCGCTGGTGCAGCAGGCGCAGGCACTGGCGAAGGAGCAGGGGAACATCAGTGATCTGGTGGCGGCGGCGGCCGAGGCGGCGGAGCAGAGCGGACTGGCGACGAAGGAGGGGGCGCTGGCGCAGATGGCGGAGGCGCTAGGGAAGGCGGCGGAAGGATTCCAGCAGCAGGCGGCGAAGCAGGTTGATCAATCGAGTGCGGCGCAGGATGCGGCGTGGCAGGCGAGCCAGCAATTGCAGCAGGGAGCGGCGGAGGCGGCGAAAGCGGCGGCTTCGCTGGCGGAGGCGGCGAAGCCAGCGGGGAGTCCGCAAGGGACGCCGGCTGGGGAGGCGCAGGGGGCTGCGCCAGCGGGGACGCCGGAGGGGGCTCCGGCTGGGCAGACGGCTGGGCAGACGGCTGATGGTGCGCTACCGTCTGATGGAGCGGTGCCTTCAGGGAGTGTTGCTGAGGGGAATCCGGCGGGACAGCCAGCGGGACAGCCAGCGGGACAGCCAGCGGGACAGCCAGCGGGGCAGCCAGCGGGGCAGCCAGCGGGGCAGTCAGCGGGACAGGCGGCTAGTCAGGCGGCGCAGGCAGCTGCTAGCGCGGTCGCGCAGGCGGAGAGTGCGGAGGCGGCGTTTCAGAATGCGGCGGGGGCGTTAGCTGCGCTGGCTGGGGCGTTGGGGACGCAGGCGGATGCGTTGGCGGAGGCGGCGCAGGCGATGCAGCAGGGGGCGCAGCAGGCTCAGCAGGCGGCGCAGCAGGGGAGTCAGCAGGGGCCTAACAATTCCGCGTCGAGCAGCGGGAATGCGGCGCAGAGTGCGTCGCAGGCGGCGCAGTCGCTGGCGGCGGCGGCGGCGGCGGCGAGTGAGGCGATGGGGATTCCACAGAATGGCGGGAAGCCGCAGGTGAGCAGCAACAGCCGGAGCCAGGGTAAGGGTAAAGGCGAAGGGCAGCCGCAGCCGGGAGGCGAGGGGAGTGGCGGGAAGGCAGCGCCGCAACCGCTGGGAGCGGCGATGGAGATGCCTGCGGATCTGGCGAAGTTAGGGTTGACGCAGGCGGACTGGGTGAAGCTGCGCGGGGTGATTTCGGGGGCGGAGAGTGCGGATGGCGACCGGGTGCCGGCGGAGTACCGGGATCTGGTGAGGGCGTATTTCGGGGCGTTGTCGGGTGGTGATCCGGCGCAGGGCGAGGAAGGGAAGCGCAAGTGAAGGGGAGGCATTCAACCTTTGGGATTATGATGATGAAACCAATCTTCGGGGCAGTGGCGGTGCTGGTGGTGGCGTTGCTGCCGGCGTCGGGGCAGGATGTCAGCGATGTGTTCCGGAAGTACGAGGCGGAGGTGAGCAAGTCGATTGACCGAGGGTTTGAGTATCTGCTGTCGGTGGAGCAGCGGGACGGGACCTTTCCGGAGTCGCACGGGCGGAGCACGGGGATTTCGTCGTTAGTGGGGATGGCGTTTCTTTCGAAGGGGCATACGCCTGGGCGTGGGAAGTATGGGGAGGCGATCAACCGGCGGATTGATTTTGCGCTGCAGCATACGAGTCGGGAGGGGATTGTGGACAACGGGGACCATGGGAACGGGCCGATGTATGCGCACAACATCAGTACCTTATTCCTATCGGAAGTGTCTGGGATGGTGGATCAGGCGAGGCAGAAGCGGATTGACGAGGCGCTGCCGAAGGCGATGGGGATTATTCTGCGGGCGCAGGCGGTGAACAAAGAAGTGCAGCACCAGGGTGGGTGGCGCTATCATCCGGGGTCGAGGGACAGTGATTTATCGTGCAGCGGGTGGGCGCTGATGGCGTTGCGTTCGGCGCGGTTGAATGGAGCGCCGGTGCCGCCGCAGGCGATTGAGCAGGCGGTGCAGTACATTTACCGGAACTTCGAGCGGAAGATGGG
The DNA here is from genome assembly GCA_027483175.1 of Verrucomicrobiaceae bacterium. Lineage (GTDB taxonomy): Bacteria > Verrucomicrobiota > Verrucomicrobiia > Verrucomicrobiales > V1-33 > V1-33. The sequence goes on along the minus strand of JAIXVE010000112.1, from coordinate 7,496 downwards.
GCATTTTGGTTATATGGACAGCCAGCAGCACCGGGATTCGCTGAGTGGTGCGGGGTTGCTGTGTCTGGAGCTGTGCGGGCGGCATGCGTCGGAGGACAACCTGAAGGCCGGGGAGTGGATTCTGGCGAATTACCGGGATCTGCAGCGTGCGGAGTTCGAGTATTACGGGAATTATTACAATGCGCAGGGGATGTTCCAGCTGGGCGGGAAGTACTGGCGGAATTATGCGACATGGATGTATCCGCATTATCTGGCGGAGCAGGGGGATGACGGGGCGTGGCGGGACAATCGGTTCGGGCGGGTGTATGGGACGGCGATCATGATTCTGGCGTTCACGGTGCCGGCGCGGCAGTTGCCGATTTACCAGCGGGACGAGCGGATTGATGAAGAGCCGTGATGAGGATGCGGAAGGCGGCGCTTGAATGCGGAGGGAAGGGGCGGCATCGCTGAGGGATGTCTGCTGTTTCTGAATCTGATGGTCCTGTTGCGTCTGCCTGGCTGGTCCGGGTGCCGGAGGTGCTGGTGGACGGTCTGGAGACGGTGTGGCAGCATCTGCGGGTGGTTAGGCCGACGGCGCTGGGTCGGGAGTGGCATGTGGCGAAGGTGGTGCAGCCGGAGCGGATGAGGACTGGTCCTGCGGCGCTGGCGGTGGCGTGGCGGATGCCGGTTCAGCATTCGTGGCCGTGTGCGCCGCGGGGGATGGAGGGGTTTATTGAAAGAGCGGCACAGGCGTTGTGGAAGAAGTTCGGGCCGCTGGATCCGCAGGCGGTGCTGATGGGGCCGCTGGATTCGGGGTCGCGCGATCCGTTTTTCAAGGGACTGGCGTCGAATCTGAGGGGGCGGACCCTGCAGTTGTTCGGGGCGAGACCGGCGGCGGATGCGGAGAGTCAGGATCCGGAAAAGCCGACGCTTTACTGCATGGTGGGGCCGACGGGGTTATTTGCGGGGATGATTTCGCCGAGGGAGGCGAACGGATTTTATCCCGGGGGGACGAAGTTTATTCGTCAGGAGGGAGAGGAGACGATCAGTCGGGCTGGTGCGAAGATTGCGGAGGCGCTGCACTGGTTGCGGTTGTACCGGCCGGCGTTGCGGTCGGCGAGTCACTGGCTGGAGCTAGGGGCGAGTCCTGGCGGGATGACGTCGGAGTTGCTGAGGAGGAAGTACCGGGTGATTGCGGTGGACCGTGCGCCGCTGGATCCGAGGCTGCGGGGTACGCCGGGGCTGCGGTTTTATCTTCAGGATACGAGGACGTGGAATGCGCCGTCGGGGACGGCATTGGATGCGATTCTGTGTGACATGAACGGGCCTGCGGAGGAGTCGCTGCAGGCGGTGCTGAGGCAGTTGCCGGTGCTGAAAAAGGGAGGGTTGGTTATTTTCACAGTGAAGACGGCCGGGGTATTCAGTGTGGCGGACAGTGCGGTGCTGATCGAGCGGTTGCACCATCTGGTGCAGGCGGTGGGGCTTGGTCAGGTGGCTGTGACGCACCTGACGTACAACCGGCGGGAGTTCACGGCGGTGTGGGAGAAGGTGTGAGGGAGTGGGTGAGGTGAGATGGTGACTAGGTAGTGGTGCGGGCTACGCATTTGCGGAAGGCCTGAGGAAAGTGATGGGCATGGCGCGGATGTTGCGAGTGACGATTTCGTTAAAATCCGCCTGTAACCCACTTTTACATCAAATTTCTATGAAGCGCCGCGCCCTTTTCCGCATTCTTCCTTATCGGTTTGCCTTGATGCTGGCTCCGCTGGTGGCGGCGTGGCCGTTGCGGACGCAGGCGGCACCGGTGACGTGGAGTGGGGGGGGAGCGGGGCCGAACTGGTCTTCGTCATTGAATTGGGTGGGTGGGGTGCCGGTGGCGGGGGATGAGTTGCTGTTTGGGGGGACGGTGAATCTGGTGACGAACAATGATCTGGCGGGCGGGACCCTGTATCAGAGCCTGACGTTTACGGCTGGGGCGGGGAATTTCACGCTGGGGGGGAATCCGATTGGGGTAGCGGGGACGTCGCTCGTGCCTGGGCGGATTGTGAATCAGAGTGTGAATTCGACGCAGACGGTGAATGCGAATGTGACCTTGGACAGTACTGGTGGGACCTTTGTTTCCGGGATCAATGCGGCGTCGGGGAATCTGGTTTTCGGGGGGACGGTGACGGCGGCTGGGTTGACGCAGGTGGGAGTGGAGACGGGGTTGGGGCGGTTGGCGATGTTCAACGGGGCGATCAGCCTTGGCGGGGGCGGGATGACCTTTGGGGGTCGCGGGGTGTCGGCGTTGAACGGGGTGAATGTTTTTGGGGCGGGGCAGTCGGTGGGGGTGACTGGCGGGACGGTGAAGGTGCTGAATGCGGGGGCGCTGGGGACTGGTGCGGCGGCGGCGAATGCGGGGATTGTGGTGACGAATGGGGGGCAGGTGGCGTTCAACGGAGTCGCGCTGACGGGGAACGGGAAGGATTTTACGATTGAGGGCAGTGGGCCGGACGGGCGCGGGGCGCTGGTGAATCACTATAACATGGTGGACGCGAACAAGGCGGTGAACAGCCTGACGCTGTTAGGGAATGCGACGATCGGGGGCACGAAGGGGATTGATATCGGGATCGGGACGGCTGGGCAGACGATCAATGGCAATGGCAACACGCTGACGCTGACGACGCGGAACCGAGTGAACATCCGGACGCCTAACATCACGAATCTGCCGCAGCTCATTGTGAATTCGGGCAACGTGGAGACGGAGGGGGTGGATGTTCCTGCGGAGACCTCGGTGACGTTGAATGGGAACCGGACGACGCTGGGTGCGTGGCTGGGCGGGACAGGAACGATCCGGCGATGGAATGGGGACATGACGGTGAATGACGGGGCGAGCATTGGCGGGATTGGGACGGGCGGGGCGGCGAATACGCTGGTGATCGGGAGTGTGGGGAAGACGCTGACGGTGAATGGGGAGGCGCGATTGAATCCGAACACGGCCGGGTTCATTGACTGGGCGGACATTTCGGGGGCTGGTAACATGCGGGTGGAGAGCACGGTGTCGGGGAACGGGAAGATGCTAGTGGGGTATTACGGAGTGGGAACGAACGGGACGACCGTGCAACTGGCGCAGGACAATCCCGGGTTTGGCGGGATCACGCAGATTACGGGTGGGACCCTGCAATTGGGCACGGGTGGGGCGACGGGTGATCTGGGGGCGTCGCCGCTGGTGCAGTTCACGAATGGGGGCGGGTCGCCGCTGCTGTCGATCAACCGGACGGGGAACCTTGTGATGAACAATGCGTTTGCGGGGCCGGGGAGCATTCAGGTGGACAACGTGGGTGCGACGGTGACGTTGAACGGGCCGAACACGACGGGTGGGGCTGGGGTGAGTGCGTTTGCGACGCGGGTGCGTGGCGGGACGCTGATTCTGGGAGCGTCGAACGCGTTGTCGCCGCGGGCGACGTTTGAGATCGGGGGGTTAGGGATCGGGACGGGGAGCCTGACGAAGCTGAACGGGTTCAGTCCGGTGGTGGAGCGGTTTGACGATGGGACGACGGACACGGCTGGGGTATTCAACCGAGTGGTGAACGGGACGGTGACGCCATCGACCCTGACATTCAACATCAACAATGCGGGTCCGGTGTTTGGTGATTTTGGTGGGGTGCTGGGTGGTACGACGGCGGAGGATAACAATTTCGGGATCACGAAGATCGGGGCGAACGACTGGGGGCTGGCTGGGAATGCGCACAGCTATACCGGGCTGACGGTGATCAACGGCGGGACGATCCGGATTTCGACTGACACGACAGGCGGGGCGTATGGGATTGGGAGATTAGGGTCGTCGACTGGGACGGCGGATGGGACGGTGGTGACGCCGGGCGGGTCGCTGGATTTTGGAGGGTTCAGTGTCGGGGACGAGCGGGTGACGATTGCGGGGCGTGGGGTGACGTGGACGGGGACGGCGCACGGGTTTGAGATGGGTGCATTGCGGAACAATGCGGGGACGGCGACGGCGTCGGTGAATTCTGTGAAGTTCCTGACGTTGTCGGGGAATGCGTCGGTTGGGAAAGGTGGGAGTGGTGCGGATGCGAACAACTGGGAGGTGCGGAACACGGGTGGAGTTGCGGAGTTGAATCTCAATGGGAACACCCTGCGGAAGGTAGGGAACAATACGGTGACGGTGGCGGATGTGAGTGGCGGGACGGGGGCTGGGGACATTGTGGTGCGTCAGGGGACCTTGTCGGTTGAGCGCGGGACGGTATTGAGTGCGGGCGGGACGGTGACGGTGAACAGCCGGAGTTTTCTGAATCTGGCGGACAACGGAGCGGCGGTGGTGGTGAACAAGGCCGTGGCGCTGAATTCCGGGTCGTTGATCAATTCTAACGGGTCGCACACCCTGAGCGGGGTGTCGACGAACGGGTATTTCACGGCGGAGAACAATGCGGCGGCGGACACGCTGACGCTGGGAGCGGTGGCGGCGCCGGTGCGTGGGGTGGGAGCGTATATTGGGACGACGGGGAACGTGGTTTTGAGTGGATATGCGCCAGGGCAGCGGCTAGGGGCTGGTTGGATTGCGGGGGCGACGGCTGGGGTGGCTGGGCCTGCGGCGTGGGATGGATCGAAGGTGGTGCCGGTGGCGCTGACAGCGAACACGGGGACGACGTTAGGGGCTCTGGCGGGTGCGGATGTGCTGGCGAATGCGGGGACGGATCCGGAGCGGACGATCAACAGCGAGCTGACGGTGCGGACCCTGACATCGCAGGGGGATGTGAGGATCAATGACGGGGCGCTGCTGAGGATCAGCGAGGGCAACCTGACGCAGCGGGGAGCAAACCACGCGATTCAGACAGCTGCGGGAGCGATGGGGCGGATCACGTCGGGTCGGGCTGACGGTGAGTTTCATCTGAATCTGCCGGAGCCGCTGGATACGGCGTCGCGCAGTGACATCATGCTGCGGGTGAGTGTGGTGGACAATCCGGTGACGACGGGTGCGGCGGCGGGGTCCTTTGTTCCGAATCTTCTGGTGAAGAACGGGACGGGATCGGCGATGAACTTCGGGGGATCGGGGTTTGCGGCTCCGACGCTGAACACGTTCAACAGCTTCACGGCGGGGACGATCATCAATGCGGGGCGGGTGGTGCCGCAGTTCGGGAGTGCGTTCGGGACGGGGGCGATCACGATTCGTGATGGCGGGCAACTGGCGACGTACGGAGTGACGGCGGCGAGCGGGGCGCATTTTTCGAATGCGCTGACGGTGGCTGGTGCGGGCGTGCTGGAGAATATTGGGGCGCTGGGGGCGATCCGGATGGCGAATGCGGTGACGTTTTCGGGGAACACTCTGCTGACGGCGGAGACGCGGTTGCACCCGCATTTGTCGACGGATGTTGGGACGATGGCTGGGGTGGTGCGCGGGTTGGGTGGGATTGACAAGACTGGTGACGGGTTCACGGCGCTGGTGGCGGCTAACACGTACACAGGGGCGACGACGATCACGCGGGGGACGGTGGTGACGAGTCGGTTGGCGGATGGCGGGGTGGCGTCGGGGATTGGGGCGTCGAGTGGAGCGGCATCGAATCTGGTGTTTAACGGCGGGGTGCTGCGTTATGACGGGCCTGCAGCGGTGACGAATCGCGGATTCACGGTGGATCTGGGGGGTGGCGGGATCACGAGCAACTATCACACGGGCGGGTTGACACTGACGCCGTCGTCGATTGCGATGACGGAGGGTGGGGACCGTGGATTCACGCTGAATGCGGTGCATCGGACGACGAACGTGTTCAACGGGGTGTTAGACGATCCGAATGCGGGGCGGACGAGTTTGACGTTTGGCGGGATTGGGACGTGGCAGATCACGAAGAATCAGAACTTCACTGGGACGGTGACGGTTACGAATGCGGCGACGAACTTCCAGGGTGGGACCCTGCTGGTGGGTGATGGCGGTACGACTGGGGATATTGGGAAGGGCGTGCAACTGACGCTGGCGAATGCGTCTGACATTGCGTTCAACCGTTCGAACAGTCTTGAGATTGCGCATGCGATCACGGGGGCGGCGAATTCTGAGATTGTGCAGCTGGGGAGCGGAACCCTGACGCTTTCCGGGACTGGGGACAATGCGACGGGGAATCTCCGGGTGGAGAACGGGACGGTGGTGCTGGCGAAGACGAGTTCGTTCAACGTGCATGCTGCGGCGGGGAACGTGTTTCTGAACAACGGGACGATCCGGCTGGGGGGGACTGGGGACGATCAGATTCTGAACAGCACGTCGATGTTTGTGAGGAACGGGACCTTCGATTTGAATGGGAAGTATGAGATTGTGGGTCGGGTTGAGGGCAGTGGCGGGGTGATTACGAACACGGCGGCTGGGACGTTGGCGGAGTTGCGGGTGGGGAATGGGAATGCGAACTCGGCGTTTACGGGGACCTTCATTCCCGGGGTGATCGGGGCGACGGGTACGGGTGGTTACGGCGGGGTGATTCAGGATGGGGCTGGGACGGTTGAGTTGTCGAAGGACGGGACTGGGTTGGTGGCGGTGACGGGAGCGAACACGTACAGTGGCGGGACGGAGATTCTGCAGGGGACCCTGCAGGTTGGGAAGGGTGGCAGCACGGGTTCGCTAGGGTCCGGGCCGGTGTTCCTTGGTGGTGGTGATTTCGGGACGAACGGATCCAACGTGGGGACCCTGCGGGTGGATCGGAGCGGCGTGCTGGCGATGGGGCAGGTGATCAGCGGGCCGGGGAATGTGGAGATGCGCGGGACGGGTGAGTTGAGGTTGAGCGGGGCGAACACGTGGGAAGGGGTGACGGTGGTGCGGCGCGGGACCCTGACGGCGGATTTGTCAGCGGTGGACAATGTGTTGCCGGTGAATGCCGGTTATGCGCTGGAAGGCGGGACCCTGCGGATTGTGGGGCGTGCGGCGGGAGAATCGGTGCAGAGTTTTGCGCCGGCGAACGTGGCGCAGACGAATGTGAGCGGCACGGGGGCGGGGGCTGGGACGGCGAGTTTCAACGTGCAGGGCGGGAACATTGTGGGTGACAACAATGGTGGGACGCTGACGGTGAGCCTGCCGAATACCCTGACGCGGACGACAGGAGGCAGCATTGATTTTGCGGCGGTGGGTTCCGGGGTGACGAAGTTCCTGACAGGAGTGGCGAACACCAACGGGATTCTGGGAGGCACCACGTCGGCATATGCGACGATGAATGGCGTGTCGTGGGCGGTGCAGAGCGGGGGCGAGGTGAGGGCGCTGGCGGCGTCGGGGTACAACACGGCGGCCGGGCACCTTGATGTTCCTTCCGGGACGGTGCCGATTGCGGGTGGGACGGTGGCGGCGACGGCGCGGTTCAATGCGGCTGGGGGAACGATTGCTGACCTTTCGGCGGGGACGAGCACGTTGTCGCAGGGTGGGGTGCTGGTGACGGCGGGGGTTGGGGCAGCGCCGACGGTGATCCGGAACGGGACGATTGCGACAGGGGGCAATGAATTGATCGTGCATCAGCACAACACGGCGGGGAGTCTGGAGATCAGCGCGGTGATTGGAG
>JAIXVE010000290.1 GCA_027483175.1 Verrucomicrobiaceae bacterium | reverse complement strand
TACATGGCGCCGGAGCAGATTGAGCGGCCGCAGGATGTGGATCACCGGGCGGATATTTATTCGCTAGGGGTGGTGTTTTACGAGATGCTGACGGGTGAGTTGCCGCTGGGGCGGTTTCCTGCGCCGTCGGAGACGAAGGGGGTGGATCCTCGGTTTGACAATGTGGTGTTCCGGACGCTGGAGAAGCAGCGGGAGCGTCGGTATCAGACGGCAGGGGAGATGAAGACGCAGGTGGAGCAGGTGAGGGGGGCGGAGGGGCCGCCGCCGATGCCGTCGGGGCCGGGGCCGGTGGCTGCGGGGCCGGGGCGGGCTGGGGAGGTGTCAGGGGGTGGGAGGGTGAGGGAGGAACGGGTGTCGCAGAAGGCGGTGTGGGGGATGGTGTGTACGGTGACGGGACTGCTGGTGCTGCTGGGGGGGATGTTTGTGACGCGGCGGGTGTCGTTCGATGAGAGTCGGTCCCGGATGATGCAGCGTGGTGTGGCGGAGCAGCAGCGGGCGATGATGGATGCGGCGCAGGCGGCGATGGAGCAGCAGCGTGAAATGATGCGGGGGATGCCAGGAGGGGCGGGAGGCGTGCTGCCTCCGCCGGTGCCGGTGCCGGACTTGCGGCCAGGGGTGTTCGGGGAAACGAAGAACAACTAACAATTAATAACTGCGATGCAACCGACGATGAATGTTTCCGGGCCGACGGTGTCGACAAGTGTGGAGATGGCGAATTGGGGAGTGATACTGCTGGGGCTGACGGTGGTGCTGATCCTGACGGGGCTGGTGCTGGGGTATATGGCGCTGGGGGACATCCGGAGGGAGCGCGGGAGATTGGGAGGGGCGGCGATGGCGACGGTGGCGGCGGGATTGCTGCCGTCGCTGATGATTTGCGGGGTGTGTGTGGTGCTGATGACCCTGCTGGGGAGTGCGTTAGTGGGGAGTGCGGCGCGCAGGCCGGAGAACGTGTGGGGGTTGGTTGGGCTGGTGGTGGGGATGGTGCTGTCGTTTCTGATGCTGCGGAGCATGTACCGGGGCGCGAAGGGATGGGAGCCGGTGGCGGCTGCGACTGTGCCGGTGGAGCGGAGCGGGATGGCGACGGCGGCGCTGGTGCTGACGATTCTTGGGGGAGCGCTGCTGCTGGTTGTGTTGATAGGAAGGTGGCGGTCGGATTTTGTGCCGTTGAGTCTGGGGGTACACGTGGCGGGGTTGATTTGCGGCGTGCTGTCGCGGAGTGAGCCGACGGGGCGGTGGTGTGCGTGGTTGAGCGGCGGGATGTTTGTGTTGCTGCTGCTGCTGACGGCATGAGTGCGGGGGACGAGCGGGCATTTGCGGCGACGCGCTGGACGGTGGTGGTGCGGGCGCAGGGGACGACGCCGGAGGCGAAGGTGGCGTTGTCGGAGTTGTGTGCGGCTTGTTATGAACCGGTGCGCGGGTTCATCCGGGTGTGGCGTCGCGGGGATGACCGGGTGGACGATCTGACGCACGAGTTTTTCGAGGAGATTCTGGGTCGGAGGGGGCTGGCGGGGGCGGATCCGGGGAGGGGGAAGTTCAGGTCGTTTCTGCTAGGAGCGGTGAAGCATTTTCTGGGTCGGGTGAGCGAGCGGGAGCGGGCGTTGAAGCGGGGTGGGGGTGTGGTGGCGGAGGGAATGGAGGCTGCGGAGGTGGTGGAGGAACCGGGGTTGCCGCCGGATGCGGCGTTTGACCGGGGGTGGGCGCTGGCGTTGCTGGCGCGGGCGCTGGGGGAGCTGGAGCGGCAGATGGGGGAGGACGGGCGAGCGGAGCAGTTTGCGGTGCTGAAGCCGTGGCTGACGGGGGATGCGGGGCGGCGGCAGGTGGAGGCTGCCGAGGCGTTAGGGATGACGGAGACGGCGGTGAAGGTGGCGATTCACCGGTTGAGGGCGAGGTTTCGGGGCGTGGTGCGTGCGGAGCTGGCGGCGACCTTGGTGATGCCGGAGCAGGTGGATGAGGAACTGGGGCACCTGATGGCGGCGCTGCAGTGAGCGGGGGTGCCGGGTGTCAGGCGAGGAATCAGCCGAGGGCGTGACGGATGGCGGTGCGGCAGATATCGAGGGAGTCGTCGATCTGGAGCGGGCCGTGGGCGAGGGAGATGAAGCCGGCCTCGTAGGGGCTGGGGGCGAAGTAGACCCCGAGTTCGAGGGCCTTGTGGAAGAAGCGGCGGAAGGCGTCGGCGTCGCCTTTTTTGGCGTCGTCGAGGTTCCAGACGGGGGCTTCGTTGAAGTAGAGGCAGAACATGCTGCCGATGCGGTTGAAGGTCAGGGGGCGGCCGATTTCGTTGCAGATGTCGCGGATACCGGCTTCGAAGCGGGCACCGGTTTCTTCGAGACGCTGCCAGCCGTGGGCTTTTTCGAGTTCGCGGAGCTGGGTGAGGCCGACGGCCATGGCGAGCGGGTTGCCGGAGAGCGTGCCGGCCTGGTAGACTGGGCCGTCTGGTGCGAGGAGGTCCATGATGTCGGCGCGGCCGCCGAAGGCGCCGACGGGGAGACCGCCGCCGATGACCTTGCCCATGGCGGTGAGGTCCGGGGTGATGCCGCAGATTTCCTGATAGCCGCCGCGGGCGACGCGGAAGCCGGTCATGACCTCGTCGAAGATGAGGAGTGCGCCGTGGGTGGTGGTTAGAGAGCGGATGAGTTCGAGGTAGCCGGGTTTGGGGAGGAAGAGGCCGGCGTTGGCGGGGATGGCTTCGACGATGACGGCGGCGACCTCGTGACCGGAGGCGGCGAAGAAGGCTTCGATGGCTTCGGGGTCGTTGTAGGGGAGGACGGTGGTGAGGGCGGCGAGGGCGGCGGGGACACCGGCGCTGTCGGGTCGGCCGTGGGTGAGGGCACCGCTGCCGGCGGAGACGAGGAGACTGTCGACGTGGCCGTGGTAGCAGCCATGGAATTTGACGATGCGGTCGCGCCCGGTGAAGCCGCGGGCGAGGCGGAGACAGGACATGGTGGCTTCGGTGCCGCTGTTGCACATACGGACCTTCTGAACGGAGGGGACCCAGTCGACGATGGTGCGTGCCATTTCGACTTCCCATGGATTGGGGATGCCGAAGCTGAGGCCGAGTTTGGCGGTTTCGTGGACGACATTGACGAGGACGTCGGGGGCGTGGCCGAGGATGGCGGGGCCCCATGTGCCGACGTAGTCGATGAGCAGACGGCCGTCGACGTCTTCGATGACGGCTCCTTTGGCGCGGCGGACGAAGAATGGTTCGCCGCCGACATTGCGGAAGGCACGGACGGGGCTGTTGACCCCGCCGGGGATGACTTGTTTGGCCGCGGCGAACAGCTTGGAGGAGAGGCTCATGGGGATGGGTAATGAAGGGGGCGGCGGGGTGCAACGCGGAATGCCCGGGGGCAAGCTCTGAGTGCTGCGGTGCGGTGATGGGACCAAAGGGAGCGGAGGGGGCGATCGGGAAGGCGGGGGGGCGGAGGTTTGAGAGTGTGGCGCGGGCGGCGGCTGGATTTCGGTTCAGCCTGATCGTCGTTCGCCGTTTGTGTTTCGGGTGATGCGGGAAGAGGGGTTTGCCAAATGGGCTCGGATGCGATAGTAATCAGATCAGTTTGGCCCGTGCGGCATTTCCTGATTGATGTTGATTCTTGGTATTCATGAAAAGAACTAAGCTTTATGAATTGGACGACGAGGGTATTTGGCGTGGACCATATGCGAGGGCGATTGGGATGGGCTGGTCTGAGGGGAAAATGGACTTTTTGTCCGGCCCGAGGCAAAAAGACTACAAAGAGTTCTGCGACATTCAAACAGGTGATACTTCCCCGGGAATTCATATTGACGATGTTGGACATGAATGGCCCGATATTCTTGCCAGTGGGCATATAACATTACTTCCATTTTTTGTTTCCGAACGGGTCATTCAAAGTTTACGAGACGAGGAAATCCCGTTCCGACGCGCCATAGAAATTCCCGTTACCTCGATTGAAAGCTCCGCGTTGAAAAACATCCCGCCGCCGAAGTACTATGTTCTGGAGGCTGAGATTGGCATAGAGATGGGGGAAGAGATGAAATCCGTGCCCATTGGATACCTGCAGCCGGGGAAACTCGCCAGCATCCCGGCAGGTGGAATTATCGAACAGGAGCAGCCGCATCCTTGCCCGGCCTACAGCACTTGGAACGGCTCCCCGCTCTTCACCGAAAAAAGTCCCGATGTGGAGAATCAGCGGTACACCCGTCTCTACTGCGACCACCGGGTGACGTTTCTAGCCATGAAAGAAAAGTGGACGAATTTCAGAGCCAAAGAACTCCGGGTGATTTGAAATTTCTCTGAACAAGCTACATGAAGGTATCTTACGATCGGATTCAGTTTTATGTGACCTTTCCATCGGTGCCTGTGCCGGTGGGAAAAGTCTGGCATCCGGCGTTTGGAGCGGATCATCGTGGGTAGTGGTTCCGTTCAATTAACGTATAAAAACATTATGACACATCGATTGCGTTTGGATCAGATTATAGGAAGCATTTTCAGTTATGGGGGTGTAATGTCTGTTCTGTAAAAGGCTTTAGCCTTGGGCGGCAAGCTCCTTCGGGGGCTGCGGCGTGAGGCGAGCGTAGCGATGCCGATCGCCGCAGCCCCCGAAGGGGGGGTGCAGTGTGCGGTGGCGCAGCGGGCCACAGGGGTCTG
>JAIXVE010000110.1 GCA_027483175.1 Verrucomicrobiaceae bacterium | reverse complement strand
TCGGCCACTCGGAACCGCTCCTCCGCGACCTCACCTTCGCCTCAATCTCCAGCACCGACGCCGCTCGCAATCTCCTCGCCTCCGTCCGCCCGGAAGTCCTCGCCGGCGAAGGCTCAGTCACCGTCACCATCTCCAATAGCCGTCTCCTCGAAGCCTCGGAAGCCATCTCCCAACTCCTCCACTACCCCTACGGCTGCGCAGAACAAACCATGTCCTCGCTCCTGCCATGGCTAACCCTCCGCGACCTCCGCGACGTCCTCCCCAATCTCAAAAAATCCAATGACGAAATCGCCGCCGCCATCCAGGCCGGCGCCAATCGTCTCCTCTCCATGCAGACCGACTCCGGCGGTCTCGCCTACTGGCCAGGCGCAACCGACACCAACCCATGGGCCAGCGCCCACGGCGCCGTCGGCCTCATCATGGCTCGCAATCTCGGCGCATCCGTCCCCGAACCCCGCCTCACCTCACTCCTCGACTTCCTCTCCAAGTCCCTCCGCGAAAACACCGACGCCTCCGACGCATGGAACCTCGAATGCCAGTGCCACGCCCTCTGGGCCCTCTCCATCGCCGGCCGTCCCGAACCTTCCTACCACGAAACCTTCTTCAATCGCCGCGACTCTCTCGGCAACGCCGCCCGCGCCCTCCTCGCCCTCGCCATCGCTGAATCCAACACCAACCCGGACATGGTCCGCACCCTCCTCGCCATGCCTCCCTCCAGGGAAGAATCCCACTGGCTAGGCTCCGAACGCATCGTCGCCATCCGCGCCATGGCCTATCTCAAAATCACCTCCCCGGACGCCCACGCCGAAATCGGCCGACTCATGGCCTCCCGCAGCCCCAACGGCGACTGGCGCCACACCTACAACAACGGCTGGGTCCTCCTCGCCCTCAGCCGCGAATCCTCCTCCCTCGCCGCATGGGACTCCCCTCGCTCCTGCACCATCACCTGCGGCTCCGAAATCCGCGAACTCACCCTCCCGAAATCCGCCGCCTCCCAATCCATCTCCTTCTCCCGCGCCGCTAACGCCCCAGCCCCCTCCATCACCATCACCGTCCCTCCATCCACCAACGTCTTCTCCTCCATCGAAATCACCGGCCGCGCCGCCCCAGGCCCGCAACCGGAACGCCACGCCGGCCTCGGCATCCGCAAATCCTATCAGAAACTCGCAGGCGACGGCTCTCTCTCCCCGGCAGACAACCTCCACTCCGGTGACCTCATCCTCGTCTCCCTCGACGTCGATGTCCCCACCCCCACCGAGTACCTCGTCATCGACGACCCACTCCCAGCCACCATGGAAGGCGTCAACCCGGACTTCTCCACCATGGCCGGCGCCTCCGCCCTCGCCAACGTCAACACCCCTCACTGGTCCTTCGATCACGCAGAAATCCGCCGCGACCGCGTCCTCTTCTTCCGCAACTACTGCGCCACCCCCGGCAACTTCCAATGCCAGTACCTCGCCCGCGTCGTCGCCGCCGGCAACGTCATCGCTCCCCAATCCCGCATCGAAGCCATGTACAACCCAGCCCAGTTCGGCCTCTCCGCCGCCTCCCGCCTCCAATCCTCCCCAGACGACACCATCGCCACCACCAAATAACCCCCACCCCCCACCACCCCCCCTCCGAACCAGGCCGACCGAAGGCCCTTGGACTGCGGAAGCCTGCTGCCGCTTTCCCGGTGCCAGCCCGCTGGCCCGGCACCATTCAAGCACCCTCTCCCCACAAGCCCCGTCCCGTAGGGACGACCGGTGACTAGCCGGGGGTCCCGCGAGCCACTCGCGGCACCCCCGGTTCCCAACAACCTAACACAGGACCCCGTAGGGGTCCGCCTCTCCTCACCAGCCAGCCGAAGGCCCTTGGACTGCTGTGAGTATTCACAGCTCTCCCTGCGCACGGAGTGCGCCTACCCGCCCCTCAGAACCAGCCCATCTCAAATCTCAAATCTCAAATCCCCTCCCTCCGCCGAAGGCCCTTGGACTGCGGAAGCCTGCTGCCGCTTTCCCGGTGCCAGCCTGCTGGCCCGGCACCACCCAAGCCCACTTTCACTATTTACTATTTACTATTTTCAATTTCCTCCGCGTCGAGCATCTCTCGCACCCCCGCATGCTCCGGATGCCCCTTAGCCTGCTGCAACCACTCCCTCGCCCTCTCCGGATCCGACTTCACCAACCCCCTCGCAATCACCAGCGCTCCCGCACTGCGCAACCGCCCCTCCGGCAACTCCCTCACCCACGTCGCAGCCTCCGTCGGCTCCCGCCCGAACCACGACCCCACCGCTGCCTGCGCCACACCATTCACCCACCCACCATCAGGCGCACCCTTCAGCCACTCCGCCGCAGCCGCAGGCTGCGTCTTCGCCCACTGCTCCACCTGTCTCCGCGCCCCAATCACCGTGCCCCCACCACGCACCACCGAATCCTCAATCCTCCCTAACACGTCCCCCGGCAGCGAACGCCATGCCACCACCTCACCCGCCGCCTCCCGATACGTCCCCAGATCCTCACCACTCAAACCCGATTCCACCCGGCTCACTCCCTCCGGAAACCGAAAGGCCGCCTCACCAAGCACCCGCACCGCCTGCACCCTCATCTCCGATCCCACCGGAAACCCTGCCGCCAACCCCACCGCTTCCGGCCCCGTCCCTTTCGCAGTCAGCGCCCGCATCACCCCCTCCACCGCCGCAGCCGCCGCCTTCGGGGTCTCCAGACCACGACACCATGCCACCGCCGCTTCCCGGTCCTTCGCCGCCATCGCCCTGCCAATCTGCACGAATGCAGGCATCGACGCATCCATGATCGTTAGATGCCGCGACAACTCGGCCGTCGCCTCAGGCGCAAATCCCGCAAGGTTCCTCACCGTCGACGGATTGAGCAGCGCAACGCCGATCAGCTCGGGACTCGACTCGCTCAGCCAGGATAGCGCCGCCGCCGGGTCCACCCCACTCCACTTCGCCATCAGCATCTCCGCCGATGATTGCCGCGCCTGCTTGTTCTCCATCAGCGCCACCACACCCGCCGCCCGCGCCCCATCCTGCTCCGCCAGCTGAATCACCAGCGCCGGCAGCAACTGCTGAACCGCCGCACTCCCCGACAACCCCCGGATCGCCGACTCCACCTCCGTCAGCGGCCGATGAATGGCTAGTCGCATCGCCAGCTTCAGCCGCGACATATCATCAAGCGTCACGTCCCATTCGCTCGCCGACCTCAACGCCCCCATCGGATCCTCAGCCAGCCGACTCATCACAAACCCTGACCGCGCCGCCGCCTCCTCTTCGCCCTTCAGCGATGCCATCCATTCCCTCGCCGCCGCCGGATCCCGCCGACCCAGCACCTGCGCAATGAAATGCAAAAACCGCGTTCGCTTCACGCCCTCCGCCATGCTCGCCGCATACTCAATCGCCAGCTTCGGCTCACGCTCGGCCAACCCATGAATCGCATTGTCCACAAATCCCCGGGCCGTCGCACCAGGCAGGCTCGCGAATAACTTCATCGCCCCATCCAATCCATCCCGCGCCCACACCCTCGCAAAAAACACATACTGCGCCGACTCCGGCACATGATCGAGATCCACCGCCCCAAGCAGCCTGATAAACTCACCCGCACGCTCCAGCGGCAATTGCTCCGCCATCACCTCCAGCAACCGACCCGCAATCCCATACCGCTTCATCTTCTCCACAAACACTAACGCCCCCGCAGGATCCTGCTCCACAAGTTCACCAAACCGCACCAACACCCGCCCGGCCGCCAGTTGCCCCTCACTCTCTCCAAGCGCCACACAATCAATCTCCAATCGCATCCACTCCCCAGACAACTCCACACCCCTCTTCGCCGCCTCACCCTCACCACTCAACCCCCGCGGACCCGTCTCATCCACAACCCCACCCGGCCGCTCGCCCAACCCTCCCTCACCCCGCCTCGCCTTCATCATCAATCCCCCAGCCACAAACGCCGCCGCCAAACACAACGGATACCCCACAAAATGCCACGTCGACTTCATAACCGTAGATGCTGAACAATAATCCCCGTCCGAACAAGCACATTCACCTGCCCCCCCAACACGCAACGTGGCACGGGCGTCCCGCCTGTGACCCCCAATGCCAACGCCGCCACATGTAATCCCTACACGCAACGTGGCACGGGCGTCCCGCCTGCGACCCTCAATGCCAAAGCCGTCGCCCCTACCAATCCCAACGGGATTGCGTCCCCCAGCCCAGGGTTGGACTGCGGCACGCAGGCCTACCCTGGGTCCACCCCAAAACAAACCCTCAACCCTATCAGGTTTGCGTCCCCCGGCCCAGGGTTGGACTGGATAAAAAGGCCTACCCTGCCAAGCATCCCGCCTGTGACCCCCAATGCCAATGCCGTCGCCCCTACCAATCCCAACGGGATTGCGTCCCCCAGCCCAGGGTTGGACTGCACGCAGGCCTACCCTGGGTCCCTCACGCCATCGAATCCCCCCTGCCACCACGACAATTCTATTTACCTGCCGCACCAATCCCGATAATGTGAGGCCCGGAATACCAACACCCTCCGTCATCCGACCACCCCAGCACGACACCCCACCACCTGGGAGACCAAAGCAAACATGAACCGAAGCAACCCACTCCTCTGCCTCGTTTCATCCCTGCTGGGCTGCCTCGTTGGCATCTTCACCCTTCCGAAGGGCCATCACCCCATACAGGCATCCCCTCCTCCCGCGGGCCGGACAGAAAGCCATCAATCCCCACTCACAAAAGAGACCCCCTCGGAAACCTCCCTCAAAATCGGCAAGTACTTGCATGCCGACGCAGGAGAGTTGCAGGAAATCCTTCGGCAGATTCCCCCAGGCGAACGTCTCTTCGCCAAAAGAGACGGCGTCTTGCTCGCTTCAATGCTTCTAGAGCTGTCATGGGACCAACGAACCGCCCTGCTAGCCAATGATGATCCTGACTTTGCTCTCTATGATGCGCGAGAAGAGAATCCTCTCGTGCTGAAAGACAGGCTGCACAATGCGGTCGCCGAAGGACGGGCGGCCGAACTGGCAAAAGGTTGGAGGGACTCCCTTGATCCGCAGGGAAGAAAGCTGTTTCTCGATATCATTCTGCCGCTGTCTGCCGATCATCCGGAACTTCTTGACAGTCTGGGAGCGCCTCAGACCCTCGAGATTGCAGACGTCCCGCAATTGACACTCGCTTTGAGCGGACTCGAGAAACTGGAATCGTCTCAGCACGTCACAAGAGCCGTCAAAACCGCCGCCGACCGCATCGCAACCCTCGATCCCGCAAAAGCCACAGAGATCCTCGCATCCACCTCAAACCCGGACATCCGCGAAGCCCTCATGAAGCGGCTTCCCGCTCAGATCACTGACAACTTCCTTGCCGGGCTCCCGCCCGACCGCAGAGACAACGTCTTTGCCGCTCAGGCGGCGCAATCTCTCACCGGCACCGCACCAGTGACCGAAGTCGCGGCCTCCCTCGGCAGAATGTCCACCACCAGCGAACTGGATTCGCAGGTGAAGGAAGTCGTCAGCAGCTACCTCGAACATTCCGCCGACGCCACTCGCGTCTACGATGCCGCCCTCCTCATCGAAGATGAAACGCTGCGCACCAAGTTCATTCAGCAAACCACCGCCACCCTCGCCCAGCTCGACCCCTACGAGGCGTCCCACCAATTGGATCGGGTCATGCAATCCGGGCACCCCATTCCCGACACCGCAATCGTCGCCCTCATCGGTCAAATCAGAAACGACCCGGAAGCCTGCCGCATCTGGGCCCAGCACCTCGCCGACCCGAACCTGAAACAGGAGATGCTTTCGAAGTACTCCCAACCATCGGGAGGATCTAGCAAATGACACCCGCCCAACGAGCCCTTTCATCAAAGGTCTTGTCCGTGGTGCTCAGCGGCGGCATCGGCATCGGATGCGGTGTCCTCATCCGCCGGACGTTGCTCGACAGCCCAAAGGCTGACTCTCCGACACTTTCGAAGCCAACGCAGCCCGCGCGGAAAGCCAAAGAGCATCCTCCCTTTTCCACAAAGGCCGGGGAACCTGACGATGTCGCCATGGCGAGACTTCTCCAGACCGCCAGTCTGGAAGAAAGTCTCAAGCTCATCCCCCAATTCGCCGGCAGCCTGTGGGAACTCCCCGAGAATCGCCTCGTCGAAGTCCTCAAGCTGCTTCGCACGGAGGCACAATCCAACCTTCTCTGGCAAACCATGCTCACCGCGGCCGCAAAGCAGAATCTCGGACGGGCACTCGAACTCGCCAAGGATGCCCCTACCGCCGCCAAATCAGAATCAGCCATCCTCCAGTCGCTCGTGGAAGCCGGAGGACCCGATGAAGCGCTGGCCAAGCTGTGGGATAAAGACGCCGTTCCACTCCTCCTTGCCGGCATGGAATCGATATCCATCAACCATGCCGAGCGCCTTCTCACCGGCTTGGACGGAAGACTGAACGGCAACTGGACCACCGCCCAGCTGAAACAACTCTTCAACAGCATCCGATCCCAGGACTTCCAGTCCTCCGCTGTCTCCCAACAGATCGCCTCGAAGGCCGTCGCCGGACTAAAAGACATGGCCGACCTCCGCTCCGCATTCGGGACGGCGGCCAGAAAACACCCCGGCTCCATCGGCACACTCCTGCAGAGCCTCCCGCAAGGTTTGGCTCGCTCCATGGCCGAAGCCGCCGCCACAAAATCCTTCAAATGGGACAATCCTCATGCCCCAATTCCATGGGCCGACGACGGGCTG
>JAIXVE010000259.1 GCA_027483175.1 Verrucomicrobiaceae bacterium | reverse complement strand
GTTCAAGGAGATCGAGGTAGGTTTTCCGTCGGCGTCGAACACGGAGTTTGCGTTCAACCGGACGCTGATTGAGAAGGGGCACATTCCTGAGGATGTGACGATTCAGGTGCTGGTGCAGGCGCGGGAGGATCTGATTGAGAAGACGTGTGAGTCGCTGATGGGAGCGAAGCGGGTGATTATTCACCTGTACAACTCGACGTCACCGGCGCAGCGGCGGGTGGTGTTCGGGAAGACGAAGGCGGAGATCAAGGACATGGCGGTGCGCGGGGCGGAGATGATCCGTGAGCGGATCGGGCGGTTGGTGGGGACGGATGTGCGGCTGCAGTATTCGCCGGAGAGTTTCAGTGCGACGGAGGTGGAGTTTGCGAAGGAGATTTCGGAGGCGGTGATGGGGGTGTGGGAGCCGACGGCGGAGCGGCGGATGATTCTGAATCTGCCGGACACGGTGGAGGTGGCGATGCCGAATGTTTATGCGGACCAGATTGAGTGGATGGGGCGGAATATTCGGGACCGGGAGAGCCTGATCATCAGTTTGCACACGCACAATGACCGCGGGACTGGGGTGGCGGCGACGGAGCTGGGGTTGCTGGCGGGAGCGGACCGTGTGGAGGGGACCCTGTTCGGGAATGGTGAGCGGACGGGGAATCTGGATATTGTGACGGTGGCGATGAATCTGTACATGCACGGGATTCATCCCGGGCTGGATTTTTCGAATCTGAATGCGCTGCGCGGGGTGTACGAGCGGTGTACGGGGATGAGCGTGCCGCCGCGGCAGCCGTATGCTGGAGAGCTGGTGTTCACAGCGTTCAGCGGGTCGCATCAGGATGCGATCAAGAAAGGGCTGGCGGAGTGGGAGTCGAAGGGAGGGACGGGCGTCTGGGACGTGCCGTATCTGACGATTGATCCCGGGGACATCGGGCGGGAGTACCGTGAGGTGATCCGGGTGAACAGCCAGAGTGGGAAGGGCGGGGTGGCGTATCTGCTGGAGAGCGAGTTCGGGATTGATCTGCCGAAGGATATGCAGCGGGAGTTCGGGCCGATTGCGAATGACGCGGTGGACCGGCTGGGTCGGGAGGTGAGCGGGGTGGAATTGAAGGGGATGTTCTGGGATGAGTATGTGGGGCGGGAGAGCCCGTGGCGGCTGCATCATTTTCATGCGGACGGGGTGGATGGGGTATTCCGGTGCCGTGCGAGTCTGGAGCGGGAGGGGGCCGCGCTGGAGGTGACGGGGGAGGGGAACGGGCCGATTGCGGCATTTGTGCAGGCGCTGGTGGCGGCTGGTGCGCCTGAATTCGCGGTCGCATCGTACCGTGAGCATGACCTTGGATCCGGGAGCGGTGCCAGTGCGATTGCCTACATTCAGATTCGGTGCGTGGACGGCCGGACCCGATGGGGTGCGGCGGTGGACACGAACATCGAATTGGCCGGGGTGAAGGCGGTGCTGAGTGCGCTCAACCGACTGGATTGAAACGTTCCTTCCCGGTTTGACAAACGGACCTGACACCGCTTTTCTGTTCAACAAATACGCATCATGACTGAGAACGCTGCTGAACCAATCATCTGCCCAGTGACCGCGTGGTACCACAAGCGGAAGATTGCGATGATCCTGCTGTTGCTTGGGCTCTCGGCGTTTTTCTTTTACGACTGGAAAGTCGGGTATCCGAAGAAGCAGGCGGACTACGAAGCGTACTGGCCGGAGTACCAGCGGCTGGTGCTGAAGGAGAAGAAAACGGCGGATTGGTTCAAGCTGGCGAAGGAGAAGGGGTGGCCGGACAAGCCGCACGAGGAGGATTGGGACTACAAGATCAAGGAGCAGCTGGTGTTCGGGGTGATCACGGGATTGATCGGCGTGGGGATGCTGGGGCAGTATCTGGTGAATTCGAGCAAGACTCTGACAGCGGACGGGGATAGTTTCACGACGCCTGAGGGGATTCGGGTGCCATTTTCGACTGCCTTCAAGCTGGACAAGCGGAAGTGGGACAACAAGGGGCTGGCGTATGTGAATTATCAGAACGGGGATGAGTCCGGGAAGGTCGTGATTGACTGTCTGGTTTACGGGGATCCTGCGATCAAGGTGCTGGAGAGGCTCGAGGCGAATTTCAAGGGTGAGATCATTGATGTGGTGAAGGAGGCTCCTGCGGCTGCGGTGATGCCGGTGGCGGTGGCGGAAGATGCGAAGCAGCCATGATATTGCGTGGGCTGACGGCGGCTGACTGGGAGGAGCAGGCGGAGTTGATTCACGGGTCGCTGAGCACGTGGTACCGGACGCGGTTGAATTCGGCGAAGTTTGGGGAGGATGCGGCACCGTTCCGGGTGTTTCCGGAACTGTATGAGGCGTTGGATCCTGGGTGTTGTCTGGTGGCGCAGGAAGAGGAGGGAGGTCCGCTAACAGGGACGGCATTTTTTCATCCGCGGGAGACGCATTGGGCGGTGGGGATTGTAGCGACGCATCCTGGGGCGGCGGGGCGCGGGGTGGCGCGGCGGCTGATGGAGGAAATCATCGGACGGGCGGAGGCGGAGGGGAAGCCGGTGCGATTGGTGTCGAGTGCGATGAATCTGGATTCGTTTTCGCTGTACACGCGGTTAGGGTTTGTGCCGCGGAGAGTGTTTCAGGACATGAAGATGGAGGTGCCTGAGGGGGGGATGCCTATGATGGAATCGGGGAGGGTGCGGGTGCGGGCGGCGCGGGAGGCGGATGTGGCTGGGATGGCGGATCTGGAGATGAGGCTGAATGGGATCAGGAGGGAGAAGGATTTGAGGCATTTTGTGGAGAACCGCCAGGGGTGCTGGCGGTTGTGGGTGGCGGAGGATGGGGATGGGGTGGTGAGAGGGTTTCTGGGGGCGGTGGTGCATGCGGGGTCGAAGATGGTGGGGCCGGGTGTGTGTGAGGACGAGGAGGTGGCGGCGGTCCTGCTGCGGCAGGTGCTGGATGCGGAGTTTCGGGGGCAGGCACCGGTGTGGCTGGTGCCGGTGGATTGTGCGGGGCTAGTGAGGCGGTGTTATGAGTGGGGAGCGCGGAATGTGGAACTGCATCTGGCGTCGGTGCGGGGCGAAGCGCCGGAGATGCGCGGGGTGACGCTGCCGACGTTCATGCCTGAAACTGGTTAGGAAGGGGTGACATGTGAGTGAGCCTGTAGTTGCGAGTTACTGCACGACGTTTCTGAAGCCTGAGATGCTGCACATTTACCGGCAGGTGACCGGGTTGGAGCGGTGGCGGACGTTTGTGGTGACGAAGGAGCGGCAGAGTGCGGAGCGGTTTCCGTTTGCGGATGTGGAGGTGGTGCCGGCGGTGCGGAGTAATTTTGCGCGGCGGTTCTGGCTGAAGTATGTGAGGCGGGAGGAGGCGATTGTTTATCGGGGGGAGTACGGCGTGCTGGCGAAGGTGCTGGAGCGGCGGCATGCGGATGTGCTGCATGTGTATTTCGGGCATACGGGGGTGCATCTGCTGCCGTTTCTGCGGCGGTGGACGGGGCCGGCGGTGGTGTCGTTTCACGGGATGGATGTGATGCCGCGGGAGGACAAGCCTGGGTATGCGGGGAAGTTAGGGGAACTGCTGCGGTTTCTGCCGCTGGTGATGGCGAGGTCGGAGTCGCTGCGGGAGCGGTTAGTGGCGCTGGGGTGTCCTGCGGAGAAGATTCGGATCAACCGGACGGGGATTCCGATGGAGGCGTATCCAGCGGTGGCGCGGGAGTTTCCTGCGGACGGGGCGTGGCGGTTTGTGCAGGCGTGCCGGTTGATTGGGAAGAAGGGATTGGAGGTGAGCCTGCGGGCGTTTGCGGGGTTCTGCGGGGAGTATCCGAGGTCGAGGTTCACGATTGCGGGTGAGGGGCCGCTGCTGGAGCCGCTGCAGCGGCTGGCTGGGGAGTTGGGGGTGGGGGACCGGGTGACGTTTGCGGGCTTTCTGGGCGGGCGGGAGTTGTGTGAGTTGTATCACGGGAGCCATGCGTTTCTGCATCCGAGCCAGACGACGGAGGATCAGAACCAGGAAGGTGTTCCTAACAGCATGCTGGAGGCGATGGCGACGGGATTGCCGGTGCTGGCGACGATTCACGGAGGGATTCCGGAAGCGGTGGAGGACAACGAGACCGGGCTGCTGGTGGAGGAGCGGGATGGCGACCGGTTGCTGGACAACATGAGACGGCTGGCGCGTGAGGATGGGTTGTGGCAGCGGATCGGGAGTGGGGCGGCGGTGTCGGTGCGGGAGAATTTCGAGCAGCGGGCGCAGATCCGGCGGCTGGAGGCGATTTACGACGAGGCGCGGGGGATGAAACGGGGTTGAAGGGGGAGGAAACTGCGATCCGATGGGGAGGTGCAGCTACTTGTTACAGCCGGTCCCACACGTGAGCCGATTGATCCCGTCCGATTTCTGAGCAACCGGTCGTCGGGCAAGATGGGGTTTGCGATTGCGGCGGCTGCGGCGGCTGCGGGGCATCGGGTTGTGCTGGTGGCGGGTCCTGTTAGTCTGGCGACGCCGGTAGGGGTGGATCGGGTGGATGTGGTGACGGCGGAGGAGATGGCTGAGGCGGTGCGGGCGGCGCTTCCGGAGATGGAGGCGCTGGTGTGCTGTGCGGCGGTGGCGGATTACCGGCCGGTGCGGGCGGCGGAGCAGAAGATCAAGAAGGGTGAGGGGCGGATGACGCTGGAGCTGGAGCGGACGACGGATATTCTGGGGTCGGTGAGGCGGCCGTGGGGATGGGGCGGGGTGCTAGTGGGATTTGCGGCGGAGACGGAGCGCCTGCTGGAGCATGCGAGGCGGAAGCTGGAGGTGAAGGGATGTGATCTGGTGGTGGCGAACGATGTGAGTGGAGTGGAGACGGGTTTTGAGAGTGATGAGAATGCGGCGTGGCTACTGTACGGGGATGGCCGGGTGGAGGAGCAGGGGCGGCAGCCGAAGGCGGAGCTGGCGGCGGTGATTGTGGCCCGGGTGATGGCGCTACACGGGGCGGAGCGGGCGGGGTGAGTCAGGCGGGCGCGGTGGGGGATTGGCGGAAGACGAAGGATTCGCCGCCGCCGAGGACGCGGAATGGCTGGTTGAGGCGGGAGCAGGTGGAGGTGAATTCGTCAGGGGAGGCGGTATTGAAGGCGAACATGCCGAAGTGGTGAGGGATGGCGAGGCGAGCGCCGCAGGCTTTGGCGAGGGCGGCGGCTTCGGTGCCGTTGAGGTTGCCGGCGACGCCGCGGGCGGGGTCATTGCCATTGATAGGGATGAAGACGACATCCGGGCGTGCGGCGATGAGGGCGGCGGGGAGTGCGTCGTGCCAGAGCGTGTCGCCGCTGTGCCAGACGGTGAAGGGGCCGAAGCGGACGAGGAACGAGAGGAAGCGGCACTGGCCGAGGGCGTCGCGTTCGATGGTGTTGTGAGCGGCGGCGATGCCGGTGAAGTGGAACGGGCCGCAGCCGGTGGAGGTGCCGTCGTCGAGGGTGGCGAAAGTGATCGGGGCGTCGGGGCCGAGACGTTCGGCGGCGGCGTTAGTTAGGGCGGCGGGGAGGACGAGCCGGAGATGGGTGGAGGCGCGGGCGATGGGGAGGAGCGTGGCGGCGTCGAGGTGGTCGGTGTGGAAGTGGCTGGCGGTGGCGAAGTGGACCATGTCGAGGAGGTCCGGGGCGATGACGAGTTCGCCGAGACGCACGTGAGGTTTGGCGGTGGCGGCGTATTTTTCAGTGAGGGAGTCGGAGAGGTAGGGGTCGAAGAGGAGGTAGTGGTCGAGCCATTTGAGGAGGAAGCCGCTTTGGCCGAGCCACCAGATGCGGAAGGCGTCCGGGCCGTCGCTGGCGGCGAGAATTTCCGCGCGGAGGGCGTCGTCTTTAATGACTGCGGGGGTGAGGGGGCTCATGGAGGGGTAGTTAGGATGACGGCTGGGGCGGTCCGGCGAGACGGGTGAGACGGCGGCCGTTGGCGTCGGGTTCGAGGTGCCACCATGAGGTGTGGGGCGGGAGGAGATCGGGGAAGCGGTCGGCCCATTCGACGAGACAGATGCCTTGAGTGTCGAGGTAGTCGTCCCAGCCGAGGGCGATGATTTCAGTGGCGGTGGCTGGGCGGTAGAAGTCGAAGTGGAAGACGGGGAGACGACCGCCGGGGTATTCGTGGACGAGGCTGAAGGTGGGGCTAGTGACGTCGGAGGGGAAGCCGAGGCCGGAGGTGAAGCCCTTGGAGAAGTGGGTTTTGCCTGCGCCGAGGCCACCGGTTAGGGCGATGACGTCGCCGGGTTGGGCGGAGGATGCGAGGGCGTGGCCTGCGGCGATGGTGGCGGCGGCGTCCGGGAGGAAGAGGGAGTCGCCGGGGGAGATGCTTGCGGGGTCAGCGGGGGCGGGCATGGCCGGTGGAGTTACTGGGCCGGGGATTCCCATGGGGCTGGGGTACGGGCTGGGAGAGGGGGATCGAAGTAGGGAGTGAAGTTGGATTCGTAGCGGCGCGGGAGGATGGCGTCGACGAGGATGTCGTTTTCGTCGTACTCCTGGCTGAGGAGTTTGCCTTGTTCGTGGATGATGCGCATGAGGCCGAAGGCGGCCTGGGGGAGACGTAGTTTGAGGCGGACGGTGCGGTCCAGCATGACGTCGCTGAGACGCTGCTGGAGGACATCGACGCCTTCGCCGGTCTTGAGGGAGACGCAGACGGCTTTATCGAAGTGCTGGGCGACGGCGCGGCGTTGTTCGGGGGAGCAGAGGTCGATTTTGTTAAGGACGACGAGCATGCGTTTCTCGTGGGCGTCGAGTTCCTCGAGGACTTCCATGGTGGTCTTGTAGAATTCGAAGACCCGTTCCTGGCTGGCGTCGAGGACGTGGACGAGGAAGTCGGCGACGACGGCTTCTTCGAGCGTGGCTTTGAAGGATTGGATGAGCCGGTGGGGGAGATTGCGGATGAAGCCGACGGTGTCGGTTAGGAGGAGCTGCTGGCCGTCGGGGAGCTGGACCTTGCGGGTGGTGGGGTCGAGGGTGGCGAAGAGCTTGTCTTCGGCGAGGACCTCTGCGCCGGTGACGAGGTTGAGGAGTGTGGATTTGCCGGCGTTGGTGTAGCCGACGATGGCGGCCTGGGGGATGGGGATGCGCTGGCGTTCCTTGCGTTGAGTCAGGCGCTGCTGTTTGACTTCCTCGAGCTGGCGTTTGACGGTATCGATGCGACGGCGGGCGAGACGTCGGTCGGTTTCGAGCTGGCTTTCACCTTCACCGCGGTTGGCACCGCCACTGCCGCCGCCGCCGCCGGATTGGCGGTCGAGGTGGCCCCACATGCGGGTGAGGCGCGGGAGGGCGTACTGCTGGCGGGCGAGTTCGACCTGGAGACGTGCTTCTGCGGTGCGGGCGCGCATGGCGAAGATGTCGAGGATGACTTCTTCGCGGTCGATGACGGTGAGGCCGCCTTCTTTTTCCCACGCGCGCTGCTGGGCTGGGCTGAGGCTGTTGTCGAAGATGATGACATCGCACTCGAGTTCCTTGGCGCGGTCGATGAGTTCCTTGACCTTGCCTGAGCCGGTGAGGAAGCGTTTGTTGGAGTCTTTGACGAAGACGAGGAGGGATTCGGCGACGGGGATACCCAGGGTGGCGGCGAGTTCTGCGAGTTCGTCGAGTAGACTCTGGGCTTCCGCTTGTTCGCGGCGGTCGAAGTAGGCGCCTATGAGCAGCGCGCGTTCCACCATTTTCGGTTTCTCCCTGATTTCAAACATGGGGGAATGTAGGTGCGGGTGGGTGGCGGGTGCAACGGGGCGATGCGGGGGTGGTCAGCGGTGGGGGGAGGGAGATTGCCAGCCGCCGCCGAGGGCTTTGATGAGGGCGATAGAGGCGGAGAGACGACTGGCGGTGGCTTTGACGAGGGCGCGACGGGCGGAGAGTTCTTCCTGCTGGGCGTCGGCGACTTCGAGGAAGTTGACGAGGCCGTTGCGGTAGCGTTCGAGGGAGAGGGCGGCGTTGCGGGCGGCGGCGTCGGTGCGGGCGCGCTGCTGTTGTTCGATGAGTCGGGCGCTGGACTGGGAGGCGAGGGCGTCTTCGACTTCGCGGACGGCGGTGATGACGGCCTGACGCCAGTTGGCGGCGGCCTCGGCGTGGCGGGCTTTGGCGGACGCGATGCGGGCATCGTTGGCACCGCCGGAGAAGACGGGGAGGTTGAGTTCGGGGCCGAGACTGAAGGCGCGGCTGCCCTGGGTGAGGAGATCGGAAAGTGTCAGGCTTTCGAGGCTGAGGCTGCCATTGAGTTTGAGGGATGGGAGGGATTGGCCGATGGCGACGCCGATGTCGGCGCTGCGGGATGCAAGCGTGCGTTCGGCTTCGGCGATGTCGGGGCGCTGGCGGATGAGAGAGGCGGGGGAGTTGAGGGGAGGTTCGGGGATTTGTGAGGGGAGGGAGGCGTTGCGTGGTGATTGGAACGAGCTGGCGGGCTGGCCGCAGAGTTGGGCGATGGTGTTACTGGTGAGGTTGCGGCGATTGAGGAGATCGGAGGCGTCGGCTTCGGCGGCGGAGAGAGCGGACCTTGCGCGGAGGACATCGGATTCGGAGGTGAGGCCGCCTTTGTAGCGGGTTTCCGCGACAGCGAGGGAGGATTTGAGGGATGCGAGGGATTGGTCGGCGGCGGCGGATTCGGCGTCGAGCGAGCGGAGAGTGAAGTATTGCTCGGCGAGGTTGCTAGTGAGGCGGAGCTGGACGGCGTCGCGGGCGAAGACGACTGATTCGAGGGAAGCCTTGCGGGAGTCGGCGGCGCGGCGGACCTTGCCCCAGAGGTCGAGTTCGTAGTTGAGGGTGGCGCCGGTGCGGAATTGTGAGACAGCTTGCGGCTGGAAGCCGGGGACCTGGTTGTTGTTGGCGGATTGCTGACTGCGCTGGGTGGAGGAGCTGCTGTTGGCGGAGGGGAGCAAGTCGGCGCGGGCGATGCGGAGGGAGGCTTCGGCTTCATCGATGCGGTGCATGGCGGCGATGAGGTCCTGATTGGAGGAGAGGGCGAGTTCCTCGAGTTTTGTGAGGGCTGGGTCGTTGAAGGTGCGCCACCAGTCGGGGGCGAGTGGTGATGAGGATGGGGAGGTGCTAGCGTTCCAGCGGTTGGGGAGATTGATGGCTGGGGTGGAGTGGTCCGGGCCGACGGGATGGGTGCAGGAGGCGAGGAGGACCAGAGCGGGGAGGGAGAGAAGCGGGAGTTTCATGGGTTTATTCCTCGATGAAGACATCGACCTGCTGACCGACGTAGGTGGCGGGGCCGGAGGCGGGGGTGAAGCTGAAGATGACAGGGAGGACGCGGGTATCGACGCGTTCGCTGCCGGTGCCGGTGAGGTTCTTTTTGGGGATGATGTAGGGTTCGATGCGGACGAAGGAGAGCGGGATGGGGTGGGTGGAGTCGCCTTTGCGGAAGGCGACGGCTTTGGCTCCCTTGGTGACGCGCGGGGCGATTTGTTCGTCGACGTCGGCGCGGATCTGGAGCGAGCTGGTGAGACCGAGGATGATCGGCGGCGAGGAGGTTCCCGGGGAGGAGTATTCGCCGGGGCGGACATTGATCTGGAGGATGGTGCCGGAGATGGGGGCGCGGACGAGGTAGCGGTCGAGCTGCTGGCGCGTGGCGGCGATGGCGGCCTTGGCTTTGGCGACGGCGGCGGTGGCGACGAGGAAATCGTCTTCGGCGGATTCGAGGTCTGCGGCGGCGAGGGCGGGGCCCTGACCGATCTGGCGGAGACGATCGTGTTTGCGTCGGGCGCGCTGGAGATCGGCCTCGCGGAGTTCGAGTTCGGCTAGGTCTGTGGAGAGCTGGGACTGGAGATCGCGGTCGTCGAGGACGAGGATGAGGTCGCCTTGATTGACCTGCTGGGAGACGGAAACCTTGACCTCGCGGATGAGAGCGGGGAAGGGGAGGCCGAGGCTGGTGTTTTCGCTGATGGATTCGACGATGCCGGAGGCGCTGATGGATTGGGGGAATGGTTTGTCAGGCGGGGGTGATGGGGGCGGCTGGATGGGGGTGACGGCGGTGGTGTCGCGGATGAAGAGAGTGAGGCTGACGAGACCGGCGGCGGCGAGCCAGAACGTGAAGCGGCGGAAGATGGTGGTCATGGGAATGGCAAGGGTGGAGTTAGGAATGGATGGCTGACGGCGGCTGATGGATGAGACCGTCTTCCATGGCGGCGATGGTGGAGGCGTAGTGGTGGATGCGGGGATCGTGGGTGACGACGATGACGGTGCGGGGGGAGTCCGAGGGCTGGGGTTTGAGGAGCTCCATGACTTCGCGACCGGTTTCGGAGTCGAGGGCTGAGGTGGGTTCGTCGCAGACGACGAGGGCGGGTTGGTGGACGAGGGCGCGGGCGATGGCGACGCGTTGCTGCTGGCCGCCGGAGAGCGTGGCGGGTCTGGCGTTGAGTTTGGCGCCCAGGCCGACGCGGTTGAGCATGTCGGCGGCGGCGGCGCGAGCGGAGGATGGGGAGCGGTGCTGGAGTCGGAGGGGGATAGCGACGTTTTCGGTGATGGTGAGGGAGGGGATGAGATTGAACTGCTGGAAGACGAAGCCGACGTGATTGGCGCGGAACTGAGTGAGCTGGCTTTCGGTCATGCGGCGGAGATTGTGGTTGAGGACCTCGATTTCGCCGGAGTCGGCGAGGAGCGTGCCGCAGAGGACGGAGACGAGCGTGGTTTTTCCGCAGCCGCTAGGGCCGGTGATGAAGAAGAGTTCGCCTGGGGCGATGTCGAGGCTGACGCCTTTGAGGACGGGAGTAATGACATTGCCGGTGCGATAGGCTTTGTGGAGATCGCGGATGGAGATGGCGGGATTCATGAGCGGAAGACGATGGCGGGTTCGATGCGTGCGACGCGGCGGATGCCGATGAAGCTGGCGAAGCAGACGATGAGGAAGACGGCGGCGAAGACGAAGGCGGCGACTTCCCAGCGGAGGACGAGGGGGGCGCGGCCGTCGGGGAGAGCGCGGAAGAAGAGGGAGAGGATGCCCATGCCGATGCCGTAGCCGGTGGTCCCGACGACGGCGGCCTGGAGGAGTGTCATGCGGGCGAGACGGCCGTTGCCTGCGCCCATGGCTTTGAGGGCTCCGAGGAAGCGGGAGTTTTCGAGGATGAAGGTGTAGAACGTCTGGCCGGCGACGATGACGCCGACGAGGAAGCCGATGCCGACGATGAGACCGACGACGAAGGGGATGGGGCTGTTAGCGATCATCCAGTCGCTGGATTTGGATTTGAACTCGTCCTCGGTGAAGGCGGAGAGGCCGGTGGCGGTGGTGATGTGGCGGGCGACGGATTCGCTAGAGAGGCCGTGGCGCGGAGCCGCGAGGATGTGGGTGGTCATTTTCCGCTGACCGGAGCCGTAGTCTCGGGCGCGGTCGAAGGTGGTGAAGACGTAGGAGGCACCGCCCATGCCCTGTCTGGTTCTGACGATGGCGACGATTTCGGCGCGGTGGTCGTTCATTTCGAAGACATCGCCGACGGTTAGGGGGTGGAAGCGGTCGGGGCTGAGGCGTGCGGCGACTTCCTCGTCGATGGCGACGGCGTTGGCGCGGCGGAGGTTCGTGATGGAGCCGGCGACGAGACGGGTGGGAGCGCCGGCCATGGAGGTGGCGTCGAGGCCGACGAGGGTGACGGGTTTGGTGATGCCGCTGCCGAGGGCGCGGGCCTGGGACTGGCCGACGTGGAAGGGGGCGGCCCATGCGACTTCGGCGACGGAGCGGACGCGGTCGACGTCAGTGTCCTTGAGCGGTTGGTTGTCGCCGATCTGTTCGACCATGGGGTCGACGACCCAGATGGGGGCGCGGACATTGTCGAGGGTGGCGAAGGAGAAGGCTAGGATGCCGAAGAACATGGCCATGCCCTGGGCCATGAGGATGGAGGAGAAGCAGACCCCGGAGATGAGGAGGGCGAATTTGGCGCGGTCGCCGTAGAGCATCTGGAGGGAGACATCGGTCATGGTGAGGGAGTGGTGGGGTGTTTGATCAAACGTTTGTTTAACCGTGGTGAAAAAAAAGGGGGAGGTGAGGTTATGGGGCAGGGGAGGGGACGGAGGCCTGCATGCCTGCGGAGCAGAAGGCGACGAGCTGGCGGAGGACGAGGTCTGGTTTTGGGGTGCCCTTGAGGAATTTGATAGGGAGGCGGAGGTGGAGCGGGAGTTCGTCCATCATGGAGAGCATGAGGAGGGAGTGCTGGACGACGCCGAGCGTGGCCATTTTGCGCCAGCCCATGTCGGAGTCGGTGAGGTGGGGGAGGGCGCGTGCGAAGGCGGCGTCGAAGCGGTGGATCATGGGGCCCATTTGCTGGCGCATGACGTTCATGGCGGCGGCTGGTTCTGAGAAGATGCGGCCGAAGAGCTTGAGGAACTGGCGTCCGAGGGGACCGCCGCCGAGGCCGAGGTCGACGACTGGTCGGATGAGGGCGGTGAGGATGTCGTCGAGGGGGAGGGGGCCGTTGGGGTGGCGGGCTTCGAGTTCTTCGAGGAGGTTGATGCGGATGGCGTTGATGGGTTCGAGGCGGCGCTGGAGGGTGGCGGCGACGAGACCGTCTTTGGATTCGAAGTGGTACTTGACGAGGGCGAGGTTGACCCCGGCTTTTTCGGTGATCTGGCGGAGGGACGTGTTGCCGATGCCCTGGGACGCGAGGAGGGACTCGGCGGCGTCGAGGAGGCGGGTTTTGGTGTCGTGGGCGGCGTCCGGGGGCACGGCGTGCGGGTTTTAAACGATCGATTAACGGCGGAGAATGGATCGTGGATGCAGGGATGGCAAGTGGAGAAAGCGTGTTGGTGGGAGGCGAAAGAGGGAGGGGGTTGGGGCAGTATGGAGTGGGAGCGGCGGGCTTGAGGAAAGCTGAGGGCTGCTGTAGATTTCCTGACTTTATGGATGCGATGAACCGATTTTTGACGAGACGGGCGCTGCTGGAGCGTGCGGGTGGTGGGTTTGGGTGGCTGGCGTTGCAGGCGATGCTGGGTGGGAAGGGGATGGGGAGTTCGGGGAATCCGATGGCGGCGCGGGCGGCGCATGGGGCGGCGAAGGCGAAGTCGGTGATCTGGATATTTGCGAATGGTGGGCCGAGTCATGTGGACACGTGGGACTACAAGCCGGAGCTGCAGAAGCGGAACGGGCAGACGCTGGCTGGGTTTGACAACAAGACGGGGTTTTTTCCGGATGCGGTGGGGCCGCTGATGGCGTCGCCGTTCGGGTGGGCGCAGCATGGGCAGAGCGGGACGTGGGCGAGTGATTTGTTCCCGCATCTTGCCAAGCATGTGGACAAGATGGCGTTCATTCATTCGTGCTGCACGCAGAGCAACAATCACAGTCCGGCGCTGTTCATGATGAATACGGGGGTGACGCGGATGGGTTATCCGTGTGTGGGGTCGTGGGTGACGTATGGGTTAGGGTGCGAGAGTGACAGCCTGCCGTCGTTTGTGGTGATGAGTGATCCGCTGAATCGCGGGTTGCCGAAGGGGAATGCGAGCAACTGGGGTGCGGGGTTTCTGCCGAGTGTGTATCAGGGGACGTGGCTGCGGCCGCAGGGGGAGCCGATTGACAATCTGAGGCGGCCGGAGGCGGTGACGGAGGTCAGGCAGCGGGCGCAGCTGGATCTGCTGGCGAGTCTGAATCGCGGGGCGCTGGCCGGGAGTGCGGTGGAGAGCGAGCTGGCGGCGCGGATTGAGAGTTTCGAGTTAGCGTACCGGATGCAGACGGCTGCGCCGGAGGCGTTTTCGATCGGGAGCGAGCCGGAGCACATCAAGCGGATGTATGGGATCGGGGAGAAGCATTGCGGGCATTTTGCGGCGCAGTGTCTGACGGCGCGGCGGATGGTGGAGCGAGGGGTTAGGTTTGTGCAGATCTACAGTGGCGGGATGGAGAACCAGCAGAGCTGGGATTGTCATAGCGATCTGGTGGGGAATCACCGGGGGTTTGCGGGCGAGGCGGACCAGCCGATTGCGGCGTTGTTAGGTGATCTGGCGCAGCGCGGGCTGCTGGAGAACACGCTGGTGATCTGGGCGGGAGAGTTCGGGCGATTGCCGGTGTCGCAGAAGGGCGGGCAGCCTGGGCGGGATCACAATCCGCATGCGTTCACGGCGTGGCTGGCGGGTGGGGGGGTGAAGCCGGGGGTTCATTACGGGCAGACGGACGAGGTGGGGCACAAGGCGGTGGTGGACAAGGTGCAGGTGAGGGATTTCCATGCGACGCTGCTGGCGCTGCTGGGATTGGACCATGAGCGATTGAGTTACCGGTTTCAGGGATTGGACCAGCGGCTGACGGGGGTGGAGGAGAGCCGGGTGGTGAGGGAGATCATGGCGTGAAACGGGGAGTTGCGTCTGCGGCGGTGCGGATTAGGAGCAGGGATGATCATGACGAGAATCAAGACATTGGTGGCGGCGGCGGTGCTGGTGCAGGGGACGTTGCGTGCGGCGGATGGTGTTGCTGATGGGAAGGTGGAGGGCGGGGAGATTCTCGGGCACGGGGCGGCGCGGTATCGTGCGGACATGGGTTGGGCGAAGGCTGATCCGGCGGTGGCTCCGGTGATCAATGCGCATGCGATGGCGGAGGGGAAGGATGGGAGGATTTATCTGGTGACGGACCATCCGCAGAATGACTTTGTGGTGTTTGAGAAGGACGGGCGGTATGTGCGGTCGATCAGTGCGGGGCTGGGGGGCGGGCACGGGCTGGAGATTTTCGAGGATGGTGGAGTTGAGTATCTGGTGCACATTGATTGCGGGTGGCACTTCAAGGCGGAGGGTTGGCAGCCGTCGGCTGGGCAGGGTCGGGTGACGCTGCTGACGACGGACGGGAAAGTTGTCAGGAAGTTTCCGACGCCTGCGGAGTTGAGCGGGACGGAGACGAAGTTCATGCCGTGCGATGTGGCGCGGACGCCTGCGGGGACCCTGCTGATTGCGGACGGGTATGCGTCGAACCGGGTGTATGAGTTCACGCTGGAGGGGAAGCTGGTGAGGGAATGGGGCGGGCCGACGGGTGACGGGGCGACATTGAGCAATGCGCACGGGATTTCGATTGATGCGGAGGATGCGCGGGGGCCGATGGTGTGGGTGCCGTCGCGGGAGGAGAACAAGGTGAAGGCGTTCACGCTGGAGGGGAAGCATGTGGAGACGATCGAGCTGCCGGGGGCGTATGCGGGGCAGCTGGTGTTCCGCGGGGACCGGATTTACACGGCGGTGTGCTGGAGCAAGAAGGACGGGACGGGCGATCGGCTGGGGAATTCGGGGTTTGTGCTGGTGCTGGACCGTGCGACGAAGAAAGTGATCAGTGCGCCGGGTGGGAGTGAGCCGGTTTACAAGGAGGGGAAGCTGCAGCCGATGAGTCAGGCGCAGCCGGTGTTCAAGCATTGCCATGATCTGTTTGTGGACGGGGCTGGGGATATTTATGTGGGGGAATGGAATGCGGAGCGGCGGTATCCTGCGAAGCTGAAGCTGGTGAAGTGAATCGAGGGGCCGCGGTTGACGGACTCTGGCAGCTGGCGCGCGATGTGCTGGTGATGGAGGCGTCGCGGTGGCGCAGAGAAACGTTGTTATTTTGAACATGAGTCACGATACAGAACCTTCGCCGCAGCCGCCTGAAGCGCTGACGGGCATTGAAGTTGGTCAGCCGGCCGGGCATGCGGCTGGGGTGGCGGCGGTGGCGTCGTCGTTCCGGCACATACTGATGCGGAGTGGGGTGGTGCGCGGGGTGGAGGGGATGCTGGCGATGAATCAGAAGGATGGGTTTGACTGTCCGAGTTGTGCGTGGCCGGACCCTGACGGACACCGTGCGGCGTTTGAGTTCTGCGAGAATGGGGCGAAGGCGCTGGCATCGGAGACGACGCTGGCGCGGGTGACGCCGGAGTTCATGGCGGAGTGGAGTGTGACGGCGCTGGCGGAGCAGAGTGATCTGTGGCTGGACAAGGCTGGGAGGTTGTGTGAGCCGATGGTGCTGCGGCCGGGGTCGGCGCATTACGAGGCGATATCGTGGGAGGAGGCGTTCGGGCTGGTGGCGGAGGAGTTGAGGCTGCTGGCGACGCCGGATGAGGCGTTGTTTTACACGAGCGGGCGGGCGAGCAACGAGGCGGCGTTTCTCTATCAGTTATTTGCGCGGGTGTTCGGGACGAACAACCTGCCGGATTGTTCGAACATGTGTCATGAGAGCAGCGGGGCGGCGCTGAATGCGTCGATCGGGGTGGGGAAGGGGACGGTGACGCTGGAGGATCTGCACGGGGCGGAGACGATTCTGATTTTCGGGCAGAATCCGGGGACGAATCATCCGCGGATGCTGAGTGCGCTGCAGGCGGCGGTGCGTCAGGGTGCGGAGATCATTGCGGTGAATACGCTGAGGGAGGCGGGGTTGAGCGGGTTTGCGCATCCGCAGGAGCTGGGCGGGATGTTAGGGGTGAGTACGCCGCTGGCGACGCAGTTTCTGCAGGTGAAGCCGAATGGGGACATGGCGCTAGTGCGGGGGATGGCGAAGGTGCTGCTGGAGGACGGGGTGTCGGACGAGGATTTCATCTGGCGGCACACGGAGGGGTTTGCGGCGTGGGAAGCGGCGGTGAAGGCGACGGCGTGGGAGGAGATCTCGGAGTTGAGCGGGATCGGGGTGGAGGCGATCCGGCTGGCGGCGCGGACGGCGGCGCGTGGCGCGCGGAAGGTGATTTCGTGCTGGGCGATGGGGCTGACGCAGCATCGGAATGCGGTGGCGACGATTCAGGAGGTGGTGAATTTCCACCTGTTGTTAGGAGCGATCGGGCGGACGGCGGCGGGGTTGTGTCCGGTGCGCGGGCACAGCAATGTGCAGGGGGACAGGACGATGGGGATTTTCGAGCAGATGCCGGAGAGTTTCCATGATGCGCTGGATGCGGAGTTTGGGTTTAAGTCGCCGCGGCATCACGGGCTGGACACGGTGGCGGGGATTCTGGCGATGCACGCGGGGAAGATCGGGGTGTTCTGTGCGCTGGGCGGGAATTTTCTGCAGGCGTCGCCGGACACGGAGTTTACCGCGGCGGCGTTGCGGCGGACGCGGTTGACGGTGCACATTGCGACGAAGTTGAACCGGAGCCATCTGGTGACGGGGAAGACGGGATTGATTCTGCCGTGTCTGGGTCGGAGTGAGGAGGATCTGAGGAATGGGGTGCCGCAGTTTGTGACGGTGGAGAACAGCATGAGTGTGGTGCATTCGTCGCAGGGGCGGCTGCGTCCGGCGTCGCCGCTGCTGCGCAGTGAGACGGCGATTGTCGCGGGGTTGGCGGCCGCGGTGATTGGGGAGCGAAGCGCGGTGCGCTGGGAGGAGTTGGCCGGAGAGTATGACCGGATCCGGGAGCACATTGAGCGGGTGGTGCCGGGGTTTACGAATTTCAACGAGCGGGTGAGGCAGCCGGGTGGGTTCTATTTGCCGAATGAGGCGAGGCGCCGGGTGTGGCGGACGAGGAATGGGCGGGCGCAATTTGTCGTGAATCCGCTCAGTGCGTTCCGGCCGGCGGCGGGGCAACTGGTGCTGCAGACTTTCAGGAGTCATGACCAGTTCAACACGACGGTGTACGGGCTGAACGACCGGTATCGGGGGATCGGGAACGAGCGGCGGATTGTGTTCATGAATCCTGAGGACATGAAGGAGCGGGGGATCGGAAAGCTGCAGCCGGTGGATCTGACGAGTCACTGGCACGACGGCGAGCGGGTGCTGCGGCGTTTTCTGGCGGTGCCGTATGAGGTGCCGTCGGGGCATTGTGCGGCGTATTATCCTGAGGCGAATGCGCTGGTGCCGGTGACGTCGGTGGCGGAGATCAGCAATACGCCGACGTCGAAAGGGGTGGCGGTGACGATCGTGCCGTCGGTTGGGTGAGGCAGGGGAATGGGGGGGGGCGGAGGTGCAGGAGGAAATGGAGGGGGACGGGGGCGTGTTTGGGCAATTGGACAGACCTCTTGGGGGCGCTAAGGTCGAGTTCTTTTGGTGTCATTGCATGCAAAGGGACGCCATCTCCATTGCCTCTGACGCTTCCAATTCCACCCATCAATGCGTCTGCGTTCACCGCCGCCTGCGCATCAAGACATGAAGCCCAGCCGCCAGCATCAGACACGGTGTACCGGGTTCGGGAACAACCGAAATCTCGTTCAGGCGGAAAGAAAACGGGAGCGAATCCGGAACGATGCTGATTCTGAGTGCAAAAGGTGTCTGTGAAGTCACGCCCATGCTGTCGAAGGACACTTCCAAAGCACCCGAG
Source organism: Verrucomicrobiaceae bacterium (assembly GCA_027483175.1). GTDB lineage: Bacteria > Verrucomicrobiota > Verrucomicrobiia > Verrucomicrobiales > V1-33 > V1-33. The sequence goes on along the minus strand of JAIXVE010000259.1, from coordinate 1,236 downwards.
GAGGTAAGGGGAACTTCGACGACAGCACCCGGATCCAACAAGAAATCCAAAGACACTTTCAGCCTGCCGCTTCCTGAAACCCCGACAAAATCCAGCAGTAAGGCATCGTAGTCCGCAAGGTTGAATGCTCCTCCGCTGGTGTATCTCAATTCCAGAGCAATGCCCCGTCCTTCAGGAACGATCGCTTGAACATCGTAGTCGAGATAGCCGCTTCCAGGCGCCAATAGCGCGCGCCAATCGCCAAGTCCAGGCCCCGTCACATGGCGAACGTCTACGATCGGTCCGTTGATCCGTGAACGATTGGTCCAATCTCCATCATCGAAGAGAGAGAACGATCCCTCGCTGAAGGAATCGATCAGGTTCCCGGCAGCGCGGCAGGCGGGATTCGGTATGGTTACCAATCCCATCAACAAGATTACTCGACAAGTGGCTTTCATGTCATTACGGCATCGGGATAGTCGTTCTCAAGCTGCCCGTTTCCATGAACACACCAGAATCGTAGATGCCATCGTTTACATTACAAATAATGATACGAACAGTGTGAGTTGACTGTGGCTCGACGAAAACATGCGCACGAAGGCGCACTGTCAGCCCATCATACTCGATCTGGGGGTGCCAGTGCAGGCAATTGGACAGACCTCTTGGGGAGAGGGGAATGGCAAGGGAATGAATGGCAGGGGAATGGGGTGGTGGGGATGGCGGTGAAAGTGGGGAATGGCTGTGAAGGAGGGAATGGCGGGGAACGGGGGCTGGTTTTGGCAATTGGACAGACCTCTTGGGGATGGGGATGGCAGGGGAATGGATGGCAGGGGAATGAATGCACGCAATTAGACAGACCTCTTCGGGGATCGCGGAGTAGGTGGCCAGACCTCTCGGAATAGGTGGTCAGGCATCTGGGTGGAGGGGGCCCGCAGGATGGGGGTTGGAGGAAGTGGCCAGACCTCTGAAGGTGAGCGCAATTGGACAGACCTCTTGGAGGATGGGTTGGGTGAGACGGGGGAATTGGCGATGAGAGGGGAGGAGGGGGGAGGAAAAGGTGGGGAAACGGGGGTGGATTTGGCCAATTGGACAGACCTCTTGGGGAGAGGGGAATGGCAGGGGAATGGGTGGCAAGGGAATGGGGTGGTGGGGCCGGTGGTGGAGGCGGGAATGGCGGGGGACGGGGGTGGATTTGGGCAATTAGACAGACCTCTTGGGGGAGGGGGCGGATGGGAACTGGGGCGTTGTCATTGGGGG
>JAIXVE010000075.1 GCA_027483175.1 Verrucomicrobiaceae bacterium | reverse complement strand
CAGCTTGCTGCGGTCAGTGATCGCATCGAGCGCGGCCAGCCCCGCCTGCGGACCATGCACCCGGGAAACCGCCACCGCCCGATTCATCGCAGCGATCGGTGACGACGTGATCGTCAGAAGCTGATCGTACAGCCCGAGGATGCGCACCCAGTTCGTGCTCGACTCATCAGCCGCCGTGCTGTGGCAGGCCGCAATCCCTGCCTCCAAGTGATAGGCACTGATCTCATCGCCCTGTGCGGCCCGACTCAGACACGCCATGCCCCGCTGGATCATCGATTGATCCCAGGCCGCGCGATTCTGTTCGTGCAGCCGCAGGAGATTGCCCGCATCGTCCGTGCGCGCCGCGAGCCGTGCGCCATTGAGAAACATCAGCGACAGCAGCGCAAACGTGCGCGGCACATCGGTCGCCGGATGCGCCGCCAGAAGCGTCGCAAGGCGGATCGCTTCGTGACAGAGGTCTTCCCTCACCAGCCGCTCCCCGCTGCTCGCCTTGTAGCCCTCGTTGAAAAGCAGATAGAGCGCCCCCAGCACGCCATCAAGTCGCCCGGGCAGTTCGCTCGGACCCGGCACCGCGAATGGCAGCGCCAGATCCCGGATCAGCTGCCTCGCCCGAACCAACCGCTTGGCAATCGCCGCCTCACTCGTGAGGAATGCCGTGCCAATCTCCGCCGGGCTCAATCCGCACACCGTGCGCAGCGCGAGCGCCAGCTGCGCCTCGACCGACAACTGCGGGTGAAAGCAGACAAACAGCATGCGCAGCGTGTCGTCCGTGAAATCAGATTCGTCTTCCGGCTCCACCCGCGTGAGCCACCGCTCCTGTTCCGTGGTGATTTGAGCCTCCTTGCGCTGCCACGCCTGCTCGCGCCGCAGCGCATCCAGCGCGACGTTCTTTGCCGCCTGCGTCAGCCATGCCGCGGGATTCTCCGGAATGCCGCGGTACGGCCACGTTTGCAGCGCACGCACCAGTGCCTCCTGCACCGCGTCCTCGGCCAGTTGCAGCCGATGCGTCCCGAGGTGTGCCGCCAGCGACGCCACAATCCGCGCCCCCTCGCGGCGAAACAGATCATCCGCCACCAGACTGGGACTGCGCGCCCCCGACCCGCTCATGCCGGTCCCTGTTCCGCCGGCGGTCCGCCTTCCACCAGCCGCGCCAAGTGCCGCAGCGAATCCTGCCAGCCAAGATAGCACGCTTCTTCCGGAATCACCGCGGGCACCCCCGCCTGCGTGACACTCAGTTCCGTGCCGCAGGAAACCGCCTTCAGCGTCACCGTCACCTCAATGACCCCGGACAGATTCGGATCGTCGAAGACATCCGTGTAACGCAGCAGTTCATTCGGCACGAGTTCCACATACTTCCCGCCAAACGCATGACTGTGGCCGTTGTTGAACTGCGTGAATGCCATCTTGAACGAACCCCCGACCCTCGCATCAAGGTGGAAGACTTTGCAGAGATAACCGTCCGGCGGCAGCCAGCGGGAGAGCGCGTCAGGATCAAGGAAGGCCTTGTAAACCAGCTCAGGCGTCGCCTTGAGCACGCGGTGCAGTCGAATCGTGTGAGTGTCCATGGGTGATGACAACTCACTCCATCGAATGCAGCCCGATCATATTCCCTTCGGTGTCGATGAACAACGCAATGAACCCATACGGCGCGATCGAGAACTTCTCCCGAAACAGCTGTCCTCCGGCCGCCGCGACTCGCGAGGCCTCCACGGCGCAGTCCTTGCTCGTGAAATAGATCAACGTCCCCCCCGCCCCAGGCGTGAAGCCCTCCATCCGGCAAAGCGTGCCGCCACAACCCGGCGCAGCATTCTCCATGTCGGACGGAAACATCAGCATCTCAAAACCACTCTCCATCCCAGCAGGATTCGGCAGCGGCTGCATCTGAATATCAAGAACCGTTTCGTAAAAGGCGCGGGCACGGGCCATGTCACTGACATAGATCTCGAACCAGCCGACGGGATTGCGTGTCATGCTCATAAAATTCTCGTTTGTTAGCCCTGAAATGCCTTCACATCCGCCATCGGCCGACAGAGGTCAGCAATCGGACGCACCTCGATCTGCGCGCCGTGCGCAAGGATCGGGCACGCATGGGCAAGTCTCACCGCCTCATCCGTCGACGCCACCGCCAGCAGGAAATAACCCGCGATCGCTTCCTTCGACTCGGCAAAAACCCCGTCCGTCACCACCCCCTGCGGTCCCGTCACCAGTCGCCCTTCCTCCATCAGCGGCTGCGCCCCACGCAGAATGCCCGCGCTCTGCAGGCCCTCGACCCAGCTGTAGAAGTCCGTCATGATGCCCTGAAGCTCCGCCGGCGAAAGCCCGCTGTTCCAGTGCGTGCCGCGAATCAGCAGCAGGTGCTCACCGGTCGTTTGCTGAGTGTTCGGATTCATACGCAAGGCGTCTCGTTGATCCCTCCCTACTCACGGCTTCGCGACCAGCTGGGCGACATCCGCGAGGCCTTTCTCGAACTCAGGCCCGCACATCCGCTCGCAACTCATGAACAGGCTCACCACTTTCGCCATCACGCCCTCGTTCTTCCCATACATCGCCCAGGTCACCTTCGTCTTGTTTTCACCCTCCGGCTTGAACGTGAACTCCACCGTGTTGGTGCCTTCCATCGGTTCCTTCCAGTCCATGCGTTCCACAATGCGCTCATTCGCCTTCCACTCGATGATCGTGGCCGAACCCTTCCCCACCTTCTTGCCATCCCAACTCGCCACCGCACCAACCCCGGACTCCGGCCCGCTGTACGTGTTCTTCGCCTCAGGATCCATCTTCGCCCACGGATTCCACTCGTTGAACTTCTTGTGATTGTCGAAATACGGAAACACATTCTCCGCTGGCGCTGCCATCACAAGGCTGCGCTCCACCCGAAAGTCAGGCGGTTGCACCAGCGCGACCACCAGCACGCCGACAACAATCACCGCGAGGCCAATGAGGATCTTCTTAAGCATAAGGATTATTGGATTGGAATAAGCTGAACCGGATTACTGGCGCGTGAAAATGACCGGAGGGCCGCACGGCACACTCTTCCCATTCTCCCACGACACACCCTCCAGCTTGAAGTGGTTCTTATCAATGAAAGTGTAAGTCGCCCCATGCATGTGCTTGTCCTTCGCCACATTCAGACCCGGCGTCGGAGCCAGATCAAACGTCAGCGAATCCCCGGTGCTCTTCGCGAGCTTCATCCGCGGCTGGTTCCGCAGCATGCAGTAATGCGTCATCGTCAGCTCGCCATTCACATCATGGTAGACACTCAGCATCTCCATCGGCGTCCCACCCGCAAACCGCTCCTCGATCACCGAATCCCCGGCAATCAGCCGGAACTCCGTGTGCATCCGCCCCATCATCGGCGAATCCGCCGACCACTTGCCCACCAGCGTCTTCATGCGCTCAAACGCAGCCGACCCCCGATACGGCGGCATCGCCGACTGGCCTCCATCCTTGGTCTGGACAGTCTGACAGGAGGTCAGCGCCGCAAAGGCGGCACCAAGCAGAAGGAGCGATGGTTCTTTCATGGAAATGTTATTGGACGGATGTTCAGGCGTCAGAAATCGTAGCAAAATGATTGAGGCCCCAGCAGTGGCCGTCCGGATCGACAAAGCCATGATGGTACATAAAACCGTAATCCTGCGCCTCTTCAATCGTCGTCCCCCCCGCAGCCACGGCCTTGCGCACCAGATCATCCACCGCCGCGCGACTCTCACAGCTCAGCGAATGCAGCACCTCCAGCGCCTTCGACGTGTCGCAGACATCCTTTGGAGAAAACTCCCGGAATTTTCCATGCGTCAGCAGCATCACCTGAATGTGCTCGCTGATCACCACACAGGCCGCCGTGTCGTCCGTGAACCGCGGGTCGTTCCCAAACCCGAGCGCACCCCAGAACGCCAACGCCCGCGGCACATCCGCGACAGGCAAGGTGATGAATAATTGGGCGCTCACAGGCATGGTCTGAAAAATCTGAACTCGCGAAACGCTCCCGCGCTTCAATAATCCGACGAACGAACTGCCCCCCAAAGGACACTCAGGACAATTTAGTTTCGCAATTCTTCACTGCACCCGCCTCGCCACGCTCCCCACCGAAGAAAATCTTGTCCGATTCCCAATCCGGGCGGACTTGAGTCTGTGTGCCTGCAACTCCTCAGAACACCACGAACCCCGCGCCCGATAGCGATGCCTCGCTGCTGACCGCATGGGCACGCCACCGCTGCGAGGACTCGTTCCAGCGGCTCGTCGAGAAGCATTCAGGACTCGTCTTCCACACCGCTCGCCGTGTCCTCCAGGACGCCGCTCTCGCAGAGGACATCGCCCAGCAGGTCTTCCTCCAACTAGCGCGCGAGGCACCAAAACTCGATGCCTCCCGTGGTCTCTCCGGCTGGCTGCACCGCACCACCACCTTCGCCGCCATGAACGCCCGCCGCTCGGAACGCCGCCGCAACGACCGCCTGCTCCGGCTCGCAGAGGAACCGCCCCATGATCCAGACCCGGTCTGGCAGGACATCATGCCGCTCGTCGATGAAGGCATGGACTCCCTGCGCGACACAGACCGCCAGATCGTCCTCCTCCATTACCACGAGGGCCTCGCCTTTCGCGACGTCGCCGCACGGCTCGGAATGTCCGCCGAAGCCGCCCAGAAGCGCTCTGTCCGGGCCGTCGAAAAACTCACCCGCTGGCTCCAGCGCCGCGGGGCGACCGTCTCATCCACCGCGCTGGGTCTCGCACTCGCCGTCCACCTAGCAGAGTCGGCCCCCGCAGGCATGCCCGCCGCACTCGCTCGGCATTCAATCGCCCTCGCGTCAGGAACTGGCGCAGCAACCGCCGTCACTTCTTTCCTTCCCACCATGGCCTTCGCAAAAATCACCACCGCCGCGGCCGCCGCCGCACTCCTCCTCCCCATCGGCTGGAAATGGCAGGAAAATGCCCGCGCCGCAGCCGCAGGAAACCCCAAGGAAGCCCCCCTTCAATCTAACACCTCCAACACCACCCCCGCAACTCGTCAGCGCCCGGCGGATCCCCGCACCGCCGCCGCCCCGGCCGATTCCCTGAGCCCGCGCCTCGCCGCACTCGCCACCGCCATCGCCCAGATCAAATCACCAGACGACCCCATCGGTTTCCTGAAAGTGAAGCGCCTCATCCTCGAGCTTCCCGCCGGAGAGCTTCATGGAGCCCTCAATCTTGTCAGGACCGTGCAACGTCCCGCGCTCTCCCTCAGCTTGTCCGAATCAGTCTTCACGCGCTGGGGCGAAACCGCGCCCCTCGAAGGCCTCGCCGTCGCCCGCGACCCAGCGTTCCGTAAATGGCGCGCTACCCGCTCCCAGGAGGCCGGAACCTCCCACTCCAGCACCCTCGGGCTCTTCCAGTCATGGGCCCTCCACGACACCACCGCCGCCCTCGCAGCCGCTCAGGCCTATGATAGCAACTTCACTTCACCCGACGACAGACAGTCAGCAGAAGTCCCCTCCCTGCTCGCGCACCTCGCCGCAGTCCGCCCTCTCGACGCCATGAATCGTGTCCTCACACTTCCCGCCGGTCCGATCCGAGACCTCGCGGAAACGCTCGTGCGGCAGGCAT
>JAIXVE010000081.1 GCA_027483175.1 Verrucomicrobiaceae bacterium | reverse complement strand
GTGAAGCCGTTGGCTGGGAGCTTGAGTTTTGGGACGGGCCATGTGGCGGGGTCGAGCCAGAGAGTGAAGCCGTTGGCTGGGAGCTTGAGTTTTGGGATGGGCCATGTGGCGGGGTTGAGCCAGAGAGTGAAGCCGTTGGCGGGGAGGACGAGAGGCGGGGCGGGGTGTTCGGCTGGGGCGATGCCGAGGTTTTCCGGGGGTGTGGGGGACGGGAGGTCGCTGGTGGTGGCGGAGGGAAAATCGGGATGAGCGGAGAGGAGATTGGCTTTGTAGGTTTTCCATGCGCGGAAGGACGACCAGAAGGCGATGAGAGCCATGATGGTGGCGGCGATGGGGATGCCGAATTTCCGGAGGCGCATTTCGATGATGGATTTGGCTTCGGGGACTGGTTCCTTGAGCCATTTGGCGAGGAATTCGGTTTCCTGCTGAGTGAGAGACATGTCGCGGAGGCCGACGGCGGCTTTGCGGGCTTCTTCGCGGCGGTTGTTGGCGGCGAGGGTGGTGACGAGGACGAGGCGCTGGGAGGGCTGGAGGTTGACGGAGTAGATGTTGGGTTTGTAGCTGGTGAGCTGGACGAGGGCCTGGGGAGCGAGGTTTTTGAGGAGGAGGGCCATGGCGAGCGTGCAGCGCGGGGCGATGGCGTCTGGGAAGCGTGAGCAGCGCTGGACGATTTCGTCGCGGTCTTCGGGAACGTCGAGGAGGAGGTTGAGGTAGGAGAGTTCGCTTTTGATGTTGATGTCGCCGGAGAGTGCGGGGGCGGCGGCGGCCATTTCGTAGTACTGGCGGAGGCGGACGGCGTCTTTGCGGGCGCGAGCGGCGGGGATGAGTTTACGGAAGACGATGCCTGCGGCGGCGGGGTCGGCGAGAGCTTTGGCGAGGCCTTTGATGGTGAAGGCGTCGTCACCGGCGAGGCAGATGAAGGCGAGTGCTTCGGCGTATTCGCCGGGGAGGCCTTCGAGGTCGGCGAGGATGCTGCCGTATTCGCCGCGGGCGTCGGTGAGGCCTGAGCGGTAGAGGACGCGGGTGCGGAAGAGTCTTCTGACGGTGGGCGACATGGGGATGTCGCTTTTTGATAGGGCGTCGAGGGCGACGTCGAACTGGAGGGTGCGTTCCATGACCTCGAGCCAGAGGGAGAAGAGATCGCGATTGGTGAGGGCGTCCTCGCGGGAGATGATCTGGGCGACGGCGGCGTGTTCGCCGATGGAGGCGAACCAGCGAGCGGCGGTGGCGCGGTCTTCGAGGGGTGCTTTGCGGAGGCGGCGGACGGTGCGTTCGACGACGATGCCCTTGCCGCGCGGGCGGGCGGAGGCCTCGTAGGAGTCTGCTTTGAGGAGGTCAGTGGGATTGGCGGCTGGGTGGGTGCGGATGATTTCGAGCCATGAGTAGAGGTCCTTGGTGGGGATGACGGCTCTGCTGAGGGCGAGTTCGATGGCGTCGAGGCCGTAGCGTTCCGGGCGTGGGGGGATGGCTTTGAGGAGTTCGAGGACTTCTTCGGAGACTTCCGAGAGAGGTTTGTAGCGGATGAGGAAAGTGGCTAGAGCGGCGTGGCCGCGGCCGGCGACATCATTGGCGGCGATGGAGCGGAATTCTTTTTCTGCGGCGAGGAGATCGCTTTTGGCGACGAGATCGAAGGCCTCGCGGATGCGGACGATGACGGCTTCTTCGTCTGGCGGTGCTGAGGTGGAGGGAGCGGGAGTGTCGGAATCCGGTTGAGGGATGGGGGGGACGGGTTCTTCGGCGGCTTCTGCGGCGGCGGCTTCGATGGCGTCGAGGAGTTGTTTGGCGCTGGTGTTTTTGGGGTCGAGGTTGCGAGCGACGATGAGCATCTGGCGAGCGTCATCGGGCTGGCCTTTGTCGATGTAGCGTTTGGCGGTGTCGGTGAGGCGGCGGCTTTCGCCTTTGGTGGAGGAGATGTGGTAGAACCAGCTGGAGCCTGCGGCGACGGCGAGGACGATGGCGAGAGCGATGCGCCTTTTGGCGGCGGCCATGGACTCGATGGTCCGGTTGTCGTGGGGAGCTTCGTCGTCGTGGTGGGTGTCGTTCATGCCGTGGGATGGGAGAAGGTGGCGACATGGGGGCGTGCGGAAACCGGAAATCGAAGTACGGACTGGATTAAATACGAGCCTGGGAGGTCGGGGCGGGAATTCTGGAGGGTGGAGCGGGTTGGGGATTGAAGGTTGAGCGGGTGGGGATTAGTGGGGATGGCATGAGCGAGCAAACAGGGGAACCCCGGGTGATATACTGTCGGTGTGCGTATGCGCAGGTGGTGCCGCCGGAGGTGAAGGATGGGGTGCTGGAGCATTTGAGTGCGGGAGGGAGGGCGTTTGAGGCGGTGGCGGATTTGTGTGAGATGTCTGCGCAGCGGGACGGGCGGCTGGTGGAGATAGCAGGAGGCGGGCCTGTGAAGATTGCGGCGTGTCATCGGAGGGCGGTGCTGTGGTTGTTTCATGCGGCTGGGGCTCCGCTGGCGGCGGAGGGTGTGGAGGTGGTGAACATGAGGACGCTGAGTGCGGCGGCGGCATCCGCGAGGCTGGATGCGGCGGAGATTGACAGTGCGGCGGACTGAACGTCTTTAGGGGGTCATGGCGATTGCACCACACGTACAGGTATTGATTTATGAAGGCAGCGGGGCGGCGGAGCTGGCTCCGGCGCGGCGGTTTGCGGTGATGGCGTCGCTGCTGGACCGCGGGTATGCGGTGAGAGTGGCTGGGCGAGGCGGGCGCGGGGTGGGTGAGGGGGCGCTGCTGGTGCTGGGTGAGTTTGGGGGGAATGCGCCGCTGCTGGAGGATGCGGCTGGGGAGCGGGCGATTGCGACGCTGGATATTTCGGGTGTGGAGGATGGAAAGGTGGCGGATGTGGTGGACCGGCAGCGGGGGGAGCGGGTGATGAATCAGCCGGGGATGTGGAAGCCGTGGTTTCCGGTGATTGATTATTCGCGGTGCACGAACTGCATGCAGTGTCTGAGTTTCTGTCTGTTTGATGTGTACGGGGTGAGTGGGGAGGGGAAGATTCAGGTGCAGAACAACGACAACTGCAAAACGAACTGCCCGGCGTGTTCGAGAGTGTGTCCGGAGGTGGCGATCATGTTTCCGAAGTACAGTGGGGGGCCGATCAATGGGGAGCCTGTTAGCGAGAGTGGCGTGCAGCGGCAGGCGATGAAGGTGGATATTTCGGCGCTGCTGGGTGGGGATATTTATTCGCGGCTGCGGCAGCGGAGTGACGAGGCGAAGGACCGGTTCAGCCGGGAGCGGGATGCGAGCAAGGCGCTGGCGGAGCGGAAGAAGTGCCTGACGAAACTGGCGGCGGACGGGTTTATTCCTGCGGATGTGCTAGCGAGCCTGCCGTCGCCTGAGGAGATTCAGAGGAAGGCTGGGGAGGCGGCGGCGCGTGCGAAGGCGGCGCTGGAGATGCAGGGTGGGGCGGAGGCGTGAGGCGTGTGGAGGAGCGGGGGATTCTGTGATGGAATGGTGGCATTATGCGGGACTGGGGCTGGCGGCGCTGGCGGCTGGTTTTGTGGATGCGATAGCGGGCGGGGGTGGATTGCTGACGGTGCCGGCGCTGCTGTGGGCGGGATTGGATCCTGCGGCGGCGCTGGGGACTAACAAGATGCAGTCGTGCTGCGGGACAGCGCTGGCGGTGAGGAATTATGCGCGTGGGGGGTTGCTGCGGGAGCAGGAGCTGCTGGCGGGGATACTGTGGACGGCGGCGGCGGCGGCGGTGGGGGCGATGGTGGTGTCGCGGGTGCCGGTGGAGCTGTTGAGGCGGAGTGTGCCGTGGCTGCTGATTGTGATTGCGATTTATACGGCGGTGTCGCCGAAGATGAGTGATCTGCACGGCGAGCGGCGGGTGAGCGGGGGTGTTTTTGCGTGCGGGTTCGGGTTGCTGCTGGGGTTTTATGATGGGGCGTTCGGGCCGGGGACGGGATCGTTCTGGACGATGGCGTGTGTGCTGCTGCTGGGGTTAGGATTGCGGCATGCGACGGCGTACACGAAGGTGATGAATCTGACGAGCAATCTGGCGTCGCTGGCGGTGTTTCTGTGGGCTGGGGTGGTGAGGTTCGAGGTGGCCGGGGTGATGATTGCGGGGCAGCTGGCGGGTGCGCAGTTAGGGTCCGGGATGGTTTTGAAGAACGGGTCGCGGGTGATCAGGCCGGTGCTGATCACGACGGTGCTGCTGATGGCCGGGAAGCTGCTCTGGGAGCAGTGGCGGCGGTGAGGAGCGGATGAGGGATCAGGTCAGGATTCCGCTGACGACCTTGCCGAAGACATCGGTGAGGCGGTAGTCGCGGCCCTGGGAGCGGTAGGTGAGTTTGGTGTGATCGATGCCGAGGAGTTTGAGCATCGTGGCGTGAACGTCGTGGACGTGGACGGGGTTTTCGACTGGTTTGTAGCCGAGTTCGTCGGTGGAGCCCCACTGGGTGCCGCCTTTGATGCCGCCGCCGGCCATCCAGATGGAGTAGGCGAGCATGTGGTGGTCGCGGCCGTCGCCCTGGGACATGGGGGTGCGGCCGAATTCGCCGGCGAAGACGATGAGGGTATCGTCGAACATGCCGCGTTGTTTGAGGTCGGTGATGAGGGCCATGCAGGCGCGGTCGATTTCGGAGGCTTTGAGGCGGACCCCGTCTTTGACGCCGCCGTGGTGGTCCCAGTCTTTGTGGTAGAGCTGGATGAAGCGGGTGCCGCGTTCTGCGAGACGTCGGGCGACGAGACAGTTTGAGGCGAAGGAGCCGTCGCCGGGGGTGCAGCCGTAGAGGTCTTTGATGTGCTGGGGTTCGGAGGCCATGTCCATGAGGCCGGGGACGCTGGCCTGCATGCGGAAGGCCATTTCGTACTGGGCGATGCGGGCGGCGATTTCCGGGTCGTGGAGGGTTTGGTCGTGTTGTTCGTTGAGATCGCGGACCGTGCTGACGACATCGTGCTGGAGGTCGCGGGAGTAACCTGGAGGGTTGCTGAGGTAGAGGACGGCGTCGCCTTTGCTGCGGAGGTGGACGCCCTGGAAGCGGCTGGGGAGGAAGCCAGCGGACCACTGGCGAGCGGCGATGGGTTGGTTCTGGCCGCCCTGGCCGAGGGAAGTGAGGACGACGAAGCCGGGGAGGTCTTCGGCGGCGGAGCCGAGGCCGTAGGTGAGCCATGAGCCCATGCTGGGGCGGCCGGGGATGGCGGAGCCGGTGTTGATGAAGCAGTGGGCGGGGTCGTGATTGATCGCGTCCGTGTGCATGCTGCGGATTATGGCGATGTCATCGGCGACCGAGCCGAGCTGGGGGAAGAGTTCGCAGATTTCGGCACCGGATTTACCGAACTTTTTGAAGCCCCATTGAGGGCCGAAGCATTTGAGTTGCTGGCCCTGGAGCTGGGCGAGCTGCTGGCCCTTGGTGAAGGAGTCCGGCATGTTCTGGCCGTGGAGCTTGGCGAGTTGCGGCTTGTGGTCGAAGGTTTCGAGGTGGGAGGGTCCGCCGGCCATGGTGAGCCAGATGACGCGTTTGGCTTTGGGAGGGAAGTGGGGTTGGGGGAGAATGCCGGGCCAGCGGTCGCCGGCGGAGGCGGCGCGGAGGAGATCCGGGCTGAGGAGCGAGCCGAGCGCGAGGGATCCGAGGCCGAGGCGCTGGAGGAAGGCGCGGCGTGGCAGGTGGGCATTCATGGGGGGAGTTAACGGTTGGAAGGGGGTGGATTCATCATGCGGCGGGTGGAAAAGCGGGTGAATCATGAGGGGACGAGGGTGGAGACGTGATCGAGGACGTCGAGGAAGGGGATTTCGGCGAGACGGCCGAAGGAATCGTGGGAGGAGAGTTTGGCGCGCTGGATGGCTGGGCCGGAGAGACCGCAGAGGAAGCGGGTGATCTGGCGGGCGGAGCGGAGGGCGGGGCGGCGTTCGGCGATGAGGGAGTGGATGGCGGCGACGTCGTCTGCGGAGATGGCGGGGATGGGGGAGGCGGGGAGGGAGAGTGGGGCGGAGGGCGGGTGGAGGCAGTTGGCGCAGTGGCCGCAGGGTGAGGGGAGGGATTCGCCGAAGTGTGCGAGGAGGCGTGCGGTGAGACAGTTTTCGTGGAGGAGACAGGCGATGACGTCGTCGAGACGGGCGAGGTCCTGTTGTTCGCGGGCGGCGAAGCGTGCGGCCATGGAGGCGGCGATGCGGGTGGGCTGGAGGTTATCGGTGAGACGGCGGTAGGAGAGCCTGCGGTGGGAGAACTGGAGGATGGCGTCGCCGTCCTGTTCGAGCAGAGCGAGGGCTTCGCGGAGGGCGGGCATGGAGAGACCGGTGGTGGCGGCGGTGGCGGGGAGGTCGAGGGTGAGCCAGAGACGGCCGTGGGTGGCGGTGGCGAGGATGGCGCGGAGGGAGGAGCGTTCGGTGGAGTCGCGGGAGGCGATGACTTTTTCCTGAGGGCGGAGGAAGCGGATGCGGCAGCGGCTGTGGAAAGAGCCGACGGCGGAGATGAGGCCATCGGTTTCGAGGGCGGCGAGGAGGGTTTCGGTGACGTGGGGGCGGGTGTCGGTGGCGAGGGAGAGGTCGTAGAGGGAGACGTCGAGGTCTGGGCCCTGGCGGAGGAGGGAGTCGATGACGGCGGAGACGGCGATGGGGCCGGGGGTATCGCCGCAGATGAAGTTGCGGAGCGTGTTGAGGTCGTCGCCGCAGGCGAGGATTTCGCAGTGAGCGGGGAGGCCATCGCGGCCGGCGCGGCCGGATTCCTGGAGGAGGTTTTCGAGGGATTTGGGGAGATTGTAGTGATAGACGGCGCGGATGTCGGCTTTATCGACGCCCATGCCGAAGGCGATGGTGGCGACCATGACGGGGCATTGTCCTGACATGAAGGCGTCCTGGGCTTCGGCGCGGAAGTCGTCGGGGAGACCGGCGTGATAGGCGCGTGCGGGGATGTGGTGGCGCTGGAGGGCGGTGGCGAGGTGTTCGGCGGTTTCCTGACGGGTGACGTAGACGATGGCGGGGAGACGGTCGGGGTTCTGGAGGGCTTTGATGAGATGGGGGAGACGGTCGGCGGCGGCGAGCGGTGAGGATTGATAGGAGAGATTGGGGCGGTGGAAGGACGTCTGGATGCGGTGGGCTGGGGCGATGGCGAAGGCGTTGCAGATGTCTGCGGCGGTGGCTGGGGTGGCGGTGGCGGTGAGGCAGAGGACTGGGAGCGGGCGGAGGGCGGCGGCGATGGCGGCGAGGCGGAGGTAATCCGGGCGGAAGTTGTGGCCCCATTCTGAGATGCAGTGGGCTTCGTCGATGGCGAGGAGGGAGAGTGGGGTGGAGATGAGCCTGCGGCGGAAGGCGTCGCTGGCGAAGCGTTCCGGGGCGACGTAGAGGAGTTTGAGGCGACCGGCGGAGAAGTCGTCTTCGGTCTGGCGTCGGGCGTCCGGGGTGAGGGTGGAGTCGAGTTGGGCGGCGGCGATGCCTTTGGCGCGAAGGGCTCCGACCTGGTCCTTCATGAGGGCGATGAGCGGGGAGACGACAACGGTGGTGCCGGGGAGGAGGAGTGCGGGGAGTTGGTAGGTGAGGGATTTGCCAGCGCCGGTGGGGAAGAGGGCGAGGGTGGAATGGCCGTCGAGGATGGCGTTGATGGCGGCTTCCTGGCCGCCGCGGAAGGAGGAGTGGCCGAAGTAGTGGCGGAGGGCGTCGGCGGGAGTCATGGGGAGGGCACAGATGGGCGTGGCGTCCGGGTGTTGCAAGATGCGGAGCGGGGGTTATCGCAGAGGGTAATGAAGCGACTACTGACAGTACTGATTTTTGGGGTGCCTGCTGCGGGGATGGCGGTGGAAGCGGTGACGATGGAAGCGTTGACGGGGGGGCGGCCGTGGAAGCTGGCGTGGCTGGCGGAGGGCGGGGAGAAGCTGATGGTGCTGGATCCGGGCGGACAGGTTAGGGAACTGCTGGGAGGTCAGGGGCGGCTGGCGCGGCCGCTGGTGACGGCGGATGGCGGGGCGGTGGTGGTGACGAAGCTGAAGGCGACGGTGGGGGATGCGGGGACGGCGTATGATCCGGAGATGGTGTCGGTGCCGTGGACGGGCGGCGTGCCGCGTTCGCTGGGGAGTGGTGCGGCGGTGGCGGTGTGGCCGGGGTCGGGTGAGGAGCCGGGGGCGGTGTATGCGTTTGCGGCGCTGGAGACGAGCAAGCGAGCGGCGCTGGCGGGTGAGCCGCTGGTGCGTTTCCGGATGGAGAAGCCGGAGGATCGGGAGATTGTGTGGTCGGGCCGGGCGGCGGCGGTGGATAATTTTCAGGTGTCGCGGGATGGGACGCGTGCGGCGGGGTTGTTTCCGTGGCCGCAGGCCGGGCTGGCGGATTTGAAGGCGCAGACGTGGACGCCGGCGGGGCATGGATCGTGGCCGTCATTGGCGCCGGACGACAGTTATGCGATGCTGCTGCTGGACGGGACGAAGCGGCGGTTGAGGTGTTATGTGCCGGAAGTGGATCCGGGCTGGGATCTTGATCTGGCGGAGCTGCCGACGCTGGCAGGGGGGACGCTGAATCATCCGCGGTGGTCGAATGACGCGCAGATCCTGACATTTACGGGGCCGTGGCCTGAGGAGGGCGGCGGGGAGGCGAGGGTGCAGGCGTTGAGGTTGCGGAAGGATCTGAAGGCGGTGGAGGCGGTGCATGTGGCGACGGTGACGACCGGGGCGGTGGAGTCGCCGGATCTCTGGGTGGCGAATGCTAGCGGGGTGGTGACGAGTCTGCCGCAGAAGCCGCAGGTGGCGGTTGAGGGAGGTGGCAAGGCGGGCGGGTGGCCGGTGCAGACGGATGGTCTTGTGCTAGGATGGGAGCATCTGGGCGGGAAGAACGATCCGGTGTTGAGGGGGATGGCGTTTGGGGGGCCGGGTGGGGTGGTGAATGTGTCGGCGGGGAGTGCGGAGTTTCCGGCGGCGGCGGCTGGGCCGGTGTTTGATGCGGTGAGGGCGAGCGGGGCGTGGTCGCTGAGCTGCATGGTGACCGAGAGGAGGTCGGTGCCGCCGATGAGTGTGCGGCTGGTGACGGTGAGGAATGAGGATGGAACGGATGCGGCGGCGTTGTATCGGGTGGATGGCAAGCTGGTGCTGCGGGTGCTGACGGGTGGCGGCGATGGGGTTCCGGCGCGGGTGGAGCGGTTTGTGCTGACGGCGATGTTCATCGAGGACGACCGGCCGTTTGCGTTAGTGGTGACGTGCCGGAACAAGCGGCTGGCGTGTTATGTGGACGGGCAGCTGATGCGGGAGTTTACGACCGAGGCGAGCGGGTTTGGGGGTTGGAAGGCGGGCCGGGTGGTGTTAGGCGACGAGCGGCCTTATGGCGGCCCGTGGACCGGGAGCATGGAGCGTGTGGCGATTTACAGCCGGGAACTGGGGCAGGAGGAAGTGGAGGAAGCGTGGAAGGAAGCGTCGGGGATGCTGACGGAGCGGACGCGGCCGACGCGGAATCTGGTGAAGGCGAAGCTGGTGGAGTGGCCGGCGCTGCCTGGGGCGGAGGCATTGAAGGAATCGGCGAACTGGCTGCAGGCGTCGGTTTGGGAGATTGAGCAGGTGTTTACGGGGGCGGTGACGGACAAGCGGATCACGCGGCTGCATTGGGCGGTGCTGGATGGGAAGCCGGTGCCGCGGCCGGATGTGAAGGTGGGTCAGAGCATGGAGTTCAGCATTGAGCCGGTGACGGATCATCCGGAGACGGGAGCGGCGAAGGTACACCGTGCGGTGACGGGTAGTGAGGCACCGGTGTGGTTTGACGCGACGGTGCCGGGGAGGCACAAGCCGCCGTTTCCTGCGCCGTGAGGAAATGCGGCGGGTGAGAGATGTCAGGGGGCGGGGGTGATGGGGACGGCGATGTCGATGGCCTTGGAGGATCTGGAGCCGAGCCAGCCCGAGTCTGCGGTTAGGGTGCCGCGGAGCAGCGACTGGTTTTTCGGGGGCATTTCCGAGATGGTGAGGATGGCTTTGAAGGTGCCGTCGGCGGAGGACCAGATCTGGTCCGGGTGGGAGCAGATGAGGTTGTCGGCGCTGAAGAACTGCGGGTGGGAGGGGATTTTGGGGCCAGGGGTGAGCGGGTGGCCGGTGAGCGTGATGGTGTTACCGGAGCGGAGGGCGGAGAATTGCCAGCCGCTGGCGGGGACGGGGTGGAGCGAGCGGGCTTTGGTGAAGAGGTCGGCGTGCGGGCCTTGTGAGGAGGCGGGGGCGACGGGGATGGTTAGAGAAAGGTCGCAGAAGCCTGGGGAGCAGGAACGGAAGCAGCACATCCACGAGGCTTTGGTGCTGAGGGTGACCTCGGTGGCGCGGATGTTTTTCGGGGGAGTGATGTCGACGATGAGGAGCGTATCGGATTCGAAGCCGTGGGTATTGATGGCGGCCATTTTGACTTTCTCGGGGGCGGGCCACTGGATGGGGCCGGCTTTGAAGCCTCTGGGGAGAGACCACTGGAGATTGGTGGCGACGCCGGCGAGGCCGGGGTTTTTCCAGTAGGTGTGGTAGCCGCGGTCGTGGTGGATAAGGAGGCCGACGGAGAATGGCTTGCCTGGGGAGATGCTGGAGGATTCGGCGATGAGTTCGACGTTGAGGCCGGTGCCTTGGTGGGCGGCTGGGTTGGCGCGGAGCGAGGCGGCGGCGAACAGGGAGAGAAACAGGAAGAGAGCCCTCATGGGGAGAGTTAAACTGGCTGGGGCGGGTGGTCTTTCAGGGGGAGTGTCAGGCGGCGGCGAGGGCGGAGTCGGTGCAGCAGGGGCATTGGAGGACCCAGTGGCCTGGTGAGACCTCGACCATGGGGGATGGACGATGGATGCTTTCCTGATAGCGCGGGGAATTGGTGCGGTGGCCGAAGGCGCAGCCGGGTGGGGGATTGACGGGGCTGGGGACATCGCCGGCGGGGAGGTGGCGCTGCGGGCGGTGTGAGGGGTCGGGGATGGGGATGGCGCTGAGGAGGGCGCGGGTGTAGGCGTGGAGCGGGCGTGCGGTGACGGCTTCGGCGGGTCCGATTTCCATGATGCGGCCGAGGTACATGATGGCGATGCGGGTGGAGATGTGGCGGACGACGGCGAGGTTGTGGGAGATGAAGAGGTAGCTGACGCCGGATTCGCGCTGGAGGTCCATGAGGAGGTTGAGGACCTGGCTTTGGACGGAGACGTCGAGTGCGGAGACTGGTTCGTCGCAGATGATGAGTTTCGGGTTGAGGGCGAGGGCGCGGGCGATGCCGATGCGCTGGCGCTGGCCGCCGCTGAATTCGAAGGGGAAGCGGTCAGCGGCGGAGGGGGAGAGGCCGACTTTGGCGAGGATGGAGGCGACGCGCTGGCGGCGTTCGGAGGGGGAGCCGATTTTGTGGATGTCGAGGGGTTCGCGGACGATGTCGCCGACGGTCATGCGGGAGTTGAGGGATTCGGCGGGGTCCTGGAAGATCATCTGGAGGTCGCTGGCGAGGGAACCGGCGCGGAGGCCGGTGGTGTTGCGGCCGTTGAAGAGGATGGAGCCTGTGGTGGGGCGGTTGAGGCCTGCGATGGTTTTGCCGAGGGTGGTTTTGCCGCAGCCGCTTTCGCCGATGAGGCCGAGGGTTTCGCCGGGATGGACTTCGAGGGAGACCCCGTCGACGGCGCGGCAGGCTCCGATGGTGCGGCGGAGGATTCCGCCCCGGACGGGGAAGTGGACGCGGAGGTCTGAGACGGAGAGGAGGGACATGTTGCGGGGAAAGTGCGGCAGCGGGAGGGGAGCGTCAAGGTGCGAAGCCGGAGTAGGGGGCGGACCTGATGAGGAATCAGGAGCGGCCTGAATGGTCTGAGGGTGAAACGGATGTTAAACGAACGGCCAACCTGAAAGACTCCATTGATCACATCAACATCACAACGTAGAGCCGCGGCCCCGACGACTGAAGTCTGCGAGAGCAAGGAACGCGCCTTGGGTCCTGAGGGGATGCACCTTGGATCGCGGGGTGTGGAGACGATGAATCGAGGAGGTGAAGAGTGTGGTGGGGAGGAATCGGAGAGGAATGCGGCGGAGGCGGAGGCGCGGGAGTTGCTGGAGTTGTGTGCGGTTGAGAAGAAGTGGAGCATGGAGCGGCTGGAGGACCGGCTGGCGGCGCTGGGTGAGGGAACGTGGGTGGCGGACGGGGCGGAGCTGGAGCACGGGGCGCGGGTGGCTTGGCGGAATCATGCGAAGTGCATCGGGCGATTGTTCTGGACGTCGCTGGAGGTGCGGGACCGGAGGGATGTGGATGATCCTGACGAAGTGCATGCGGCGTTGCTGGAGCATCTGAGGGCGGCTGGGAATGGCGGGAAGGTGCGGCCGATCATTACGATTTTTGCTCCGGCGGATGCTGAGGGGCCGAGGGTGCGGATCTGGAACCGGCAGTTGCTGGGTTACGCTGGGTACCGGCGGGAGGACGGGACGGTGATGGGGGATCCGGCGAATGTGGAGTTTACGGAGCAGGTGAGGGCGCTGGGGTGGACGGGAGCGGGTGGGATGTTTGACCTGCTGCCGCTGGTGATTCAGCGGCGGGGGGAAGTGCCGAGGGTGTATCCTGCGCCGGTGGAGCATGCGATGGAGGTGCCGCTGACGCATCCGGAGTTCGAGTGGTTCGGGGAGCTGGGATTGAAGTGGTATGGAGTGCCGGTGGTGTCGGACATGGTGCTGCGGGTGGGGGGCGTTGATTATCCTGCGGCACCGTTCAACGGGTGGTACATGGGGACGGAGGTGGGCCGTGATCTGGCGGATGAGAGCCGGTACAATCAATTGCCGGTGATTGCGGAGCGGACCTATGAGGGTCGTGGCCCGTGGTCGCCGCTATGGAAGGACTGGGCGCTGCTGGAGCTGAACTCGGCGGTGCTGCATTCCTTTGAGGAAGCTGGCGTCCGTATGGTGAATCACCATCAGGCGTCGGTGGAGTTCATGGAGTTTGCGAAACGGGAAGGGACGCTAGGGCGCGCGGTGTCGGCGGACTGGAGTTGGATTGTGCCGCCGGTGAGTGGATCTGCCACGCCGGTGTTTCACCGACGGTGGCAGACCCTTGATGTGAGGCCTGACTATTTCAGTCAGCTGCCGGCGTGGGAGTCGTTCAGCGGGTGAACGAGCCGTTGACGAGGCGTTGGATGCCGAGGGGGTTGCCGTTGCGGAGGGCTGGTGGGAGGAGGGAGTCCGGCATGTCCTGCCAGCAGACGGGGCGGACCCAGCGGAGGATGGCGGCGGTGCCGACGGAAGTGCTGCGGCCGTCGCTGGTGGCTGGGTAGGGGCCGCCGTGGACGATGCTCTGGCAGACTTCGACGCCGGTGGGGAAGCCATTGCAGACGAGACGGCCGGCGCGGCGTTCGGCGGCGGCGAGGAGCGGGGCGGCGGAGGCGAAGTCGGTTTCGGTGCCGTGGATGGTGGCGGTGAGCTGGCCTTCGAGGGCGTTAGTGACTTGGAGCATTTCGTCGATGCCGGAGCAGGCGACGAGGAG
>JAIXVE010000177.1 GCA_027483175.1 Verrucomicrobiaceae bacterium | reverse complement strand
GTCCTACCGGTGGCGGCGGTGATCGTTGTGAGCGGGTGCGGTTGGGTGTGTGCGCAGGAGGGAGGGGAGTCGGAGGGCGATACGATTCATGTGCCGCCGACGGTGACGTGGGAGAAGATCGCGGATTTGGCGGAGCCGGGTGGGGAGAAGCTGGGTGGGTATGGGGGGATGTTTGCGGGGGTGCAGGGGGACGTGCTGCTGCTGGCGGGTGGGACTGAGTTTCCGGAGAAGATGCCGTGGGAGGGAGGTGTGCGGGTTTACAGCCGCGGGGTGCATGTGCTGGAGCGGAAGGCTGGGGAGAATGCGGCTCCTGAGTATCAGTGGGTGGAGGCTGGGTATGAGTTGCCGGTGGGGATGGGGTGCGGGGCGAGTGTGTCGGTGGCGGATGGGTTGTTGTGTATTGGGGGGGCGACGGTGGATCAGGTGGTGGACACGTGTTTTCTGCTGCGGTGGAATGGGGAGAAGCGGAAGGTGGAGCGGGTGGAGTTTCCGAAGTTGCCGCGGGCGCTGGCGTGGTCGTCGGCGGCGGTGGTGAAGCAGATGGTGTATGTGATGGGTGGGACGGGGGTGCTGGGGAGCGGGGGTGGGAGCAAGGCGTTTTTTGCGTTGGATTTGAGCAAGCGGAAGGGTGGGGCGAAGGAATTTGCGTGGAAGGCGTTGCCGGCGTGGGAGGGTCCGGCGCGGATGCTGGCGGTGGGGGTCTCGGGTGTGGAGGGGAGTGCGGAGTACGTGTATTTGTGCGGGGGGAGGAATCCGGGCGGGGAGGTGGATTTTCTGACGGATCTGCATCGGTATGATCCGGTGAAGAAGGAATGGAGTGTGCTGGGGGATATTGTGGATCCGCGGGGGCATCCGTGTGCGATCGTGGGGGCACCGGCGTTTCATGTTCCGCCGCATCATTTGGTGATTGTGAGCGGGACGGATGAGACCCTGACGCGGGTGCTGGAGGGTCAGGCGCGGGATCTGGCGAACATTGACGAGCGGGAGAAGAATGCGCGTCGGGACTACAACCGGCTGCTGATGGAGAAGTTTCCGGGGTACACGCGGACGGTGCTGGGGTATGATGCGGGGATTGGGGAGTGGAATCACCTTGGGGGATTTCCGGGGGCACCTTGTCTGACGAATCCGGCGGTGAACTGGGGTGGGCAGGTGGTGATTCCTGGTGGTGAGACTGGGCCGGGGCGGCGGTCGCCGGAGATCTGGATGGGGACGGTGGTGAAGAAGCCTGCGGTGGTGGAGGAAGAGGAGGCTGGGCCTGCGGGGCAGTTGACGGTGCCGGCACCGGCGGTTGAGCCAGCGGCGGTGGCGCCAGCGCCGGCGGCGGTTCCGGCGGGTGGGAAGCCGACGGGTGCGGGGCGGGTGGAGAAGAGGTGAGGGTCAGGCGCGCGTTTCAATCGACGCGTTTCAGGAGGCGCATTTCTTCACGGCCTTCGCGGCCTGGGAAGGCGGCGGTGGGTTGCCATGAGTCGACGAGGGTGAAGAGGTTATTGAACATGCGGTCGAGGTCGTCGCGTGAGGTGCCGAAGGGTGGGCCCTGGTTCTGGTCTTCGTGGGCTTCCCATGGCTGGAGGTAGAAGATGGCGAGGAGGTGGCCGCCGGGTCGGAGGGCGGCGTGGACGGCGGCGGCGTAATCGGGGCGGCGGTCTGGGGGGATGGCGCAGTAGCAGGTGTGTTCGAAGACCCAGTCGAAGGAGTTGCGGAGGGAGGAATGGGCTTCGGTGAAGAGGTCGGCGAGGAGGACGGAGACGGAGGGGAGGGAGGCGCAGCGGGTGGAGGCGAGGGAGATGGCGGCTGGGGCGATGTCGATGCCGACGATTTCGGAGGCACCGGAGGAGGCGAGGGCGGTGAGGTCGTGGCCGGGGCCGCAGCCAGGGGCGAGGACGCGGCCGTGGAGTTGGTGGGAGGAGAGCCATGAGAGGAGGGCGGGGGCTGGGCTGCCGCGGTCCCATGGGGTGTTGCCGGATTCGTAGAGGGCCTGCCAGTCGGTGGTCATGGGGGAGCCTGACGTGCGGAAAAGAGAATTTGAAAGCGTGAACGGAGGGCGTGAGAGTGCGGGGAGATTAATTGCGATCCCGACATGGCTGAATCAGACGAACCCCGAGAAGACCACAGCACGACGTCAACAGTCACCGTGACGCTGGTGATTCTTGCGGTGGTGATTGTGCTAGCCTGGTATTTGAAGCGTCGGGCGGCGGAGCGGCAGCCGGTGTTGCCGAAGGTGGAGCAGACGGTGGGGACGGGGATGGCGGGCCCGGCGACGGCGGCGGATCCGACGATTCCGCTGGATGAGGAGGGACGGCCGCTGAGTGACTATCAGATTCTGACGCCGAGCGGGTGCCGATTGATGGATGATCCGGGGAATGGTGGTGATGCGTTCAAGGCGTCGACGCCGCAGGGGACGCATCGGTTCCGGCTGTACTGGGTGCGGACGGCGGCGGTGAATGCGGGGGAGCCGGGGAGTGCGCGGGATGTGATTGATCACTTCGCGCTGCGTGATGAGAACGAGCTGCAGGAAGTGGCGAAGGATGCGGCGAAGTTCACGCTGAGCCTGCTGCGGGCGCGGCCGTTTCGGATCGCGACGCGGTGGGAGAAGGAGGCTGGGGACGATGCGTTTCTGTGTTTTGTGTATCTGGACAACGGGGAGGGAGGTTGGCAGAACCTGTCGTCGTGGCTGGTGCGGAGCGGGTTGGCGATGATTGTGCCGTGCGAGCGGGATTTACCGGAGCCGAAGGTGAGTGCGGCGGAATATCAGCGGCAGCTGGAGACGGACGAGGCAGAGGCGAAGCACTCGAGGACCGGGGCGTGGGCGAGGTGAGGGGGTGTGTACCCAGAGCGATGCTCTTCGGACCCAGAGCGATGCTCTGGGCTGGTATACGGCGTTCCTTCAGAACGCGAGGTTAGGGTGGATGGGGGAACCCAGAGCGATGCTCTTCGGACCCAGAGCGTTGCTCTGGGCTGGTATACGGCGTACCCAGAGCGTTGCTCTGGGCTGGTATACGGTGTCCCGTTGGGACACGGGTCGGCGCAAAGATGAGAGAGGTCTTCGGGTGAGATTGCCGTTCTGTCCTGGCTCAAATCCAGCGATCGCCCGCATTACCTTAGCGCCATGCGGGTCACAGGGGGATGGTGGAGTGACATTTTTTGCTATGGAGTGGAGGTTACAGGGGGGATGGATGAGTGGCTTTCGCGGCGGGCTCGGGTGGTGGATTCGTAAGCGATGTAGAGGAGGGCGGCGGTGCCGAGGGTGCCGGCGATGAGGCCGAAGATGGCGCGGCCCATGCCGTAGAGGGGTTTGGGGGTATTGCGGCTGGCTTTGATGCGGCGGATGGCGATGATGGAGGCGATGAGGGCGAGGGGGGCGGGGATAAGGGTGATGCTGATGAGGCCGAGGTAGCCGGCGGCGATGGCCCATGCGGAGCGGCCGACGGGGAGGAGGATGCGCATGCCGGCGTCGTCGCCGAGGGAGGGGACGGGCGGTGAGGGTGTTGGGGGCGAGGGCGGTAGTGGCGGGGGAGGGGAGGAGGCGGGTGTGGCGGTGGCTTGGTCGGGGAAGGGGAAGACTTTGGATAGCGGGAGCCAATCCGGCGTGCCGTCGAGCCAGCAGAGGTCGTCGGGGAGGAGTTGGCCGGAGGCGATCATGCCGGGGATGAGGTTTTCGGGGAAGGGACCGGATTGGGTGGTGCCGCGTGCGATGAGGTAGGATTTCATGAGATGGAGCGGGGATGATAGCACGGGCGGGGCCTTGATGTTGATTCGGCGAGTCCGCAGGTGCGGGTGATGCTTGAGGAAGTTGCGCTGGCGGCGGGAGGAGAGCGGTGGGAGAGCGCGAGGGAGATGATGATTACAGATGACCGACTCGTATTGAAGCGCCCGCTGGACATGCATTTACATCTTCGGGATGGGGAGATGCTGGAGCTTGTGGCGGTGGAGAGTGCGCGGCAGTTTGCGGGGGCAGTCATTATGCCGAATCTGGTGCCGCCGGTGACGACGCTGGAGATGCTGAGGGCTTATGAGGCGAGGATTTTGGCGGCGTGCGGGAAGTGGGGGGCTGGGTTCCGGCCGCTGATGACGATGTTTTTCAAGGATTACAGTGAGGCGGAGCTGGAGGCGGCGCGGCCTTATCTGTTTGCGGTGAAGTTGTATCCGCATGGGGTGACAACGAACAGCGAGAGTGGGATTCACAGTGTGCGGGCGGCGGAGCCGGTGCTGCGGCGGATGGAGGCGCTGGGGATTCCGCTGCTGGTGCATGGGGAGACTGGGGGGTTTGTGATGGATCGGGAGGTGGAGTTTCTGCCGGTGTATGAGTGGCTGGCGACGACGTTTCCGCGGCTGAGGATTGTGATGGAGCACATCACGACGGCGGCGGCGGTGGCGATGCTGGACCGATATGAGAATCTGCATGCGACGGTGACCCCGCACCATCTGGTGATCACGCTGGATGATGTGGCTGGGGGGTTGCTGCAGCCGCATTTGTTCTGCAAGCCGATCGCGAAGCGGCCGGAGGATCGGGATGCGCTGCTGGCGGCGGCGCTGGCGGCGCATCCGAAACTGATGATGGGGAGTGACAGTGCGCCGCATCCGAGGCATGCGAAGGAATCGTGCGGGTGTGCGGCGGGGGTGTGGTCGGCACCGGTGCTGCTGCCGCGATTGGCGGAGTTGTTTGAGCGGCATGGGGCGCTGGGGCGGTTGCAGGCGTTTGTGTCGGACAATGCGGTGCGGGTGCACGGGTTGGAGGTGCCGGATCGGGAAGTGGTGCTGGAGCGGAAGCCGTGGGTGGTGCCGGCGAGGTGGGAGGGGCCGGGGGGGGATCCGTGTGTGGTGCCATGGGAGGCGGGGCGGGAGCTGGCGTGGCGGGTGGCTGGGGAATGAGGAGGAGATTTTCGTGTGCTGCGGCGCTTGCCCGGAGGCGAGGGCGGGGGCAGGGAGTGGGGATTACGCCATGCCAGTTCAGGATTATCTCGTCACCATCGGTCTGGAAGTTCACTGTCAGTTGAAGACAGCGAGCAAGATGTTCTGTGCCTGTCCGGCGCAATACGGGGAGCAGCCGAATGCGCTGACGTGTCCGGTGTGTCTGGGGATGCCCGGGGCGCTGCCGGTGCTGAACGAGGGGGCGATCCGGATGACGATTCTGGCGGGGATGATGCTAGGGTGCGAGACGCCGCCGCTGGTGAAGTGGGATCGGAAGAATTATTTTTATCCTGACATGCCGAAGGACTATCAGTTGTCGCAGTTTGATCTGCCGCTGTGTCTGGGTGGAACGGTGCCGTTGTATGACGATGCGTATCCGAAGGACTGGCAGAAGCGGATTGCGAGGCCCGGGCATGCGATCGGGCTGACGCGGATTCATCTGGAGGAAGATGTGGCGAAGAGCACGCACCTGGCGGGGCATACGGTGATTGATTTCAATCGTGCGGGGACCCCGCTGATGGAACTGGTGAGCGAGCCGGAGATTGAGAGTGCGGAGGAGGCGGTGGCGTATCTGACGAGTCTGAGGCAGATTCTGGTTTATGCGGGGGTGAGTGATGCGGACATGGAGAAGGGGCAGATGCGGTGTGATGTGAACATTTCGCTGCGGCCGGTGGGGCAGGAGGCGCTAGGAGCGAAGATTGAATTGAAGAATCTGAATAGTGTGTCGGCGGTGCGGCGGGCGATTCATTTTGAGATTGAGCGGCAGGCGGACGAGCTGGACCGCGGCGTGCGGCAGATTCAAAGCACGCGGCGGTGGGATGATGACCGTGGGGAGACGACGGTGATGCGGACGAAGGAGGACGCGCATGATTACCGGTATTTTCCTTGTCCGGATCTGGTGCCGCTGCATACGGCGGCGATGGTGGCGGAGATTCGGCCGACGGTGCCGGAGCGGCCGCATGAGAAGCGGGCGAGGTTTGTGAGGGAGTATGGGATTGGGGATTATGATGCGGGGGTGCTGACGAGTGATCTGGGGCTGGCGGGGTATTTTGAGGAGGCGGCGAAGGGGGCGGCGAAGCCGAAGACGATAGCGAACTGGATCATCAATGATCTGCTGGGGAATCTGGCGGCGGCGGGGAAGACCCTGGCGGAGAATCCGGTGGCGGCGGGTGGGTTGAGGGAATTGGCGGCGCTGGCGGATGGGGGGAAGATCAATGGCGGGCAGGCGAAGGAAGTGCTTGGGGCGATGCTGGAGACGGGTCGTGCGCCTGGGGAGATTGTGAAGGAGCGTGGGTTGGAGCAGGTGAGCGATACTGGGTTTCTGGATGAGATTGTGGGGCGGGTGCTGGCGGAGAATGCGGATGCGGTGGCGAAGATCAAGGCGGGTAACGACAAGGCGATCAACGCGTTGAAGGGGCAGGTGATGAAGTTGAGCCAGGGGAAGGCGAATCCGGCGGTGGTGGGGGAACTGCTGGCGGCGGCGATTGCGAAAAGCTGAGATTTTCTGCGGGGATCCGGCCGGAAACTTGCTTGTCATGGGGTTGAAACCCCGTTTAAGCTACCCCCATGAAGATTTCCTGCCCTGTTGTTCGTTCGTCTGGTTTTTCACTGCTGATGATGCTGGCTGCTGCGCCGATGGTGGAAGCGGCGGCGGTGTCGGCGGGGAATCTGGTGATTTACCGAGTGGGGGCGGGAACAGCGGCATTGGGGACGACGGCGGCGGCGGTGTTTCTTGATGAGTACACGCCGACGGGGGCGTGGGTGCAGACGATTCCGGTGCCTGCGACGGGTGCTGCGGCGATGACGGCGGTGGGGAACTCGACGACGGAGGGGACGATGTCGGTTTCCGGGGACGGGAGCCGGTTGGTGTTTACGGGTTACCGGAAGGCCGAGGGCGGGACGAGTCCTGCGACTGATACGGCATCGGTGACGAATCGGGTGGTGGGGATGCTGGGACTGGATGGAAGTGTGGACACGTCGACGGCGATTACGGATTCGACAGGGGCGTTGCGGAGTGCGACGGCGGCGAGTGCGACGAGTTCGATTTATCTGGGAACTGCGAACGGGGTGCGGTATGTGGCTGGGCCGGGAGCTGCGGTGACGTCGACGGTGATTGACACGCGGAATTCGCGTCAGGTGGTGCAGTCCGGTGGGATTCTGTTTGCGGGGAACGGGTCGACGGCGATCACGGCGAAGGTGCAGAGTTACGGGGCTGGGCCGACGACGGCGACGGCGGCGACGCCGGTGATCACGCTGACGACTGCAGACGTGGGGAACAGTTTCTGGTTTGCGGATCTGAGTGCAACGGTGACTGGGGATGACACAATGTATCTGGTGAACCAGTTGAACGGGACGATTTTGAAATACACGTCGGATGGGAGTGCTTGGACGGCGAGTGGATCGTTTTCGGCGTCTGCGGCGGCGAATGTGACGGGGATTGCGAGTGGGACGGGGGTGGATTTGTATGTGACGAATACAAACACGCTGTTCAAGTTTTCGGATACGACGGGATATGGCGGGGTGATTTCCGGAGCGGCGACGTCGATTCTGACGGCGGCGACGAACACAGGGTTCCGCGGGTTGGCGGCGTTTCCGGTGCCTGAGCCGACGGTGGCGGTGCTTGGGTTGATGGCGTCGCTGGTGGGTTTGCGTCGGCGCCGCTGATGGCGCGGGCTGGCAGGCATGAGCCTTTGCTGGAGTGGTTCGCCTCCCGAGGATGGGAGGCGTTCCCATTTCAGCGGGAGGTGTGGCGGGCGTGGCTGGATGGGCGCAGCGGGTTGCTGCATGCGCCGACTGGGCAGGGGAAGACGTTAGCGGTGTGGGGCGGGCCGCTGCTGGAGGGGTTGCAGGGGTTAGGAGGAGGGAAGGCTGGGGGAGGGTTGCGGGTGTTGTGGATCACGCCGTTGCGGGCGTTGTCGGCGGACACGGTGGGGTCGTTGAAGGAGCCGCTGGCGGGGTTAGGGATGGATTGGCGGGTGGAGGAGCGGACGGGGGATACGAGTCAGGCGGTGCGGAAGCGGCAGGCGGCGCGGTTGCCGGACGTGCTGGTGACGACGCCGGAGAGTTTGTCGGTGATGCTGAGTCAGCTGGGGGCGGAGGAGCGGTTCCGGGGGGTGAGCGGGGTGGTGGTGGATGAGTGGCATGAGTTGATGGGGACGCGGCGTGGGGTGCAGACTGAGTTGTGCCTGGCGCGATTGCGCGGGTGGAATCCGGCGGTGCGGACATGGGGTTTGAGTGCGTCGATCGGGAATCTGGAGGAAGCGCGGGATGTGTTGTTGGGTTCTGGTGCGGCGGGTGGAGTGGTGGTGACGGCGGCGGAGCGGAAGGAGATTGGGATTGAGACCCTGATTCCTGAGGAGATGGAGCAGTTTCCGTGGAGCGGGCACATTGGGGTGCGGATGGTGCCGCAGGTGGTGGAGAGGATTCGGGGGGCGGCGACGACCCTGCTGTTTACGAACACGAGGAGTCAGGCGGAGATCTGGTATCAGGCGCTGCTGGATTATGATGCGGAGTTAGGGCCGGACATTGCGATGCATCACGGGTCGCTGGATCGGGATGAGCGTGCTGGGGTGGAGGAGCGGTTGAGATTGGGGACGGTGCGGTGTGTGGTGTGCACGAGCAGCCTTGATCTGGGGGTGGATTTTTCGCCGGTGGAGCAGGTGATTCAGGTGGGGAGCCCGAAGGGGATGGCGCGGTTGCTGCAGCGGGCGGGGCGGAGCGGGCACCAGCCGGGGCGGGTGAGCCGGGTGATCGGGGTGCCGGCGCATGCGTTTGAGCTGGTGGAGTTTGCGGCGGCGCGGGAGGCGTTGTTGCGCGGGGAGGTGGAGTCGAGACGGCCGCTGCGGGAGCCATTGGATGTGCTGGTGCAGCATCTGGTGACGGTGGCGTGCGGCGGGGGATTTGATAGGGAGGCGATGCGGCGGGAGGTGATGGGGACGCATGCGTATGGAGGGCTGACGGACGAGGTTTGGGAATGGGCGCTGGGTTTCATCACGACGGGCGGGAAGGCGTTGCGGGCGTATCCCCAGTACCGGAAGGTGGTGATTGGTGAGGATGGGCGGTATGCAGTGACGGATGAGAAGACGGCGCGGGTGCATCGGATGACGATCGGGACGATTGCGTCGGATCATGCGGTGACGGTGCAGTATGCGGGTGGGAGACGGTTAGGGACGGTGGAGGAATGGTTCATTGGCGGGATCAAGCCGGGAGGGAAGTTCATCTTCAGCGGGCGGCGGCTGGAATTGGTGAGGATGCATGAGATGAGGGCGGTGGTGAAGGATGCGAAGGCTGGGGTGGAGGGAGGGAGGATTCCGACGTGGCAGGGCGGGAAGAGCCCGTTGAGCACGGAGCTGGCGGCGGCCGTGAGCCGGAAGCTGGATGCGGCGGCGCGCGGGGAGGCGGACGATCCGGAGATTCGGGCTGTGATGCCGATTCTGGCGATTCAGTCGGCGTGGAGTGTGGTGCCTGGGCCGGAGGACCTGCTGATAGAGGAGACGAAGTCGCGGGATGGGTGGCATGCGTATGTGTATCCGTTTGCGGGGCGGCTGGTGCATGAGGGGATGGGGATGCTAGTGGCGTGGCGGATGGCGCGTGAGGTGCCGCGGAGCATTGAGGTTTCGTGCAATGATTACGGGTTTGAGCTGCGGAGCGGGGATGAGCTGACGGCGACGGAGGAGGAGTGGCGAGGGTGGTTAAGTCCGGAGGGATTGCTGGAGGATCTGCAGTCGTGTCTGAACACGGGGGAGCTGGCGCGGCGGCATTTCCGTGAGATTACGCGGGTGGCTGGGCTGGTGCTGCCGGGTTATCCTGGACAGGCGAAGACGGCGAGGTCGCTGCAGGTTTCGGCGGGGTTGCTGTACGATGTGTTTGCGCGGTATGATCCTGACAATCTGCTGCTGATGCAGGCGCGGCGGGAGATTCTGGAGCGGCAGTTCGAGTATGGGCGGCTGCATGAGGCCTTGAGTGCAATGCAGCGGCGGCGGGTGGTGAGGGTGGAGACGAAGCGGCTGACGCCGATGGCGTTTCCGCTGTGGGCGGGGATGCTGTCGAGTCGATTGACGACGGAATCGTTTACGGACCGGCTGGCGAAGATGCTGAAGGATCTGGAGACGGCGGCG
>JAIXVE010000346.1 GCA_027483175.1 Verrucomicrobiaceae bacterium | reverse complement strand
GCGTCCCCGCCACCATTCACCCCCGCCCCACGTTCCTCTCCCATCGGCACCCACACCCCACCCATTCGCGAATTCATTCGTGCCCATTCGTGACATTCGTGGTCCCAAAAACCCCGCAACACAGAACCTCACAACCCGCCCTCACACAATCCCAACGGGATTGCGTCCCCGCCGCCATTCACCCCCGCCCCGCGTCCCAACGGGACACCGTATACCAGCTCAGAGCATCGCTCTGGGTCCCCCACCACCCGAGCCCGGCGTTCTGTAGGAACGCCGCATACCCCGCATGACAACAACTCACCAATCCCCCCGAGGCATCCTCACCTCAACAAAGGGAAAACGCGACACCTGCCCTCCATCGACCTAACTCAACCCTCCCCCGCACCTCCACGCCCCACCACCGGATCGCCACGCACCGCCCCCGGGAACTCAGGCCACCAATCCCGAGCCAGTTGCGCCCCTCTCGTCTCCACTGCCTTCCGACCAACGCGTTCAGTGAAGCGGAGGGATTCAGCATCGCGGTTTCAAACGTCTTTGAAGCGGTCCATCAGCAGGGCGCAGGTTCGTATCAGTCCCTGGGCATGGAGTTTTTCAAGGTAGTCCCCGGCTGTCAGCGGCGGGTTCTTCAGGCTCGTCCTGGCTTCACGCAGGACGCGGACAAAATCATCCGGGTGGTCTGCCAGCAGCCGCGCCAGAAAGGTATCCGGGCTCTCGGCCGCCACACCATGCCTCGCGAGTTCCTCGGCCGGGAAATCCTTCAGGTTCCAAGTCAGCAGAGTATCGGCCCCGGCTTCAATGGCGGCGGCCAGCACGTGGCGGTCATTCGGATCGGGAAGCCGGATGGTTTCGAGGTGCCTTTCGTGCCCGGTGACGAGGCTGTCCTCGGCGTGGAGATTCATCAACTCGCGGGTGCGCTGAAGCCGCTCGCGGGTCAGATCGGGGCGGTCACGGAGCACCGCCTCGATCCATTCGTCGTGGATCGACGCGGTCCAGCGAGCCTTGATCAGGCCATGCGCCGCGAGCCGCATCCATACATCCCGCAAGGTGGCAGGGTATAGGGTGCAGGCATCAAGCAGGACAACAGGTGGTGGCATCGGCGCGATGGACTTTCATCAATACAAACCCAACCGCTGGCTCTCGGCGGCGAGTTCATCCAGCGCAGCAATGCGGGCTGCTTTCTGCTGGTCGCGATAGGCCACCACATCCCGCACCAGCGCACGACGGTGCGTGCCCACCCGGCGGCTCGGAATGCGGCCCTCATCGAAAAGTCGAGCGGCAAAAGGGCGTGACACCGACAGCAGTTCCGCCGCCTCTCGCGGGGAAATCTCCTCGTCCGCTCCCACCACCGCCACCGCACGACCAGCGGCGAGATGCTCCACCACTTCAGTCATGAGTTCGAGTGCCGATGGCGGCACCTCCAACGGCTTGCGCCCAATCGTGATCCGCGCGGTCACGGGATGCTCAGGGCCGCGCAAGGCGTCCAGCAGCGCTCGCAGGAGTCCTTGTTCCTCAGAACTCAGGCGGGAAGATTGCAGGGTCGTGCTCATCCTAGAGTCTCAACTCTAAATGAAATAAGTGCAACAGCCGGGGCCCCGCGAACCACTCGCGGCACCCCCGGTCCCCTCCGATCCGTACCCGCCCCAGCCATCGCCACATCTCCAGCCCGCGTCCACCCACTCACTCAACCTCACATACCGCTCAACCGCACCTTCAGGTCCAGGAAGAGCCGGGGCGTGGCGGTGCCGGTAACGGTGGCGGTCACCGTCGTGGTGCCCGCGACCGGGGTGTTGGGTTGGGCAGTCAGGGTCACGGTAGTCCCGGCAGCATCGGTGACCCCACTGTCGTTGAAGGTCGTCAGATCCTTCGACCAGCGGTAGACTGCCGAGACATCGCTTCCGGGAGTGGCATTCTGCGGGTGCGTGAAGGTGAAGCTATTGCCCGTCGCCGCGCCAGGAACAATTCCCGGATTCGACCTGTCAGGGGCCGTCCCGAAAAAGTTCTCCACCCCGTTTTTCAGGCCGTCGTTATCGGGATCATCCGTGAAACCGGTCAAAGCACCCACCGCGGGGAAGCCCGCAATCCATGACGCGTAGGTGTTGATCGAGGGGTTTACGAGCTTGAGAGATGTCCCCTCGACCCGCAGTTCGTAGCCGGGGATGGGCGCCGCCAGCACCGGAGTACCGATGATTTCAGAAGAGGCGGTGATCAGGGTATGACTCGCCGCCGTAGGGGTCCCGGAAATCCGGATGGAGCCCGCGTTCAGGTCGAAGCTGCTGCTGGAGGTGACAGGCGAGCCGATCGTAAACTGCAGCGCAGCCCCCGCACTCATCGAGACCGGCGAGGCGGTGCTTCCGCCGGTCAGGGCGAGCACTCCGGCGCTGACCAGCGTCTGGCCGGTGTAATTGTTGTTTCCAGAGAGCGTCCACGTGCCAGTCCCCGCTTTGGTGATCCTGATGGTAGCGGCTCCCTGACGTATGCTGCCGGCGAACACACCATTGCCCACGCCGCCCAATGTCAAGGTCTTCACAAGGGGGCTGCCATTGGCCGCCAGAGCAGGACTGTTGTCCAGCAGGTCGGTATTGATAGTCAGCAGCTGCGCGCTGGCATTGCTGATGGTCTGCAGCACCTGCGGCCCGACACCCAACTCGATCCGCCGGTGGTTCAGCGTGATCGGCGCGGTGGCCCCGGCCCCGATATTGAAGGTCATCGTCTGGGCACCTCCAAGCAGATGCCCAAACGTGATGTTGCCGGCTCCGGGGACATCCGCCACGCTGTTCATGTTCAGCGTGAGGGCGACGTTAGTACCCTGATAACGAATCGGTCCGGTAAATGTGTTCGCGGTGCTGTTCAGGTTGGCGGTCGCACTGCCGGCGTTGCCATGATAAAGGGCGATCCCGCCACTGCCCTGCACCGGACCACTCATCGTGTTGCTGCCGCTTCCGCCGGAAGCAAAGGTCGCTATCACACCTTGATTGAGGATGAATGGACGATTCGATGTGACCGCTCCAATGTTGGTATTGCCAGCAAGTCCGGTGGAAGCATTGATCGTTACTGGCACGTTGGCTGCCCCGAGATTCGCATCTGAAACCCAGATGAGATTGCCGCCATTGACCACAATGCCGCCGCTGAATGTGTTCGTGCCACGAAGCGCAAGAACCCCGGAGCCATTCTTCACAAGCGTCAGCACCCCCGCCCCGTTGTCGGTGATCGGGGCGCTGATGACCACAGGGCTGTTGGGGGTCGCGCCGCCGAAGGTATTGCTGCCGACCGTCACATGAAGATTGCCGGAACTCGCCGAAGGCAGAGTCACGGCCCCAGGACCAGCGATGACCTGCTGCCCGGGCCCGCCGGTGCCGCTCAGGATGCCAAGAGTTCCAAGATTCATTCCCGCAGGCACCAGAATCCCCGGCGTGACCGTAGGAGCGGATCCTGCGGACGTAATGTTGATCGGCGATCCTCCCGGGGTCGCTGATACCTGAAACGTGGATTCAGTGGGATTGACCACGAAGTAGCTCGTGAACAATGCCAAACCTCCAGGAATGCCGCCAAGGTTGTTGGCAGAAAATGCGACCGGATCACCTGCCTGCAGGGTGTTGGTCGCGGTGATCACATCGTCCGCGGGATTGATGGTGACGCCGAACGGGGTGTTGACGGACCGCAGTGCAGTGATGTTCCGGGTGGCCGTCAGGCGGGTGGCTGCCGTGCCGGAATTCCTGGTGTAGGCAGCCGTCGGCACGAGCCACGTGGATTCATCGCTGGCGTCCATGGCCGCAGGCACCACCTGACCCTCGGCAGTGAAAACAGCGTAGTCCGTCTGCGCGGCAGCCGCGATGC
>JAIXVE010000351.1 GCA_027483175.1 Verrucomicrobiaceae bacterium | reverse complement strand
TGGGGGCTGGGCGGTTGCGGGGTGCCTGAGGAGATTCGGGCGGCGGATTTGCCGATGATCCGGCATTTTCGGACGGAGTATCAGTTTGCGAGTCGGCCGCAGCGGGATGTGAAGGGGAGCTGGAGTGTGTGCGGGCCGGGGACGGCGGGGAATTTCAGTGCGGTGGGGTTTTACTTTGCGCGTCGGGTGCAGGCGGAGACGGGGGTGCCGATCGGGTTGCTGACGAATGCGGTGGGGGGGACGAACATTGAGTTGTGGATGGCGGAGGAGACCCTGCTGAAGACCCCGGCATTGGAGCCGTATGCGCGCCTGATGAGGGAATCGCTGGTGGAGTACCGGAAGGAGTTAGGGGAGGCGATGGGGCCGCTGGAGGCGTGGCTGGCGGAGAGTCGGGCGGCGAAGGAGCGTGGGGTGGAGCTGCCGATGCCGCCGGAGTTTCCGGAGTATCCGTTTGGTGAGCGGAGGCACCGGCCGCGGTGCGTGACGCTGCATCACGGGCACATTGCGCCATTGGTGCCGATGGCGCTGCGGGGGGTGTTGTGGTATCAGGGGGAGAACAATGCGGATGGGAATCTGTATCTGGAGAAGAAGGCGGCGATGGTGGCGGACTGGCGGAAGTGGTTCGGGGATGCGGAGCTGCCGT
The DNA here is from genome assembly GCA_027483175.1 of Verrucomicrobiaceae bacterium. Taxonomy (GTDB): domain Bacteria; phylum Verrucomicrobiota; class Verrucomicrobiia; order Verrucomicrobiales; family V1-33; genus V1-33. The sequence goes on along the minus strand of JAIXVE010000351.1, from coordinate 25,735 downwards.
TTTACTTTGTGCAGCTGGCGGCGTGGCAGAAGCCTGACATGAATCCTGCGGGAGGGGAGTGGGGGTATATCCGGGACGTGCAGCGGCGGTGCCTGACCATTCCGCACACGGGGATGGCTAGTGCGATTGATCTGGGGGATGCGGAGGACATTCATCCGAAGAACAAGGCGGATGTGGGGGAACGGCTGGCGTTGTGGGCGCTGGCGGGGGTGTATGGGAAGAGTGGGGTGACGGTGAGCGGGCCGTTGTTCCGGAAGCTGGAGGTGGAGGGCGGGAAGGCGCGGGTGTTCTTTGATTATCCCGGGGGCGGGCTGATGGCTGGGAAGAAGGAAGGTCGGGCGGCGGTGGTGGAGGAGGGCGGGGCGAAGCTGCGGCGGTTTGCGGTGGCTGGGGCGGATCGGAAGTGGGTGTGGGCGGACGCGGTGATTGAGGGGGAGACGGTGGTGGTGAGTGCGGCGGAGGTGGCGGCGCCGGTAGCGGTGCGGTATGCGTTCTGCAGCAATCCGGAGGGGGCGAATCTGTATAACCGGGCTGGGTTGCCGGCGTCGCCGTTTCGGACGGATGACTGGTGAGTGGGGAGAGAGCGAGGGCGGGACGGCGTGGCTACTTTGAAGCTTGAGGGAAGGGCTGGCAGGCGCACTCCGTGCGCAGGGAGAGCTGTAATTCTGACAGCAGTCCAGAGCCTTCGGCTGCTTGAACGGAGGAGGGCTTGTGGTGTTGGGTGGCAAGAGCGATTGCGTGTGGCGTGGAGCGTGGCTGGGTGGGGGTATGATGGAACATCTTTTCAAACCTCTGCAGGCTGGAGCGGTGACGCTGCCGAACCGAATTCTGATGGCACCGCTGACGCGATGCCGTGCGGAGCCTGGGCATGTGCCTGGGGCGCTGATTGCGGAGCAGTATGCGCAGCGGGCGACGGCTGGGCTACTGATTGCGGAGGCGACGATGGTGATGGAGGGGAATTCGTCGTTCTGGATGGAGCCTGGGATTTACAATGAGGCGCAGGTGGCGGGATGGCGGCTGACGACGGAGGCGGTGCATGCGAAGGGCGGGCGGATTTTCCTGCAGTTGTGGCATGGTGGGCGGGCGTGTCATCCGCTGCTGAATGGGGGGATTGAGCCGGTGGCACCGAGTGCGCTTCCGATTGTGGGGGATGAGGTGCATACGCCGCAGGGGAAGCAGCCGTATGTGACGCCGCGGGAGTTAGGGGATGAGGAGATTCCGGGGATTGTGGAGGGGTTCCGGCTGGCGGCGGCGAATGCGAAGGCGGCGGGATTTGACGGGGTGGAGGTTCACGGGGCGAACGGGTATCTGCTGGATGAGTTTCTGCGTGACGGGAGCAATCGGCGGAGCGGGCCGTACGGCGGGGTGGTGGAGAACCGGGCGCGGTTGCTGCTGGAGGTGACGGAGGCGGTGTCGTCGGTGTGGGGGAGTGATCGGGTGGGGGTGAGGCTGTCGCCGTTGAACAGTTATAACAGCATGGTGGACAGCGATCCGATCGGGTTGAGCGCGTGGCTGGCGAAGCGATTGAGCGGGAGCGGGCTGGCGTACCTGCATCTGATGCGTGCGGATTTCTTCCAGGCGCAGTATGGGGATGTGGTGAGTGTGGTGCGTGAGAATTACACGGGGACGCTGGTGACGAACATGGGGTACACGGCGGAAGAGGCTGACAAGGCGATTGCGAGCGGGCAGGTGGATGCGGTGGCGTTCGGGACGGCGTTTCTGGCGAATCCTGATCTGCCGGAGCGGTTCCGGAAGGGGGCGGCGCTGAACGTGCCGGATGCGGCGACGTTCTATTCGCCGGGGCCTGCGGGGTACACGGACTATCCGTTTCTGGGGGAAGATTGAGGGGAGAGGCGGTGACGGAAGTGTCACTGCGCGGGGCTATGCGGCCGGGGAGAGTTGTGCGATATATTGAAAACAATTTTTCCCCGGTTAAATATATTACAAAACCGATCCGGGGTGTCCGCGAAGCGCGCAGCATGGCCCATGCTGCGCGCTTTCACTTTTTGCGGGTGGGGGGTAGGAGGAGGGATGCTGATGACGTCGTTGATTGCAGGGGAACCGTTAGTGGGTGGGGAGCGCCTTGCGGTGCATTATCCGTGGGATGGGTCGGTGACTGGGGAGGTGGTGATGTGTGGGGTGGAGGATGCGGAGCGGGCGGTGGAGATTGGGTTGAGGGGAGGGAAGCGGCTGACGCGGCATGAGCGGGCGGAGGTGTTGAGGCGAGCGGCGGATCTACTGGATGCGCGGGTGGAGGAGCATGCGCGGCTGATCCGGCTGGAGACGGGATTGAGTGCGTTTGACTGTCGTGCGGAGGCGTCGCGAGCGGGGCTGGTGTTGCGGTTTGCGGCGATGGAGGCGTTGCGGGAGGAGGGGATGGTGTGGCCTGGGGATGTGACGCCTGCGGGGTTTGCGCGGAAGCTGTTCACGGTGCGGGAGCCGGTGCGGCTGGCGCTGGCGATCACGCCGTTCAATCATCCGCTGACGCAGTGTGCGCACAAGGTGGGGCCGGCGATTGCGGCGGGTGCGGCGCTGATTCTGAAGCCGTCGGAGAAGACCCCGCTGACGGCGCTGACGTTTACGGCGCTGCTTTATGAGGCGGGTTTGCCTGGGTGGATGCTGAGCTGTCTGGTGGGGCCGCTGGAGCCGGTGGTGGGCGGGCTGGTTAGGGATGGGAGGATCGAGGCGCTGACGTTTACGGGGAGTGCGGGGGCGGGTCGGGCGATTTCCGGGATGGCGGGATTGAAGAAGACGTGTTATGAATTAGGGGGGAATGCGGAGATGATTGTGCTGGAGGATGCGGACATGGAGCTGGCGGTGCGGCTGGGGGCGGAGGGGAGTTACCGGAATTCGGGGCAGCGCTGCACGGCGGTGAAGCGGTTTCTGGTGGCGCGGCGGCTGGCTGGGGAGTTTGCGGAGCGACTGGCGGCGGAGACGGAGCGGCTGTTTCCGTGGGGTGATCCCGGGGATGAGGCGACGCGGGTGGGGACGGTGATCAGCGAGGCGGCGGCGCGGCAGCTGGAGGGATATGTGAGGGAGGCGGTGGCGGGTGGGGCGGAGGTATTGTGCGGCGGGGAGCGGCGGGGGGCGCTGATGATGCCGACGGTGTTGCGTGGGGTGGCGCGGACGGCGGCGCTGATGAGGGAGGAAGCGTTCGGGCCGTTGTCGCCGGTGGTGGCGGTGGATGGGTTGGACGAGGCGGTGGCGATCTGCAATGAGTCGCGGTACGGGTTGGCGACGTCGGTGATGACGCGGGATCTGGGGGCGGCGCTGGCGGTGGTGGAGCGGGTGAGGACGGGGATGGTGCAGGTGAATGAGGTGCCGGCGTGGCGATTGGAGCACACGCCGTTTGGCGGGATCAAGGAGAGTGGGCCGGGGGTGAAGGAGGGGGTGGCGGAGGCGGTGAAATTCTACGGGCAGGTGAAATCGTTCTCGCTCCCGTGGCCGGGTGGGATGTAGAAGGAGGGACTGTGAGAGAAGTGACGACGAGAGTACTGGTGCTGGTGGTGGCTGCTGCGGTTTCCGGCTGCGGGAATCTGGTGAATTTGAACGAGAAGGCGAAGGCGAAGCGGCGGATGAAGGAGCTGGAGAAGCTGGCGTCGGCGTCGACTGCTGAGGCGAAGGGGCGTTTGGGGGAGAAGGCGGTGGGGGATGTGGCGTATGCGGATGCGGCGGCGGGATTTGTGCTGGTGCATGCGCTGACGGGGGTGAGTATTCCGGCGGGGACCGAGCTGGATTGCCGGAGGGGAGCGGAGGTGACTGGGAAGGTGAAGGTGACGCGGGAGCGGAAGGGGCATTTCAATGCGGCGGACGTGTTGAGCGGGAGTCCGGCGACTGGGGATGCGGTGATTCCGGTGGGCGGGGAGCTGCCGGTGGAGCCGGTGCTGGTGCCGGTGGCGGGGGGAGCCGGAGAGGCGGGGAAGCCGGCGGCTGGGGCGGTGGTGGAGCCGCCGCTGCCGGAGGGATCGAGTGCGGGGAATCCGCTAGTGGTGGAGCCCGGGGTGATCCGGCCGGAGGATCTGCCTAACACGATTCCCGGGGATCTGGGGATTCCGCCGCCGCTGCCGCAGGATGCGCCGGGGTTGCCTGAGGGGGTGCCGCCGATGAGCGAGCGGTGAGAGGGGTGAATAGTTAGGATTGGCCCGGGCTGGGGAGCGGGGGAGGGGAGGAGACGGCCTGCTGGCCTTTTTCGATGCGGCCGAGCATGTCGATGAAGGCGTCTTCGAGATTGCGTTCCTCGCGATGGAAGTCGGTGACGGGGATGCCGTCGATGACGAGTTTGCGGAGGACGCCGGCGATGACGTCGGGTTCGAGGCTATCGATGCGGAGGCGAGCACCGGAGCGGCGTTCCTCGTCGAGGGAGACCATGGGGACGGTGAGGGCCCACTCGAAGAGGGCGGCTGGGTTGCCTGAGGTTTCGACGCCGATGAGGGTGAATTCGCGTTCGGCGCGAGTGAGACTGTCGGCGCTGCCGTGGTGGACGATGCGGCCCTTGTCGATGAAGAGGAGGGTGTCGCACATTTCGCCGAGTTCGGAGAGGATGTGTGAGGAGATGAGGATGGTTTTGCCTTCATCGGCGAGGATGCGGATGAGGCGTTTGAGTTCGACGCGGGCTCTGGGGTCGAGGCCTGCGGCGGGTTCGTCCATGATGAGGACCTTGGGGTCGTGGATGAGGGCACGGCCGAGGCAGAGACGCTGGCTTTGGCCTTTGGAGAGCTTGCTGATGAGACGGTCGGCGAGGGGGCCGAGGTCGGTGAAGGCGACGACATCGTCGATGCGGGAGAGGCGGTCGGCTCCGCGGAAGCCGAGGGCGCGGGCGTAGAAGTCGAGGTATTCGAGCACCGTCATGTTTTCGTAGGTGCCGAAGCTGTCGGGGACCCAGCCGAGGAGCCTGCGGATGTCGGCTGGGTAGAGGACGACATTGTGACCCATGACGGACGCCCTGCCAGCGGAGGGGTAGTCGAGGGTGGCGAGGATGCGCATGGTGGTGGTTTTGCCAGCGCCGTTGGCGCCGACGAAGCCGACGACGCGGCCCTGGTCGATGGAGAAGGAGACCCCGTCGACGGCGCGGAGCGGGCCGAAGTGGCGCTGGAGGTTTTCAACGAGGATGGCGGGTTCGGACATGATAGGGGAGAGTCAGGGGACCGGGCCGCAGAGGATGATGTCGTTGCGTTCCCAGCGGATGGAGGGGAGCGTGTCCACGAGACCGGCGCGGGGGTCGGAGGTGGTGGCGAGGAACCAGCGGCCCTTGGGGGAAACGGCGCGGGCAACGGTGAAGGTTGAGAGGTCCATGGCGGGGACCCTGGTGAGAGGTGTGAGAGGTGTGGGGGTACCGGTGGTGACGGTGGAAGAGGCTCGCCACCATTGGTCGGCGGCGTCGCGCCAGAAGAGGGAATCGAGTGGGAAGTCGAAGGAGGAGACGGCGGAGGGGGCGTCCGGGGAGCCGGAGATTTCGATGCGGCCGCGGGTGGCGGTGACGGTTTTGATGAAGTGGACTTGTTCGCTGCGGCTCTGGAACCAGTCGCCGGAGAGATCGGTGGGGGAATTGAAGGCGCAGCGGAGATTGGCGTCGGTGTGGGAATTGGAGAAAGAGGCGGAGGGGTTGGAGGGGTCGAAGGCGGAGACGGCACCGACGGAGACGGCGGCGGGTTGGCTAGTGGAGAAGGAACTGCCGAGGAGAACGCCGGTGCGGCAGATTTGTTCCTGGCGGATACAGGCGGAGTGGTCGTCCGGGTTGATGTAGATGACTGCGGAGCGACGGCCGCGGCCGCCGGTGCCGTCTCTGGCTAGGATGAAGCCGAGGAGGACGAGGGAGGCACCGAGGGAGATGAGGGGTGTGGTGATGAAGAGCCGGTGGCGTCTGGTGGGGCCGGCGAATTTGAAGAGATTGAGAGGGCCGACAAGGATGCCGAAGGCGAGAAGGATGAGGCCGACGGGGAGGGCGGAGGCGGCGCGTGGGCCGATGGTTTCGAGGAGGGAGGTGACGGTGATGCCGGAGGCGTGGCGGACGCGTTCCGGGGTTGGTCTGTCGTTGCCAGCGGCGTAGTCGCGGAACGTGCCGGAACTGAGGGCGAGGCCGTCCCATGGGGTGAGCCTAACGGAACCGAATCCGCGTCTGGCGTCGCTTTCGGGCTGGGCTCCGCCGTCGAGGGCGAGGCCGAGGGAGTTGAGGTCAGGGGCCTGGCCTTTGAAGCGGAGTTCGAGTTGGCCGCCGAGGGCGATCCAGTGGCGGACGGCGAGTTGGCGGGCGGGGTCGAGGTCGCGCCAGTCGTCGGTGGTCATGACGAGGACGTCGATGCCTGAGAGCCCGCGCCAGTCGGAGGGGAGTTGTAAAGGGATGTAGCTGGAGGCGAAGGCGCGATTCATATAGCGCCATGAGCTTGGGCCTGAGGAGATGGCACCGTTGTTGATGTCGTCGAGGTTTTTGCCGACGAGGGCGGTGCTGAAGGCGACGCAGGGGAGGTCGCCGAGGCCTGAGGAGGCCATGTGGAAGGAGTTGGTGCTGCCTGCGGCGGAGGAGTCGACGTTGAAGGTGGCGTGGTCGTAGCCGGAGGTGACTGGGGGAGAGAAGGCCGGGGCCATCAGTTCGGTGACTGTGGTTTCGCGGCGAGGGGCGTTGATGGAGAAGGAGGAGATGGCGGAGTTGCCGCTATTGGATTCGCTGGAGGTGTCGATGCGGACGGACTGATCGGCTTCGGTGCTGTTGATGACGGCGATGCGGAGGGGGACGAAGCCGGTGGCAGGAGGCGGGCTGAAGATGCTGGTGATTTCGACGCGGCTCTGGCCGTCGGCGGAGGTGGGGAAGGTGTGGGTTTCCTGAGCGGCCAGGGGAGAGGCCGCGGCGAGGAGGAGGAGAGGGATGAGGGACGGCTTCATATTTGTCAGGCCGGGGATTCCTGGAGCGTGCGTGGGAGTGCGCCCTGGCGGGTGGGGATTTCCTTGAGGAGGTCGGCGACGATGTGGCGTGCGGAGCGGCCTTCGATGCGTGCGGAGTAGTCGAGGATGAGGCGGTGGCCGAGGACGGCGTGGGCGATGGCCTGGACGTCTTCGAAGCTGGCGTTGACGCGGTTGTGGAGGAGGGCGCGGGCTTTGACGGCGGAGGCCATGCTGAGAGCGGCGCGGGGGCTGGCTCCGAATTTGACGCCGGTGGCTGCGGTGGACTGGCCGGGGTGGGTGGCGTCGACGAGACGTGCGATGTAGTTCGCGACGACGTCGGGGAGGAAGATGCGGCGGGTGAGGGCGAGGAGGCTGGCGAGTTCCGCGGCTTCCATGACCTGGGAGACGGAGGGTTCGACGCCGAGTTCGCGGTCGCGGACGATGCGTTCGAGGGTGGCGGCGTCGTTGCGGAGGACTTCGAGTTTGAAGAGGAAGCGGTCGACCTGGGCTTCCGGGAGCGGGTAGGTGCCTTCGAGTTCGACTGGGTTCTGGGTGGCGAGGACGAAGAAGGGATCCGGGAGGTCGTGGCTGGTGCCGAGGACGGTGACGCGGCGTTCCTGCATGGCTTCGAGGAGAGCGCTCTGGGTTTTGGGGCTGGCGCGGTTGATTTCGTCGGCGAGGACGAGGTTGGCGAAGATCGGGCCTGGTTGGAAGACGAAGGAGCGGCCTTCGGGGGTTTCGCGGAGGACTGGGTTGCCGGTGATGTCGCCGGGGAGGAGGTCCGGGGTGAACTGGATGCGGCGGGTGGCGAGGCCGAGGGCTTTGGCGAGGCCTTTGACGAGTTCGGTTTTGCCGAGGCCGGGGAGGCCTTCGAGGAGGAGGTGGCCGCGGGCGAGGAGACCGGTGAGGGTGAGGCTGATCAGTTCTTCTTTGCCGAAGAGGACGGATTCGAGGGTGCGGCGCAGCCGCGCCAGTGGTTCTGCGGCGGCGGCGACGTCAGCTTCGCTCGCATAGTCGGGACGGGAGGCGCTCATTGGGCTGCATCATGGCAGGGAGCGGCGGTGCGGCAATGGGATTCGCGGCGGGGGGAGGGCAGGGGAATGCGGTGGCAGGGGAATGCGGGTAGGGAGAAGGGAGAGGCAGGGGAATGGGTGGCAGGGGAATGCGGGTAGGGAGAAGGGAGAGGCAGGGGAATGGGTGGTGGTGGTGTTAGGAGGATTATTCGAGGTCGATGGCGCGGATGGCTTTTTTGAGGAAGGCGATGCGTGTGGTGATGCGTGGAGGGGTGTTGTCTTTGGAGGCGGAGGCGATGGATTCGTCTGCGGAGAGGAGTTGGGAGAGCCAGCCGCGGACCATGGAGTAGTGGCGGGAGTCGGTGCCGAGGTCTGTGATGGCTTTGAGGCTGGCGGGGAGGTCCGGGTGATCGAGGGCGTGGTGGATGGCGAGGATTTTGAGGCCGAGGTCGAGGGCTTCGGCGGATTGGTCTGGAGGGGAGGCGGGTTTGGGGGGAGGTGAGGGAGTGGGTGGCGGGTTGGCGGCGAGGGAGAGGAGGAGGGAGGCTAGGGTGGCGGCGAGGAGGGAGAGTTTCATGGGTGGTCGCCGAGGAAGGCGCGGAGGGCGGCGGCGAGATTTGAGGAGATGGTGGGGTCGTCTTTGGGGATGGGGGCGTAGGAGACGGAAGTGATGCCGAGACGGCCGGTGACGATTTCGGCTTTGGAGTCGTGGGCGAAGAGGACGTCGGCGACGAGTTCGGGGTCAGCGGCGGTGATGGTCATGGTGCCGTGGGGCCATTCGAGGGTGAGGGCGTTGCCGGAGATGCTGGCTTTGCGGGCTTCCCATGTGGGCCAGAGGTGTTTGGTGGCTGGGTCCGAGTCGAAGATGAAGACGGTGCGGCGCATGGGAGGTGGAGACGTTAGTGGGAGGCGGCGTCGCGGGCTTTGACGAAGGCGCTGACGGCGAGTTCGAGGTCCGGGCGGGTGAGGGCGCTGCTGACCTGGGTACGGATGCGGGCTTTGCCCTGAGGGACGACTGGGAAGAAGAAGCCGACGGCGTAGACGCCTGAGGAGAGGAGGTGGGCGGCCATGTTCTGGGCGAGGTTGGCGTCGCCTAGCATGATGGGGACGATGGGGTGTTCGCCGGCGGAGATTTCGAAGCCTGCGGCGCGCATGGCGTTGACGTACCATGAGGTGTTTTCCCAGAGGGAGAGCCGGAGGGAGGGATCGCGCTGGAGGAGGTCGAGGACCTTGAGGGAGACGGCGGCGATGACAGGGGCGAGCGTGTTAGAAAAGAGATAGGGCCTGGAGCGCTGGCGGAGGAGATCGATGATTTCGCGGCGGCCGCTGGTGTAGCCGCCGCTGGCACCGCCGAGGGCTTTGCCGAGAGTGCCGGTGATGATGTCGACGCGGTCGAGGACATTGAATTTCTCGTGAGTGCCGCGGCCGGAGGGGCCGACGAAGCCGACGGCGTGGGAGTCGTCCATCATGACGAGGGCGTCGTAGCGGTCGGCGAGGTTGCAGATTTCGTCCATGGGGGCGTAGGTGCCGTCCATGCTGAAGACCCCGTCGGTGGCGATCATGATGAAGCGAGCGCCGGCGGCGCGGGCTTCCTTGAGTTTGGCTTCGAGGTCGGCCATGTCGCGGTTCTGATAGCGGAAGCGCATGGCTTTGCAGAGCCTGATGCCGTCGATGATGCTGGCGTGGTTGAGCGAGTCGGAGATGACGGCGTCGGCGTCGGAGAGGAGGGTTTCGAAGAGACCGCCGTTAGCGTCGAAGCAGGAGGAGTAGAGGATGGTGTCTTCGGTGCCGAGGAAGGAGGAGAGGGCGGATTCGAGCTGGCGGTGGAGCGTCTGGGTGCCGCAGATGAAGCGGACGCTGCCCATGCCGTAGCCCCATTGGTCGACGGCTTCGTGGGCGGCGGCGACGACTTCGGGGTGATTGCCGAGGCCGAGGTAGTTATTAGCGCACATGATGACGACCTCGCGGCCGTCGTCGAGATGGACGCGACCGCCTTGAGGGGAGGCGATGAGCCGTTCGGATTTGAAGAGCCCGGCGTCGCGGATGGAGTCGAGCGTGGAGGCGAGGTGCTGCTGGAAGGAGCCGTACATGGGAGGAGAGAGTTAGGATTTACTCCGGGAGACCGGAGGGATGGGCGGGTGAGGCTGGGCGTGAGAAGGGGTCACCGAATTTGGAGAAGCCGTCGAGGAAGCCGCCGTGGCTGAGGAAGAAGCGGTTGGATTCGACGCCCATGAAGCGGTCGGTGCGGTCGCTGCGGCCGGTGCCGTCGTGGGAGAAGGAGGCTGAGGTGATTTCGAGCCATTGCTTGTCTTTGGTGAGGATCCACTGAGGGCCGAAGAGGGCTTTGCGCTGGAGGTGGCCGGTGGTGCCCCAGAAGTTTTCGCTGAAGGAGTGGAGGCCGCGGAGGAATTTGCCGTCTTTGGGGGCGCGGAAGGAGGCGAGACGGAACCATTCGTTTTTGTCAGGATGGAACCACCAGCCGGTGTAGTCGGTGTGGTTGCCTTCTGGTTTGCAGGTGAGCCAGAATTTCTGGGTGGAGCCTGTTTTCCATGGGTAGACGAGATGGCTGTGGCCGCCGGTGCCTTCGCCGCCGAAGACTGAGGCTTCGACGCCGTCGCCTTTGGCGAGGAGCTGGACGTGGTTTTCGGGGTTCACGTCTTTGCGGGAGTCTGCGGAGCCGCCTTCTGCGGCGTCCCAGACGGAGAAGATGATGCGGCGTTCGGTTTCCGAGTTGACCTGCATGCCGAAGTAGCCGCGGGCGAAGCCGCAGGCCATGTAGAAGGTGGTGACGGGGTCGGTGACGGCGGTGACCTCGTTGTAGAAGCCGGTGATGTCAGTGTCCTTCGGGGTTTGATAGGAGAGGTGGACGGAGGCGGCGTTGCGGCGGGGTTTGAGATTGAAGTGGGCGTCGGTGGCGGGCGTGCCGTCGAGGACGAGGGCGAGGACATCGCCGGTGGGGGTGCCCTTGGGGTTGAGGGAGGTCAGGGTGAAGCGGTGGTAGCCCTTGGAGGGGATGGAGAGCTTGCCGAGGGGGATGGTGAGCGGTTCGCCGGTGCCGGTGATGGAGGCGTCGAGTTTCTGGTCGCCGAGGGAGAGCCGGAGTTCGGAGGGGGAGTCTTTGGGGGCTTTGACGACGAGACTGACGGTGATGTCGCCGGTTTGGAGGAACTGGCCGAACCAGAGCGCGTGCTGGGCTGGGTCGGACCATGAGCGGAGGACGTTTTCGCGTTCCGACATGCGGATGGCGTTGGGGTCCGGGTCGGAGTAGGCGGTGCCGCCGGGGATGCGGAGTTCTGCGGCGGCTGGGAGCGAGGAGAGGGTGGCGAGAGCGGTGAGGAGGGGGAGGAGGGGCCGGGGATTCATGGCCACACGGTATGGTGGCGGGAGGGGCGGCTGTAAAGACGGAGGAGGCGGCGGGAAGTGCTACTTTTCGCACGCGGCGAGGAGTTCGTCTGGCGTGAGGGTGGCGGTGCCGACCTTGCCGACGACGATGCCGCTGGCGAGGTTGGAGATTTCCGCGGCTTCGCGTGGGTTGGCGCCTGCAGCGAGGGCGAGGGTGAAGAGAGCGATGGCGGTGTCGCCTGCGCCGGAGACGTCGAAGACCTCGCGGGCGCGGGTGGGGGTGTGGTAGGCGGGCTGATTTTTCTCGAGGAGGGCCATGCCGTGTTCGCCGAGGGTGATGAGGAGGAGACGCGTGTCCCATTTGGCGAAGAGGGCATCGCCGAGGGGGAGGAGAGCGGCCATGAGGTCGGCTTCGGAGACGTCGCCGGGGTCGAGGAGGTTAGCGGCGGCGAAGGCTTCGCGGCGATTGGGTTTGATGACGGTGGCGCGGTGCCACGAGAGGGGATTGCCGGGGTTAGGGTCGACGGTGACGGGGATGCCGGCGGCGGCGGCTTCGCGGGTGAAGGCGTCGACGAGGTCCTGGGTGAGGAAGCCCTTGGCGTAGTCTTCGAGGATGACGGCGTCGGTTTCGGGGAGACGGGAGCGGAACCATGCGAGGGCGCGTTCGCAGGTTTCGGGGGAAGGAGGTTTGATGGATTCGCGGTCGATGCGAGCCATCTGCTGACTGCGGGCGATGATGCGGGTTTTGACGATGGTTTCGTGATCCGGGCAGATGAGGATGCCTGAGGTGTCGATGCCAGCGGAGTGGAGGAGGCCGAGGAGCTGATTGGTGAGGGGGCCCTGGCCGGTGATGCCGAGGACATCGACGCGGCGAGCGAAGGGTGCGAGGTTGCGTGCGACGTTGGCTGCGCCGCCTGGGTAGGCGTCTTCGCGGACGACGTGGACGACGGGGACGGGGGCTTCTGGGGAGATGCGGGTGACGTTGCCCCAGATGAAGCGGTCGAGCATGACATCGCCGACGACCATGACTCTGAGGTCACGGAACTGTGCCAGCCTATGGTTCAGAGCGTCGCGTTGCATGGGGGCTGCATAGGTGGCTGGGCGAGGGGATGCAAGGTGTGAAGCGGAGGTGGGGGGAGGAAGGCAAAAAGAGACCGGCTCCTTTTTGGGGAGCCGGTCCTGGAGAGATGAATCAGCAGTGGGGCTGATTAGAAGCCGAAGCGGACACCGGCGCGGACGATGGTGTAGTCCTGGGTGTCGGAAGCCCATGTGTAGCGGGCGTCGGCGAAGAGGCCCCAGCAGTTGGTGATGCGGTAGTCGAGACCGCCACCGACGTGCCACACGTCCTGGCTGGTGCCGTTGGTGTGGTAGCCGCCGCCGCCGAAGACGTAAGGGGCGAGGCAGATGCTGGTGATTGGGGCGCGGAGGACGAGGCTTCCGGTGAAGAGGTGGGTGACGCTGCTGGTACCGGACCATGTGGCGTCGACCATGAAGCCGACGTTTTTGGTGAAGAAGTAGTCGTAAGCGAGACCACCGCCGAAGGCGTCGCCGAGTTCACCTGCGCCGCTGTCTGGGAGGAGACCGGAAGCGTAGACGCTAACGGAGGAGGAACCGGCGTTGAAGCAGTCGCAGACGGCTGGGACGTTGATTTGCGGCACTGGGCCCTTGGCTGGGGCTTTGCCGAGGGAAGGGGTTTCGCCGGCTTGGGCGGACACGAGGCTGCAAGCGGCCGCGAGGATCGAGATAGTGGTTTTGTTCATAATTACTAGGTTTTGGAGGGCGGATGTCTACGGGATGGGAGGAGTGGTTTCAAGGAAAATCCCTCTCATTTTTGCGGGGTAGAGAGTTGGATTACTCTCGGGATTTGATTTCGATGAGCATCTGGGCGTTGGAGGGGAACTTGTTCATGAAGTGGATGAGGCGTTCAGCGGCTTCGACGGGTTTGTGGCCTGCGAGGCCGCGGCGGATGAGGTGGACCTTTTCCATCTGGTGAGGGGGGAGGAGGAGTTCCTCGCGTCTGGTGCCGCTTTTGAAGATATCGACGGCTGGGTAGATGTATTGCTGGGCGATGCGGCGATCGAGGACGAGTTCCATGTTGCCGGTGCCTTTGAATTCCTGGAAGATGAGTTCGTCGGCGCGGCTGTTGGTTTCGATGAGGGCGGTGGCGACGATGGTGAGGGAGCCTGCTTCGCGGGTATTGCGTGCGGCGGCGAAGAGACGGCGGGCGCCTTCGAGGGCGCGGGCGTCGACGCCGCCGGAGAGACTGCCTTTCCCGCCGCCGTGGCCGCGGATGGCGTTATTGAAGGCGCGGGCGAGCCTTGTGATGGAGTCGAGGAGCATGAAGACGTGTTCGCCGGCTTCGACGAGACGGCGTGCGCGTTCGATGGCGAGCTGGGCGACGCGGAGGTGTTCGCGAGGGTCGCGGTCGTTGTTGCTGGCCATGACCTCGGCGGAGGGGAGGGCGCGGGCGATTTCGGTGACTTCTTCCGGGCGTTCGTCGACGAGGAGGATGATGAGTTTGGTGTCCTCGTAATTTTCCTGAATGGCTTCGGCGATGTGCTGGAGGATGGTGGTTTTGCCGGCGCGAGGGGGTGCGACGATGAGACCGCGCTGACCTCTGCCGATGGGGGCGATGAAGTCGATGATGCGGGTGGTGTGCCTGTTGGAGACGGTTTCGAGGAGGTAGCGTTTGCTAGGGTTGATGGCGGTGAGTTCCTCGAAGAGAGGGAGCGTGCGGTAGACGTCCGGGGAGCGGCCGTTGACGGCGGTGATTTCTGTGATTTGGGGGCCGCGGGAGCCGCGGCGGAGGGAGCCATCGATCCAGACCCCGTCGCGGAGGCCGAGTTGGCGGACGAGGTCCGGGCTGACGAAGGCGTCGGAGGAGAGCGGCTGGAAGCCACGGGCGCGGTCGCGGAGGAAGCCGAAGCCCTTGCCTGGGGTCATTTCGAGGAGACCGGAGACAGGTTCGGGCGGGCCGAGATTGGGGTCTGGGCGAGGGGAGCGATCGCCGTCGCGGTCGAAGCGTTCGCGGTCTGGGGAGCGGTCGCGGTCGGGACCGCGGCGGTCATTGGAGCGACCGCGGTCGCCCCTGCGGTCGTTGCGGTCGTGGCGGCCGCGATCGTGGCGGTCGTTGCGGTCGGAGCGATCGTTGCGATCGCCGCCGCGGTCGAGGCGATTGAGTGGATCGAGGGGGTGTGGAGGGGGTGAGTCTGGGGGTGCGTCCGGGGTGGGGGAGGATGGGCCTTGGGCCTGGCGCTCGAGGTAGCGCTGTTGTTTGATGAGTTTGAATTTTTCCTTCCGTTGTTTCCAGCGTTCGAATTTGGAGAGACGGCGGTTTTGGGAATCGGCGCTTTCGGATTGAGGGAACTGGTGGCGTTGCTGGGAGTCGGGTTGGGACTCGGGCGAGGCGTCCTGGGGGGAAGGCGAATGGGCAGTGGGGAGCGGTGCGGGAGTTGGTTCCGGGGCAGCGGGAGGGGGAACGGGAGCGGGTTCCGGGGTTGGGGCTGCGGGAGGAGTGGTCTTGCGGCGGGTCCGGGTTGGGGGGGCGGGTTCCGCGGAGGGAGGAGGGGTTTCTACGGAAGGTGGGAGGAAGGGAGTGGGGGCTTCCTTGAGGGTGAAGAGATCTGCTTCCGGGGCAGGGGAGGCTTTTGCGGCGGATTTGCGGGCGGCGGCCTTTTTGCGAGGGGCCGGGGCGGCGGGTTCCGGGGGAGCGGGAGGTGGGGGGAGAGGGATGACGACTTCCGGGGCGGCGGCGGCTTTTTTGCGGGCGGCCTTTTTCGGGGCTGGGGCGGGTTCCGGAGGAGGAGGTGGGAGAACTGCCTTGGGGGCGGGGGCGGCCTTTTTGGTGGCGGCTTTTTTGGAGGTGGCGGTGGCCTTTTTGGCTGGCGACTTGGCGGTTTTGGCGGCGGTGGCAGCGGTGGCGGATTTTTTGACGGCCGTTTTTTTGGCGGCGGTGCGTTTGATGGCTGCGGCGGCCAGCGGCATGGAGTCCGGATCGGGATCGGTCATGAGAGAAAGGATGGGAGGGCGGAGGGTGGACGAGGGATCAGGGATCGAGTTGATCGGCGATATCGTCGGAGATTTCGAAATTGGCGTAGACGTTCTGGGTGTCGTCGAGGTCGTCGAGGAGGTCGTAGAGTTTGAGGACCTGTTTAGCGGTTTGGACGTCTGAGAGAGTGATGACGGTGCCTGGGAGGTAGTTGAGGCGGATGGCGGAGGCCTGGAGGCCTTTGGAGCGGAGGGCGCTGGCGACGGCGTAGAGCTGGTCTGGAGCGGTGAGGATGGTGTGTTCTTCTTCGTCGGACTGGATGTCGTCTGCGCCGGCGTCCATGGCGGCTTCCATGATGGCATCTTCCGGGCCTGCGGAGGCTGGGAGTTTGATTTCGCCGACGCGTTGGAAGAGGTGGGCGACGCTGCCTGGGGAGCCCATGGTGCCGCCGCCTTTATTGAAGGCGGTGCGGAGGTCAGCGGAGGAGCGGTTTTTGTTGTCGGTGACGGCTTCGATGAGCATGGCGACGCCGCCTGGGGCGTAGCCTTCGTAGGTGATTTCTTCTGGGAGGGCTCCTTCGAGTTCGCCGACGCCTTTTTTGATGGCGCGTTCGACGTTGTCGTTGGGCATGTTGGCGGCGCGGCCTGCGAGGAGGGCGGTGCGGAGCCGGGGGTTTAGTTCCGGGTCGCGGCCGCCGAGGCGAGCGGCGATGGTGATTTCGCGCGAGATCTTGGAGAAGACCTTGCCCTTTTTGGCGTCGACGCGTTCTTTGATGTGTTTAACCTTCGACCACTTATTGTGTCCGGCCATGTTTGGGAGAGGGGGAATCTGGAGGGATTGAGAAGAGAGCGAGGCGCGGGAGGCGGCAGCGAGCAGATGAGCGGCGGGAGCCGTGATCAGACCGTGCGGCTACGAAGCGGCTCGGGAGGGGTGGGTTTCCGGCGACTTTGCGGCGCGGGGAAGAAGGAGCAGACCGGCTGGCAAAGGTACCCGGACAATCGCCGTGAAGGCATTGTCCGCTTAGGGAAACGTGAATGACGATGCCGCCTTGGGGCGGGGTTGGCAACTTGTTTTTTTCGGGCGGGAGAAACGGGGGTGCGGAAGGGGGGGTGAGGGGCGGGATTCGGGGGAGCGATTAAGGGGGAGGCTGGGTGAGTTGGGGGTTTTTGAATTCGAAGAAGCCGGAGGAGTTGGGGGGGAGGGAGAAGCGGAGGGTGGGTAGGTCTTTGAAGTCGGAGGAGATGGGGAAGTCGAAGTGGAGGGACTGCCAGTGGGGGGAGAGAGGGAAGGATTGGATGGAGGTGATTTTCCGCCAGCCGTCGGCGAGGTCGAAGGAGATGGGTTTTGGGGAGGAGCCGCGGGCTTGGAAGGAGAAACGGTAGGCGCCGTGGGGGAGATCGGTGGTTTTGGTGAAGGAGTAGTTGAGGGAGGCTGAGGGGCCGAAGGTTCCGGTGAGGCGGATGATGCGGGAGGAGTCGGTGGGGTCGGGGAGGATTTTGATTTCCGGGGATGGGGTGGAGGCGTCGAGGTTCCATGAGCGCCATGGGTTGAGGAGATTGGTGAGCGGGTTGGGGGCCCATGGGGTGATGGGCGAGAGGTTTGGGGGTGGGGGAGGGGTGGAGGTGGCGCGGAGGTGAGGTGGGAGGGAGTAGTGGAGGGAGTTGTCGAAGGCTGGGTTGTCGAATGAGGTGGTGGGGAGGGCTGGGTTGGGGGGCGGGTTGCCGATGCCGAAGAGACCGAGCGGGTGCCAGCCACCGCGGAAGTAGTTGGGGTTGGCGAAGCGGGCGCTGGGGAGCATGCCGCCCTGGCGGTCGAGGATGGCGAGGGCGATGATGTAGGTGCCGGGTTTGATGTCTGGCGGGAGGGTGGCGAGGCCATTCTGGACGGTTGGTGCGGCGGGGAGACGATAGGAGAAGGAAGCGGAGTCCCAGTCTGAGCCGGGGGACCACTGGCGGATGTCGATGTTAGAAAGCGGGGCGGACCAGACTGGGGATTTTGAGATAGGATCGAGGAGGGCGACGGCGACGGGCCAGTCGAGGTAGAAGGGAGCGCTGCCGGAGTTGTGAGCGGTGAGGTCGAGGAGGATGGTGGTGCCGGGCTGGGCGGAGGCAGGATAGGAAACGGAGTCGAGGACGAGACGGTAGCCGAAGACTTTCTGGAGATCGGCGGCACCTGCGAGGACATCGGGGTTGGAAGGTGAGTAGTCGTCGATCCAGCCGAGGTAGCTGGCGTGGTAGCGGCGGATTTTGTCAGTGATGAAGCGGCGGAAGGCGGGGGATGTGAGGGTTTCGTCGGGGGTGCGGCCGAAGGTCTGGTCGGGGAGAGCGTTGGGGCGCTGCTGCTGCCAGTGGTATTCGACCTCGCCTTCGATGGGGGCGCGTTTCCAGATGTGGGGGTAGACGTGAGTGGCCTGCCATGGGAACTGGTCGTGCGGGCCGTCCGGGGGTTCGCGGGTGATGTTAGCGAAGGTATCGTAATAGATGCCGAAGCCTGCGGCGATGAATTCGGGGTCGGTGTGGCGGACGAGGACGGGTTTGTTTTTGAAGGCCTTCTGGAAGGCGTCGGCGAGGAGCTGGCGCTGGGCGGGGGTGGGAGCTGGGTGGTGGTGTTCGCCGAAGTGGCCGATGAGGCCCATCTGGACGGCGAAGATGCGGGGGTCGTGGTCCCATGCCTTGCCGAGCTTTGCGATGAGGGCCTGGAGGCGGGACTGGAAGGCCGGGCTGTCGTAGTCGAAGGTGTGGAGGTCGGCGGGCCAGTGCTGGTTAGGTTTTCCGGGGGTGCCCGGGGTGCCGTCCCAGTCGAGGAAGACGCGGGGGATGAGTTTGATGTTAAGGTTTTCGAAGGGGATGCCGGAGCTGGTGGTGGTGATGGAGTTGGTGTGGGCGATGATGCGGTCGACGGAGTCGTTGTGGGCTAGTTCGATGGCATTCCATGGGATGTACTGGCGGACGAGGAGGCCGAAGCCGCCGGGTTTGTGATTGCGGAAGCCCTTGAGGGGATTGTTGATGGCTCCGGGAAATTCGGTGAGGGTGACGGTGATGGTGCCGTTGGCTGAGGAGGTGGGGAGGGATGTTGGGAGAGGGCTGGGCTGATCGGCGGCGGGGAGGTGTGTGGACAGGAAGAGAAGAAGAGAGAGGGAGAGGGAGCGTGGCATGCTGGGTGGGTGCTATCGGTGAGGGTTTGACAGAGTGTGGTGGCGGGGCGAAGCTGGCGGCACTATGAGATTCTGGATTGCCGGGTTCCTTGGAATGGTCGCGACGAGTGTGTCTGGGCAGACGTTGTCGGAGGCTGTGGATTGGCCGGAGGGGAAGTTCAGGCTTGGGAAGAGTGCGGAGTGGCGTGTGGTGAAGGGGAGTGAGGCTTCGGATGGGGAGGATGCGCTGGTGAGTGACGCGGGGATCGGGCAGATGGATGCGTTGGAGCTGCGAGTGATGGGGCCTGGGGAGTTGAGGTTCAAGTCGCGACTGAGGGATCCGCAGGGGATGTTGAGTGCGTGGGCGACTGGGGACGTGGAGTTTCCGCTGCCGACTGGGCTGACGGGAGGGGTGCAGTTGCTGGAGGCTGGAGAGTGGAAGGAGTACCGGCTGACGCTGAGGCGAGGGCCGCAGACGGTGAGGTGGGTGCATACGAGGGGGAAGTTTTCGAGTGGGGCGACGAACAGTGCGTGGATAGACGCGGTGAGATTTACGGAGGGAGCGGAGGAGACGGGAATTGAGGAGGCGACTGGGGCGGGGAACATTGAGTGGAAGGTGGAGCAGGGGGCGCAGCTGGAGGCCCGGCGGGAGGCGGCGCAGCATGGAGGCGAGAGTTATCTGGTGGCGAGCAAGGAGAGGGGGGTGCTGGGGGATTTTCTGAGGGCAAAACTGCCGGCTGGGTGGTATTCGATCCGGTGGAAGGGGACGACGGCGTTGCGGGCGGAGGGAGGGAGGTGGGGTGACTCTTTGGGGGATGTGTGGCAAGTGACCAGCGGGTATCTGGCGAGTCCTGGGGAAGTGGTGTGGGCGGTGGAGAGGGGTTTGCAGAATGGGCAGGTGGTGATGGTGGAGAGTGCGGTGGCTGGGCTGACGTCGATCGGGGAGGTGCTGGAAGGTGCAGCGGGGCGGGAGTGGCGAGTGAATGATCCGCTGGATGCGGTGGTGGTTGGGGCTGGGGTGGCTTCTGATGGGAAGGCTGGGTTGCTGTTGCGGCAGAGCCTTGGGCCGCAGGTGGGCGGGGTGCGGACGGAGTTGAGGGGGCCGGCGCTGGTGACGATGGTGAGGCGGTCTGGAGTGGTGGTGAGGTGGAATGGTGAGGTGATTGCGCCTGCGGTGTCGATCCCTGCGTTGTCACTGGATCTGGTGCGGGGGAGCTATCTTGTGCCGCCGGGGACGGGCGTGCTGGAGATTGCGGGCCAGTCTCAGGAGATGAAATTCAATCTGGTGGATGAGGTGGTGATTGAGGAACTGGCGGTGAAGGGGATAGCGGAGGCGGCGGACTGGAGTGGGGCTGAGTGGACGGTGAGTGGGGGTACTGGGGCAGGAGGTGGTTGGCATGGGGTGGCGGACAAGACGTGGAGTGTGGACGGGGAGGATTGTGTGAGGGTGGGACCGTTAGCCGGGGGCGGGAGGTTGCGGGCGGCGTGGTCTGGAGCTGGGGTGCTGGAGTATCGGGGGTATGCGATGGGATCGCAGACCCTTGCGATGCAATTGGATGGAGTGGGGCGACTGACGATGGGAGGCGGGAAGTGGGAGCAGGTGCGAGCGGAGTTTGGTGAGGGAGGCGGGCATGTGGCGACGTGGGATTACCAGACGGGGACGGACCGGTATGCGATGGTGGATGATTTCCGGTGGCGGCCAGGGGTGACGAGTTACGGGGATGCAGCGGATTTCCGTGGAGGGGAGTGGCTATCGATGGGGAACGGGGGATGGGGGGTGGTGGCGGATGCGGGTGCGGAAGGGGGGACGAGTCTGGCGTCGCCGGCGCTGGTTCCCGGGGAGAGTGCGTGGATTGAGTTGAAGTTGCCGGTGAGGTCGGATGTGACCTTCCGGTGGAAGGGGACTGGGCCTGGGGATTATGAGGCGAGGGCGCAGAGTGGGACTGTGGTGTCGATGACGGGTGAGGCGGGATGGCATGAGATGACGGTGAGGTCGGAAACGAGTCCGGTGCGGTGGCTGGTGACGTGCAGCGGGGTGGCTGGGGTGGCTGCGGGATCTGTGAGGGTAGACGCGGTGAGAGTGGTGCCGTTGCCTGTGGTGACGGCTGGGCAGGAGCTGGAAGCCGGGATGAAGGCGGCGATGGGGGAAGGGTTGGGCGCGGTGACGTTTGCGGGTGGGACGGCTAGAGTGTTAGGCGGGGCGGAGTCGAGGGATGGGAGTACTGCGGTGAGGTTTGAGGGGGCTGGTGTGGTGAGGCTGGCGGTGAGCGGGCCATTTGATCTGAGTTTCTGGTGGCGATCGGTTGGGTTTGCGTCGAATGTCTTTGAGTATGAGGTGGAGGGAGACGGGAGATTGGTGAGGGAGGGAGGAACTGGATGGAGACGGGCGGTGGTGTCGCGGAGTGGTGCGGGTCCGCATGAGGTGGTGTTCCGGAGGCTGGTGTGGAATGGCAACGAGGCGCTGGATCTTGATGGGATGGAGTTGCGAGGGTATGGGGAGGCGGGGACATTCAGCGGGTCGCTGGGCGGGCCGGCCGGGGTGTCATTTTTCTGCGGGAGTCTGGGGACTGACCATGCGGTGGCGGATGAGGCGATGGTGCGGAGTGGGGGTGGAGCGAGTGTGCGGCTGGGGTCGGATGCGACGCCGGTGGTGGCCAAGACTGGAGGTGGAGCGCTGAAGTGGTGGCAGCGGCATACGGAGGCGATCGCTGGGGAGAAGTTCCGGGATCGGGTGGATGCGTGGTATGAGCGGGATGGGTCCGGGCTGGTGCAGACGCTAGTGGATACCGGGGTGAGTTATGGTGGCTGGCGAGTGTGGCTGGATGAGGTGGAGGCTCGGCCGGAGCTGACGCCTGGGGAGAGGCTGGAGTCAGGTGATCTGGAGTGGACGGCGATGCCTGCGGGGGCGTGGGTGCCGTATGCGAGCGGGCGTGGACTGAGTGTGGCGGTGGGGATTCCTGATGCGGTGCTGGCGACGACGGTGGCTGGGCCTGGGTATTTGTACATGGGGGTGCCGAATGCGCTGGTGAGGCTAGGGGGAGAGGAGGTGGCGGCGACGGTGTCGTTGTGGCGGGAGTTGCCGGTGACGCCGCAGCGATTGGAGATTCGGCCGATTGCTGGAGCGAGTTTTGTGGCGGCGGGGAATCCTGTGGTGGTGTTGCGGCCTGTGGGGTTGGCGGAGGGGTTGGATGTGGCGGGAGCTGGTGGGGTGCGGCTGGGAGCGGTGACGGGAGGTTGGGTGGGGATTGGCGGGCGGCATCTGGCGGTGGACGGGGAGGATGCGGTGGTTTCCGGGGTGTTGGGGGCGACGGCGCAGACGCTGGATTTTGTGGTGAACGGGCCAGGGTTACTGACGATGAGGAGGAAGGATGTGACGGGGTCGTCGGATGTGGCGTTTCTGCTGGATGGGGTGCCGGTGAGTGCGTCATCGGATGTGGTGACGGTGCCTGCGGGGGAGCGGACGGTGACGCTGCGGGCGACGACGCGATCGAATCGGGAGAGTCGGCTGATGGTGGATATGGTGTCGTGGCGTGCGGAGACGCCGATGGTGTCGGCGAAGGTGGCGTTGGGGATGGATGTGCCGGGGATGGAGTGGAGGACGCTGGCGTCGGCTCCGTTTCGGAGTGTGGCGGTGCCTGGAGCTGCAGGTGGGCTGGTGGCTGGGAGTCCGCGGTTGAGGGCAGGGGAGAGTTCGTGGGTGGAGACGACGCTGAGCGGGCCGGGGTATTGTTTTGTGAGGCCGAGCGTGGTGGCGGAGCCGGTGGCGGCGACGAATGTGGGAGCGATTGAGTATTTTGGGAACGGGGTGCAGCTGACGACGACGATACTGGCTGGGGGTGACAGGGTGTGTCGGATACCTGCGGGGGAGGTGGTGATGCGGATACGGGTGGGGCACACATTTCCGCCTGCGGCGACGGTGCGGAGTGCGGTGACGTACCGGCTGGATGATTTTGTGTATGTGGCGGACCGGGCGGTGCCTGCTGTAGGAGCGGACGAGTATCTGGCGGTGCCGGGGATTCGGTGGGGAGCGGTGACGGGGACAGGGACGACGTGGCGGCAGGTGGATGGCGGGGCGCGGCGGGGGCGGATGTGGGTTTGTGTGGGGGGCGGTGTGGGGACGACGCAGACGCTGCCGCTGACGGCGGCTGGGCCGGGGATGCTCGAGTGGGAGGGCGCGATGATTTCGCTAACGAGGCCTGACACTGGGTATGTGATGAGTCCGACGAGTAATGCGGGTGTGTATACGGCGATGCTGACGCCTTCATTGGAGAGGGTGGAGTTCCGGGTGGTGAATGGGATTGGGTTGACGGTGATGCGGAACATCCGGTTCACGCCGACGGAGATGCCGATTGGGGCGGCGTTGAAGGCGGAGGGATTGAGTTGGCGGTCTGGCGGGGATGCGGTGTGGAAGGGATATGGGGATGGTGGGGGATCGGTTGTTTCGCACGGGGCGAATGGGCATGGGACGACGACGTGGCTGGAGACGACGGTGCAGGGGCCCGTGAGAGTGGTGTGGGAAGGGTTATTGCGAGCGGAGGCTGGGGATCGGCTGGTGGTGAGTGTGGACGGGCGGGATGTGTACAGCAGAGCTGGAGGAGGGGTGGCGTTTCTGAGGTTGAATGAGGCGGTGCGGGTGGACGAGGAGGGGCCGGTGGTGGTGCGGTGGAGGTTTACGAGGGACGGGGCTGGGTCTGCGGGAACGGATTCGTTTGTGCTGGGGAATGTGGCGGTGACGGCTTTGAATGAAGCGGGAGCGGGGGCGGCGGTGGATCTTGCAGGGATGACGATGACGCAGGGGAGCAATGCGGGGATGAGGTTTGTGCCGGAGGCGTCGCCGTTGGCGGTGCGGGGTGGGGAGTTGCTGGCGGTGAGGCCTCCGTCGTCGGTGGTGCCGCCGCCGGCGACGCTGGAGACGTGGATTGATGCGGCGGTGAGGGGGCCTGGACTGGTGTCGTTTGCGTCGAGGGATGTGGGGGTGACGACGACGGCGGCGGGGGGATTGCTCACGACGAAGCCAGCGTTTTTGCCACAGCCGTCGGGGATCACGAGTGTGTATGGGAATCCGCTGGACCGGCAGTGGATAGAGGTGGTGGAGGGGGAGACGGCGACGCTGAGGGTGCGGAGCGTGCAGACGACGGCGAATGCGGTGACGCAGGTGGGGTTGTTGGACGGGTTGAGGTATGATCCGCCGGTATCGATGGCGAGTCTTGACCGTGAGGGGTTGAGGTGGTCGACTGGTGGGGTGGGGTGGAAGGCGTACGGTGAGGGGGAATGGCGGCCGGTGATCTCGCCGCGGCTGCAGACAGGGGAAGCGGGTTGGGTGGAGGCCGAGTGTACTGGGCCGGGGACGCTGACGTGGCTGGCGGCTGGGTCGGGGCGGGTGGAGGTGAACGGGTTGATGCTGGCGGAGGCGGCGGCGCAGGTGCCGACGTATCTGAATCGGACGCTGGTATTGCCGAGGGGAGTGACGCGGGTGAGGTGGACGTGTCGGCGAGTGTCTTCTGGTGCCGGGGAGCGGATGGCGCTGCACGACGTGAGGTATGATCCGGGGATATCGCGATGGTCGCTGATTCTCGGGGATGATCGGCTAGTGTACGGATTTGGAGACGTGTCGCGGTATCAGGTGGCGACGGTGAGTCCGCCGGGGCCTGGGCGGGAGTATCTGCAGATGGTTGGGAGTGGGTTTCAGCAGATGGACGTGGTGACGCCGGGTCGAGGGAGGGTGACGTATCTTGGGGCGACGGCGACAGGCGCGTGGAGTCAGCGAGCGTTGGAGACAGCGGATTTGCCGGTGGTGAGGAGGCTGGAGATGAATCGGGTGGCTGATTTCCGGTTTCAGGGGGAGGAGGCGATCTCGCTGGTGGAGGCCGTGGATTCCGGGTGTGTGGCGTGGGATGAGGCGGAGAGTGGGAGGTGGGCGGGGACGCTGGTGGGTGCGGCGAAGGAGGGAGGAGATGTGATGTCGTCGGGGGCGGCGAGTGTGCTGGCTCCTGCGCGGATAACTGGGCGGGTGGCTGGGCCGGCGGTGTTGACGTTCTGGATGAGGGGTGGTGGAGGGTTGGTGGTGGATGGGGAGGAATGTCTGAGTGTGCCTTGGCCTGGGGCGGTGGTAGGATTTGAGTGGGAGCGGATCCGAGTGGAGCTGGCGGCTGGGGAGCACGATCTGACGTGGGTGGCGACGAGGTTAGTGGAGCTGGATGGGTTTGAGTGCGAAGGGGAGCTGGAGCTGCTGCCGCAGCTGCCGGCTGGGCCGCGAGCGGTGGTGACGTATGAGGGGGCGTGGCGAGCTGGGGTGAGGTATCCTGAGATTGTAGAGGGTGCTGGTGCGAAACGGGATGTGGCGGTGGTGATGGGAGGGCCTGCGTTGTTATTTCAGCTGGAGGAAGTGCCGAGTGCGGCGTCGTTCGGGCTGGGATGGACAGCTGAGAGCACGCAGCTGGTGACGGGGAGAGGTGGGGTAGCGGCGCGGTATACGACGAGTGTGGGGATGCAGGAGCTGGTGTTGTCCGGGGTGCGGCTGGAGGAGGTGACACCTGGGGAGGCGCTAGGGGTGGTGGTGAGCCGTGCGGTGGGGTGGCGCGGGTATCGTGGAGGAGGGTTGGCGTTTGTGAGGGGGCGGACGGAGGGGGATCGGCCGGTGCTGGAGACGGCGATTGGGGGGGGGAATCTGCTGAGGTGGCGTGGGAGCAGCACGCTGACGGTTCGTAATGGGGTGACGGGAGCGGCGTTGGGAGTGGGTGGGAATGGGGCGGGGGCGGTGCGGTTGAGGAGCGACGGGGTGTATAGCTGGTCGACGGATTCGATCAGCACGGAGGTGTGGATATTGAGTCTGAAGGTGTATCCGCTGACACCGGAGAATGATTTCGATGTGTGGAGAGCGGCGGCTGGGCAGGGGGCGGGATTTCCGACGGATGATCCTGACAAGGATGGTTTGAGTCTGATGTCGGAGTATCTGAGCGGGGGCCGGGCGTTGGTTCCTGAGGTGCGGGATGCGGTGCCGGTGATGGTGGAGCGTGATGGATTGAGGAGGCCTGGGATTGAGTTTACCGGGCTGAGTGACGGTGGGCGGTATTGGCTAGATCGTTATTGGGACTCGGGGTGGTCGATACTGTCCGTGAAGATGGAGATTCTGACGCACGGTTATCCGTACCGGCGCTATCTGATTTATCCGGATGATTCGTATGGTTCCTTCGGGGCGAAGGAGGTGCTGCGGGTCCGGGGGATGCTGACGCCGGAGTGAGGGGGTGCGGGTCAGACGGGGCGGGCGCGTTCGCCTTCTTCGATGAGTTTCCAGAAGTTTTTGCTTTTGGAGAGGATTTCGTCTTCGGGGCCGGCGATTTTGCTGCCGTTGCGGAAGAGGAAGTCGGAGAGGGAGTTTTTGTG
>JAIXVE010000018.1 GCA_027483175.1 Verrucomicrobiaceae bacterium | reverse complement strand
CCCGCTTGCCCGAAGTCATACACACCCACGATATTCGGATGACTCAATGCCGCCAGCGCATGCGCCTCCTTCTCAAACCGCGCCGCAAACCTCGGTTCGCCCGCCCGCTCCGGAGCAAGCAGCTTCAGCGCCACCAACCGGTTCAGCGACTTCTGCCGCGCCTTGTAAACCACCCCCATCCCGCCCCGTCCAAGGCACTCGATGATCTCAAGCTGCGGGAAATAAGGCTGCAATTCCTCAGGCGTCAGCGGCGGCATCGCCCCAATCGCTCCCGCTATCTCCGTCGGAGCAATGATCTGCGCCATGAGACAACGCGGACACTGCCCCGCCGATTTTCCTGACGAAATTTCGGAACCACAGTGAGGACAGGTCATGGGTGGAGATGAGGCGCTCATGCTGGAGTACTGACTCTTCCAAAGTCCAAACCGAACAAAGGTTTCAGCCTCCCAGCGCCGCAAACAACGCGTCCATCTCATCCTGGACCGCAGCCGGGTCATCCAGCGTGCCGGCCACTTCAGCCTTCACGCAGTCGCGCAGTCGTTTCCGCAGCCGGGAGACAGCCATGCGGAAGGCATCGAAGGTCATCCCCAACGCGCCGGCCAGCTCCGTTTGCTCACCATGGCTGGCATTGCCATTCAGGATGTTCTGGACCGAATCAAAAAAGGCCCCCCGCCCCTCGGCGACGCATTGTGCCCGCAAGGCATCCATGCTTCGCGCAAGAACCGTCATCGCCCACTGACGGTCAAACTCCACGTCGGGCGGCAGTTGCCGGACGTCCAGAACCTCAACAGCTTCATCCGCCTCCAACGAAACATGAACGGTGCCTCCGCCACGTTTGAGACGCCGCGCCGCTTCCCGTCGGTGACTGACAAAATGCTTCACCGCGCCCAGCAGATAGGAACGGAAACGCCCCTTGCCCTCGTCCGCCAGGCGGATTGCCCCGCCGCCCAGCATTTCCTCAAAAAACGCATGGCTCATCTCCCTCGCTGCCCCGGCATCCCGAAACACCCCGCTCAGGTAAGCAACCACCGGCTCATAATAGTGATCGCAAAGCTCCGCCAGCGCCCGTCGACCGTCCTCCGAATCCGCCTTCGCAAGGCAAACCCGCGTCCACCGCGTCGTGTGAAACGAGGCTGCCTGAATCATGGGTGCTGGTGCCGTAGTCATCGTCAGGCGCAATCCTGCCACAGCTCCATGCCGTTTTGGAGCACAAACGTGACATCGATTTCTCCACCCATTATCCCCAATCCGCTCCCCGCACGTCTCCCCTGCCCCCGCCACGCAAAGCATTACTTCGCTTCCTCAGTAAACGCCGCATCCAGCTTATCAAGCAGCGCGAGGCCATTCTTGGCAGAGCCTCGGGCGGCGAGGGATCGGAAGCGGGTTTCGGCGTCGAACTCGGTGATACTGATAGTGGCAAGTTCCTCCATGAGCTTGTTGATGCTCATCGAGCGGCGGCGGGCCAATTCGCGCAGGCGCTGGTGTTTGTCTTCGGGCAGTCGGATGGTCAGTGTGCTCATGGCGCGTTGATGGTTTTGAGAAATTGTGCGGGCGTCAGAACTTGGAGTTGCGGGAAGGAAAGTTCGCCGCCTCGCAGGTCGCATGTATTGTTAGTTACGATGGCTTCCGCGCCACCGGCGATGGCGAGTTCGACGATGTGATTGTCGGCCTCGTCGGGCAGATTGGGACGCCACAGGAAGTAGATGCGCACCCATTCGCAAACCGATAGAAACGCCTCGAAGAGCTCTTGGCGCTCGGGAGCGGTCAGCGGGCTTTTCGACATCAGGGCTTCGCGTCCGAGCAAGTCCTCGTACTCAGAGAAAAGCGCCGCCCCCATCAGCGGCCGGGCTTGATCAAGAAGGCAGGCTCGAAGCACGCGCCGGTTCGCTCCCGAGGCGCTGAGCAGCGCAGCGGTGAAGACGTTCGTATCGATAACGACTCGAGGCGGCATTAATCGATGATAGCGCATGTGCTGTCATAAAGACAACCGCTGCTTCGCCTATTTTATGCCTCGCCGCCGGTCAAAACGCGGCGTGACCGCATGGCAAGACTCGCCTGCCGCTACAGCGGCCGCGTTTTCCGGCTCACCGACAACCTCGGCCACATCTTCTCCGGCATCATCGCCTTCTACGGCCCCCGCCCCAAGCACCCCATCACTCCACCACCACCTCCCCCTGCATCAGCCGCCAGTGCCCAGGAAACGTGCACAAATAAGGATAACGCCCCGCCTTCTCCGGCGCATTGAAATGAATCACCCCAATCGTCCCCGCCGCCACCAATCCGGTATGCACCAGCACCGGCGCGTCCGGCGGCACAAAATGCCTCGCCACCGCATCCCCCGCCGTCACCATCGCATCCGCCAGCGCCCCCGTCCGCTCCACGCCCCCCGCCGCCACCAGCACCCAGTTGTGCGGCATGATGTCAGGATTCTCCAGCGTCAGGCTGATCCGCTCGCCCCGCTTCACCCGCAATTCCTTCACCCCGAACTGCAATCCCGCCGCCACCGGCACCCGCAGCGCCCTCCCCGGCTCACCCTTCTCCCACGGCACCGGCATCGCCGCCACTTCCCCTTCCGCCCGACCTCCCGGCAGCCGCTTCTCCACCGGCTTCCATCCCGGAACATCCGTCAGCGGCGGCCCTAACCGGTGCACCGTGAAATAGAAATCCCGACCCGCCAGCCGCGGCAGCGGCAGATGCACATGCACCTGATCCGCGGGAATCAGCTGCGGAATCTCCACAAACAACGCACGCCCACCCTCACGCAGCAGACACCTCGTCACCTCCAGCCGGTCATGCCCCACCTGCCCCGGGTGCAGCACCGAATACTCTTCGCTCCCGTACGACGCACTCCGCCGGTAATTCCATTGCTGTGCCCCCGCCCGAAACCCCTCCGGCAGCGTCACCTCTCCGCTGAACCCTATCAGAATCCCATTTTCCCTCACCTCCACCCGCTCCGGCAGCACCTGAATACCACCCGTCCAACGCACCGCCTGCAACGATCCCTCCGCCGCCCCATACGTCCCCCAGCCGGTCATCCCCGCCACACACAGCGCCCCGTCCGACGGCCGCACCGCCGCCCGATGCGGCCCCGCGGCAAACTCAATCGGCAGCGGCACCCCGCATCCCTGCCACATCCCACCACTATCTTGCCGCAGCAGCAGCACCGCCTGTGCACTCCCCCACGCCAGATGCACCAACGGATCCCGCACCGGCCAACTCAAGCCCCTCAACTGCACCGGCGCTCCCGCCGCATGATCCACCCCGCGCGGCAGCCACAGCAGCGGCGGCAAATCCCCCAGCGCCCCGTCCCGCGGCCCGCCCGCCCCGTAATGCCCGCCCTCCTCCACCTGCACAATCCCCGTCGCCGGCACCCAGTCGCCTTCCTGCGACGCCGTCAGCAGTCTCCCTGACAAATCCGCCGTCAGTCCGTTGGGATTCCGCAATCCCGTCGCCACCGTCTCCGCCTTCCCCTCCGGCCCGATCCGGCACACGCCCAGCACCCCGGACGCAAAACACCACCTTCCCTCCCCATCCCGAGCCAGCCCGCTCACATAATCATGCCCCCCCGTCGGACACACCCAGCCTCGCGCCGCACTCTCATACCAGTCCGCCTCGCCATCCCCGTTCAAATCATGCAGCCGCGTCAGTTGATCCCTCCCTAGCACCACCAAACCACCCGCATCCTCCGCGATCCCCATCGGCTGATGCAACCCGCCCGCCACCTTCCGCCACGTCGCTTCCTCCGCATCCGGCCCCATCCCTTCCACCACCCACACATCCCCCGCAAACGTCGTCACGGCCGCCCGACCATCCGCCAGAAACGTCAGCGCACTCACATGAAACACGCTCCGCCATGGATCGCCCTTGGGCAATTCCAGCGTGTCCACCGCAAACGGCTCGCCGCGACCCCTCACCCACCGTGTCACAAAAACATCCGGCCACAGCTGCGGACCACCTCGCGTCAGCGCCTCCAGCACGCTCCCCGCCGCCGGTCCCCTCACGCGCCGCAACCCTTCCCCCTCCACCAGCATCGCCTCCAGCCACCGCTCCCCGTCCACATCATACGCCAGCACCGTCGTCCCACCATACCGATGCCACCCCCGGAAAACCACTGAACCGCCAGGCGGCGGTTCAGGCGGATCAGGATGCATCGGAATAACCGGAGGCTGCAGGCCCTCCAGAAACCCGAATCGTCTCGTCCCCGCCTTCGCCGGATCACCACGCCAGAACGCCACCCACGTCATCGTCCCAGGATCAAACACGCCCTGCCACCGACCCGCCGTCACACAGATCGCCCCCGGCACCATCACCGCCCCATCACTGAACACCCCGCAACGCACACTCCCCGCGTCCATCTCACGCCACCGCGCATCGTCCCATGATTCCTCACTCTGGACCCCGAAGTGCCCCGCCCCACCACCATCCAGCCCTGGAAACGCCGGCAGCAATCCAGGATCGTCCTCCCTGGCAAACCTCAGCACTTCCTTCGCATAAAAATCAAACACGCGCCGCCGCTGCTTCATCTCCCGCGCCCCCGGATGCTCCCGCGGCCGCAACGGCCCGAACTCCGGAAAAAATGCCGCCGT
>JAIXVE010000341.1 GCA_027483175.1 Verrucomicrobiaceae bacterium | reverse complement strand
TGTCACGATCATCCGTTCGAGCGATGGACGCAGGATCAGTACTATCACCTTGCGGCGTATTTTGCGCGGGTGGGGCTTGAGCGGGATCCTGCGAGTGGAGACCGCAACATCGGGGGGTCGGCGGTGGAGGGTGCGCGGCCGCTGTTTGAAGCGGTTCTTGATAGGGATGCGGGCGAGGTGAAGCACGACCGGACTGGGAAGGTGGCTGCGCCGGAGTTTCCGTATCCGGTGAGTGTGGCGCTGCCTGACAATGCGACGCGGCGGAATGCGCTGGCTGCGTGGATCACGAGTCCTGAGAACCCGTATTTTGCGCTCAGTTATGTCAACCGCCTGTGGGGTTACCTGACGGGGATCGGGATCATCGAGCCGCTGGATGACATCCGGGCGGGCAATCCGCCGTCGAATCCGGAGTTGCTGCAATGGCTGGCGGCGGAGTTTACGGCTGGGAAGTTTGATGTGCGGCGGATCATCCGGACGATCTGCCAGAGCCGGACCTATCAGCTTGGGATGGAGACGAACCGGTGGAATGAGGATGACCGGACGAATTACAGCCATGCGATTCCGCGGCGGTTGCCTGCGGAGGTGCTGTACGATGCGATTCATGCGGTGACAGGATCGAATTCCGGGTTGCCTGGGAATGTGCGGGCGTCGCAGTTAGCGGACAGCCTGCAGGGGCCGGCGGACGGATTTCTGGCGAATGCGGGGCGGCCGGTCCGGGAGAGTGCGTGCGAATGCGAGCGGAGCAGTGATCTTCAGCTGGGGCCGATCATGGCGCTGGTGTCGGGGCCGACGGTTGGCGATGCGGTGTCTCAGCCTGACAATGCGCTGGCGAAGCTTGCGGCGAGTGTTCCGGACGATGCGACGCTGATCAGCGAGTTGTACCTGCGCATTCTGAACCGGCCGGCGAGTCCGGCTGAGATCAAGGAAGCGGCGGCGGTGCTTCCGGAGATTGAGGCTGATCACAAGGCGCTGGAGGCGGCGCTGGCGAAGCGTGAGGAGGAACTCCGGCCGGCGATGGAAGCGGCGGCGAAGGCGCGGGACGAGCGGATTGCGGGAGCGAAGGCGGCGCTGGCGGCGTATGAGGCGGCGCTGGTGCCGCGGCTTGCGGAGATGGAGAAGCAGCGGGCGGAGAGGATTGCGGCGGCGAAGGCGGCGATTGAGGCGGCGCGTGTGGCGATTGCGGGCCGGATTCCGGAGTGGGAGAAGCAGGTGCCTGCGGGGCAGACGCCGTGGGCGGTGCCGACGCCTTCAGCCGCGGAGAGTTCGCAGGCGAAGAACCCGCTAGTGCGGCAGATGGATGGGAGCTATCTAGCCAATGGTGAGTCCGGGAAGCAGGATTTCACGGTGACGCTGCCGACAACGCTGACGAGTCTCAGCGGGATCCGGCTGGAAGCTCTGACGGACGAATCGCTTCCGGCGAAGGGTCCGGGCCGCAACGAGGCCGGAAATTTTGTGCTGAGCGAGATTGAGGCCGCGTGGATTCCTGCGAGTCCGGCGGATGCGGCTCCGGTGCCGATTCGATTCAGCAAGGCTACAGCGACGGCGCAGCAGGGGCAATATGAAGTGGTTGGCGCGATCAATGGGCGGGTTGGTCCGGACCCGGACGGCTGGGGGGTCTATCCTGACGGGGTTGGGAAGACGCAGACGGCGGTGTTCAGCTGTGCTGTCGATGGGAAGCCGCTGCAGGTTGGTCCGGGTTCGCTGCGGGTGGTGCTTCGTCAGCAGTACACTGACGGCAAGCACTCCATCGGGAGGTTCCGGCTGAGCGTGACGGATGCCGAGGGCGAGCTGAATTTCGGAGCGCCGGGGGACGTTGCGGCGATCCTTGCGGTGGCTGCGGAGAAGCGTTCGCCGGAGCAGAAGGCGGCGCTGATTGATCATCTGGCGGCAGGGGACAAGGAGACGGCGACCGCCCGTGCGGCGCTGGTGGAGGCGGAGAAGCCATTGCCTCCGGACCAGGGCCTTGCGGAGCATCGGAATGCGGTGGCTGCGGCTGAGCAGCCGGTCGCGGTGGATCCTATGCTGGCTTCGCTGCGCCGCGATGCGGCACTCAGTCGGCAGCAGCTAGCCAATCAGCGGCTGACGGCGGCGCAGGATCTGGCGTGGGCGCTGATCAACACGCCAGGCTTTCTGTTCAATCACTGAGGCGGGGGTGCTGTCCGTTGCGGTGATGCTGAATAAGCGGCAATGCCGCGTTTTCGGTTGCATGGTTGGCTGGCGCGATGACGGTGCCTGATGAGCGCCCGTGGCGAGCCGACGCACGATGATCTGATCAAGCAATTGCTGCTTCAGCCGCGGCTGTTGCGGGATTTCTGCCGAGGTTTTCTTCCGGGGCTTGATGATTTTGCGGATCTGTCGCGGATTGAGTACATCGACAAGGAGCACCCGCGGAGTGGTCGGCAGCCCCGGCGCTCGGGGGACTTGCTCTTCAAGACTTTTCAGCGAGGTCGGGAGTCGGCATTTCTGATTCATTTCGAGAGCCAGCATTCAAGGCATGAGGCGATTGTGGAACGGGCGACTGAGTATGCGATGCGTGATGCGATCCGGTACCGGCTTCCGGTGGTTCCGGTGGTGCTGCTGACGTCGCTGCGGGCGGAGGCGAAGTGCACGGGGTTGCTGCGCTGGGATTTCGGGCGGGTGGCGCGCATGGAGGTGCGTTGCCCGGTGCTGCAATTTCGGCGGATGAATCCAGGGCCGCATCTTCGCAGCCGGAACGTGGCTGCGCTGGCGCTGACCTCGCTGATGGTGCTCAATCGGGACCAGCAGGTGCACGCGATTGTGCAGACGCTTGCGGAGGCAGTGCGCCAGAAGCTGACGGATGATGATCTTGCGGCCGCGGCCGCCTTTGTCCGTTATTACCTGCCTCTGGATGAGAGCCAGGCCTTGAAAGTGGAACAGACCTTTGCTAACCTTGCGCAAGCGGAACCTGAACTCGCGACCATGCCAAAGCTCGTCAATCCATTCGTGCAGATCGGCCGTATCCACGGGCGTGAAGAGGGGCGTGAGGAGGGGCGTGAACGAGGGCTTGAGGAGGGAAGGCGGGAGGCGAGCCTGCGGGTGGCGCTGGGATTGCTGCAGCGGAAGTTTCCTGGGTTGGCGGGGCGAGCGGCGTCCCGGGTGCGGCGGCTTGATGAAGCGGGGCTGTATGCGTTTTGCGAAGCGCTGCTGTTCATGGAGACGGCTGCGGACTGTCAGGCGTGGCTGCGGCGTGCGGGTGGCGGTTGAGTGGTGGCGGCTGATGGGCCGTGGAAGCGTCCGTTGCGCGAGGCTGAGGGCGGTACCATGCTGGTGGCATGGTATCTTCTGACCCATCCGATGGCGCTGCCGTATTGACTCCTGCGGCCATGGAGGAACTGCGTGCGGTTTTTCCGGACGACCGCTTGCTTGCTTCGGCTGCGCATCTTGCGGCCTATGAATCTGACGGGCTGACAGCGTTTTCGGTGATTCCTGGTGCGATCGTAGTGTGTCTGACTGCTGAGGATGTGATTGCGGCGGTGCGGATCTGCCATCGGCATCGGGTGGCGTTTACGGCGAGGGGTAGTGGGACGAGCCTCAGTGGCGGATCGGTGCCCTGTGCGAAGGGGTTGGTGATTGCGCTGAACCGGATGAACCGGATCCTGAGTCTGGATCCGGTGGGGCGCACTGCGGTGGTGGAGCCGGGGGTGTTCAATGCGAGTGTCACGAAGGCTGCTGCGCCGTTTGGATTGATCTTTGCGCCGGATCCTTCCAGTCAGCAGATCTGCACGATTGGGGGGAATGTGGCGTTCAATGCCGGGGGGGCTCACTGTCTGAAGTACGGGATGACTTCGAATCATGTCACCGGGATGAAGGTGGTGCTAGCGGATGGGACGGTGACGGAGTTCGGTGGTGAGAGCCTTGAAGGGGTGGGCCCTGACGTGACGGGACTGTTCAACGGGAGCGAAGGGCTTTTCGGGATTGCGATTGAGATCACGCTGCGGCTGATTCCGAAGGTGGAGCGCTATCATACGGTGATGGCCGGGTATGCGAGCACCGAGGAAGCGGGGAGTGCGGTTTCTGCGATTGTGGCGAGCGGCATTCTGCCTGGGGCGATGGAGATCATGGACCGGCTGGCGATGGATGCGGCGGATGCTGCGGTTGGGGCGGGCTATCCGAAGGAAGCGGCGGCGATGCTGATTGTGGAACTGGAAGGACCGTACGACCAGGTGGAATGCGAGCGTGTCCGGCTGGATGAGATCATCCGTCAGAGTGGGGCGCGCACGAGTGCGTATGCGCGTGATGATGATGAGCGCCTGCGGATCTGGAAGGGGCGGAAGAGCGCTTTTTCTGCGGTGGGACGGCTCAGTCCTGACTTTATTGTGCAGGATGGGGTGGTGCCGCGCCGGAGGCTTGGCGAGGCGCTGCGTGGCATTGCGGAGATAGCGGCGCGGCACGGGATCCGGATTGCGAATGTTTTCCATGCTGGGGACGGGAATCTGCACCCGCTGATCATGTTTGACGGCCGCATTGAGGGGGCACTTGAGCGGGCGGAGGAGGCTGCTGCGGAGATTCTGCGACTCTGCATTGCGATGGGTGGGAGCATTACGGGCGAACACGGCGTAGGGCTCGAGAAGAAGGCGTTTCTGGGCGAGATGTTCACGGTGCATGATGTCGAGGTGATGCATGCGGTGCGTGCGGCGATGGATCCGCTAACGATTGCGAACCCCGGGAAGATGTTTCCTGATGGATCGCCGCCGGCGCTTTCGGAACGGGGGCTGCACCCGATCGAGAAGGCGGGCATTGCGCTCCGGCACTGAGCGTCCGGGGGTGGGGGTTGGAAACGTCAAGGCCCATCCATGTGACGAAATCGTGAGTGACAGGATTGTCACCACGAACCCAGCACGCTGCGGGGGCGGGGGGTGTATCATGGGAGCGAATCGGCTGTCATGAATTCCCTGCGTTTTGCGTTTCCCCTGCTCCTTTCCGGTATTGCGCTGCTTTCTGCGCAGCAACCGGCGTCGCCTCCTGCTGCCGTTCCGGCGAAGCCGGCGGCGAAAGACGACACGGTGAGTTACGAGAAGACCCGGGAGACCCTGCAGAAGTGGGCGGAGACGGAGAAGCGAATCATGGAGGAGCGGCGCGACTGGGACGAAGGCAAGGCGTTGCTCAAAGGACAGATTGAGCTGGTGAACGGCCAGATCACCGAGTTGGAGGCGAAGCTTGCGGACGCCCGCAAGCGGAAGGAGGAAGCGCTGAAGAAGAAGCAGGAGATGGCGGCGGAGAAGGCGCTGATTCTTGAGGCGGCGACGGATGTGAACAAGATGGCGGACAGTCTTGAGGCTGCGGTGCGTTCTGCGGTGGCGATGGTTCCCGAAGCGATTTCGAAGGAGAAGAAGCTCGATATTCTGGTGGCACAGCTGGATGCGTCTGCGAAGGCCCGGGCCGAAGCGTTGAAGGAACAGGCGGCGGGTCGCGAGAAGGTGATTCCGATTGCTTCCCGGTATCAGGCGAGTGTCGGGCTGATTGACCAAGTGAATCAGGTGTATCCGCTGCTGCACAAGGCGGTGGAGACGCGCAAACTGCCGGACGGCCGGGAGACGAATGTGACGGTGGTCTATGTCGGCCTAGGGCAGGCGTACTTTGTGAACCTTGCGGGAGATTTTGCCGGTACGGGACGTCCGGGACCGAACGGCTGGGAGTGGACGACCAACAATGCCATCGCCCGCGACGTGGATGACGTGATCGAGATCGTCGACAAATCCGGGTCGCCCAAAGTCTTCGCGCTGCCCGCCACCGTGAAATGAACACGACCATGCGCCCGATTTCCGTTATTTTCCTATTCACTGGTCTTGCCTCCGCGGCATTTGCCCAGACTCCGGCCAAGCCTGGGGCGGGACTTCCGCCGAAGGTTCCTGCGGTGATTGCTACGGCTTCTGCGTCGGCGAATGAAGACCTGAACCGCAGTCTTGGGAAGCTTGGAGAAGTCCAGGCGGCCATTCAGAAGGAGAAGGATCCGCTGAATAAGGAACTGCAGGCGCGCGAGGCGGCGCTGCGGGATCTTCAGGAGGCACTTGATCCACTGCTGATGGAGGTGAACCAGCTGGAACTCGACATCACGAACCTGCGCGCTGCGAACAAACTGAGCGCTGACGAGAATCAGGTCGTTTCCAATATTCTTGACGAGTATGCCCGCGGTTTTGAAGGGCGGCTGCATCCTGCTGAAGTGCAGCGCTATCTGCCGGAGATCGACGCGGCGCGCAAGGCGCCGGAAGTGATCGAGATGCCGCTGCGCGAGAAGTTCGCGATCCAGGTCAAGCTTCTGGAAACCTCTGCGGGTCGGCTGAATGAGATCATTGGCGGGACTCGGTTCGACGGACAGGCCGTTGATGCGGCCGGGGTGGTTCAGAAGGGCAAGTTTGCGCTGATCGGCCCAGTTGCAGTGTTTTCCTCCCCGGACGGTAAGACCGCCGGGATCGCGATGGGCCAGACTGGCTCCACCAATCCTGTCATCCGCACCCTCGACCCCGCTATGACTCCCGGCATCCAGCAACTCGCGTCCACGGGATCCGGCATTCTGCCGCTTGATCCATCGCTTGGCACAGCCATCCAGCAGTTTGTCAAGAAGCACAGCCTTGCGGACACCTTCATCGCGGGTGGGCCGATCATGTGGCCGCTGCTTTTTGTTTCGATCCTTGTCGCATCCACGGCGCTGCAGCGGCTCTGGTTCATTCTGCGGGAGAAGACCCGTCGGCGTCCAAAGGATGTGGCGATTGTCCTCGATGCGGTGGAGCGGAACGACATTGATACGGCCGCGCGGGTCGGTAACAACAGTACTGACTATGTGGCTCGTGCGCTTGGTTACGCGCTGGACCATGCCGACACGTCGATCAGCGACGCGTTGTCCCTGTCTGCTTCGAAGGAAATCAAACGCATGAAGTGGGGCTTCATGATTCTCGACACGGGGATCACGATTGCGCCGCTGCTTGGTCTGCTCGGGACGGTTACGGGGATGATGCACACGTTCTCGATGGTGACGGGCGACCTTTCGGGTGGCGGCGCGATCACTGGTGGTATTGCGGAAGCGCTCATTGCTACGGCGTTTGGTCTGCTCATCGCGATGGCTGGTCTGATTCCGTTCAACTATCTGAACAAGATGGTGGAAGACGCGGAGCACGATCTGGAATCGGCGGCGACCCGGCTTGAACTGATCGTGCAGCGGAAT
The DNA here is from genome assembly GCA_027483175.1 of Verrucomicrobiaceae bacterium. Lineage (GTDB taxonomy): Bacteria > Verrucomicrobiota > Verrucomicrobiia > Verrucomicrobiales > V1-33 > V1-33. The sequence goes on along the minus strand of JAIXVE010000341.1, from coordinate 481 downwards.
GGCGACAAGATGCTCAAGGCGCGCGCCCGCAGCCTGATCACGAGGGAAACGCATGAAATTGCTTCCACTGCGGAAGCTGCTGCCTGACCGCCTCCATGAAGTTTGCTAAAAAGCCGAAGAAGGTCGCCAAGATCGAGATCATTCCGTTGATCGACATCGTGTTCTTTTTGCTCGCGACGATGACGCTTATGGCGCTGTCGATGTCGAAGAACGAGGGCATGAAGGTGAAGGTTCCGGCGGCATCGTCGGCTTCTGCTCCTGACAAGAAGAAGGCGACTGCGACGGTCACGGTGATGGCGAACGGAGAGATGTTTTTCAACAAGGAGAAGGTGGCTGCGCCGCAGCTCAGCGTGAAGCTGAACGCGCTGAAGGCGGAGTCGAAGGAATGCCAAGTGATGGTCAATGGCGACGGCGATGCGAGCTGGACGCAGATGGTGAAGGCCGTCGATGAAATCAAGAAGCTCGGCATTACCAATGTCGG
>JAIXVE010000098.1 GCA_027483175.1 Verrucomicrobiaceae bacterium | reverse complement strand
CCTGCACCAGCACCTGAATCGTCACATCCTCAGGAATGTGCCCCTTCTCAATCAGCGTCCGGTTGAACGCAAACTCCGTGTTCGACGCCGACGGAAAACCTACCTCGATCTCCTTGAACACGCACCGCACCAGCGCATCAAACAGCTCGAGCTTCTGCGAAACATTCATCGGTACCGCCAGCGCCTGATTTCCATCCCGCAAATCCACACTGCACCACACCGGCGGCGCACTCAGCACCCGCTGCGGCCAGCGGCGGTCAGGAAGCTCAATCTGTGGATAGGGTCGATACTGCTGCGAAGGTTGTGAAAGCATGGAAAATGATGTGTTGAATCCGTCAGTGGCAGCCGCTCAGCTGCCGGAAGGGCGCAACGTCCCGGGGATCATCCCCTCGCATCGCCACCCTGATTGCCATTCGATCGCTCCCCGCCCGCCCGGCGTCCACACCATCACGGGCGGACTCCAGTCAGTCGGAGAGCTTCATAAGTCGCAGCGGCATCAGGAAAACCATCACTCCACCCAACTTGCGCACCACAATCCCCCGCGCAAGCAGGATTCCACCCCCCTCAGCCTCAACACCCCATCACGGAATCGACGCCAATCCCCACTTCGCTCCAATCGCCTCCAACTCCGGCCGCATCGCCCACTCGTCAGGCCGCTCGCTCGTCTCATGCCTCCGGCTCGCCCCCTTCAACACCATGCACCCAGTGTTGTCCCCGATGCTCCGGATCTCCTCGACCTCCTCTGCCGTAAACGGTACCCCGCCAGCCGGCATCGCCGCAAAATCCCGAATCTTATCCTCAATCGGCCGCGCATTCTCCCCAGCCTCCTGAATGAACGTCGGCACCAGGCTCGCCACCGCCGGCTGCGCCAGATTCCACAACCCAGCCAGCTGCAGCGTGCTCAACCCGTACTTCTCCGCAATCGGCCGCATCCGGTCAATCTTCGCACACCCCGCCTCCACCCAACCCGCCGGACGGTATGTCCGGTGATCCCCCGGCCGGAACACATGCCCAGGCCGCACATCCCCGTGAAACAACCCACCGTAATCCACCACCCGCGCCAGCACCTTCACCCCGAATTCCTCCGCCGCAGGCAGCACCAATCCACCCGGCCAAGGCTCCAGCGGATTCAGAATCAGCATCGCCCAGTCAATCAACTCGCAGTACCGCTCGAAACAGTGAATCAGATCATACGCAAACCCATTCGCCGGCCCCGGCGCAACCCCTAACCGCTTCGCCAGCCCCGCTTCCTTCAACGCCGCCATCCCCTGCCACACCGCATCACTCGTGTACCCACGCTCATCCGGATTGTGCAGCATCACCAGATCAAAATAATCCGTCCGGCAACGCTCCAGCGACTTCTCCGTCGCCATCTTCAGATAATCCGCATACCCCTCAGGCCCACGCAGCGACGGCTCCGTAAAACGCGGGTAACCCTTCGACCCGTCACGCACGCCCTCGTAAATGTCGTGCCCCACCGTCCCCACAAGGCAGTACGTCGACCGGTCAATCCCCGCTAACGCCTCACCCAGCATCTCATCCGCCCGCCCAACCCCATACACATCCGCCGTCACAAACGTCCGCACCCCCTGCTCATACGCAAAACGGATCACCTCCGCAAAGCGCTGGTCGTTGAGCTGTTCGCCAAAATGCATGAAGCGTCCGCCGCTCCACGTGCCGTATGCAGTTGTAGTAAGGTCCATAACGTTGGGTTTCATGTTACTCGGGTTGCCGTCCCCCATGCAAACGGGAACATGCCCGCTCCCATTTCATTCCCGCAATATGCGCCACACTTTGCCCAAAATCCGCACACCCCCACTTCTCACCTCCCACTTCCCCACCCACTCACCACAAAAAAGGGAGGCCCCCGCTAAGGGACCTCCCATGATTCTTTCAGCCACTCAGGCCGTCACTCACCAGCAGGTGCCGCCGCGGCAGCAGCAGCCGATGCCTCTTCACCACCCGACTGGCCTTGCTGGCCCTCCGGCTGTCCACCCTCTGCACCTCCGCCATTCCGTGGCTCACGGTACTCACGGTACTCGCGCGCCGGCGGCGGCGATGGCGGCCGACGCGCCCGCAACTCCTCCTGCAGAAAAATCTCCGCAAGCCGGAAGCTCCTCCGCGCCAGTTCCCGCGCATCATTGTCAGGAAACAACTCCACGCCCTCTTCGCTCACTTCAGCTAGGTAAATATCCCACGCCTTCTTGCAAAGCTCGTCCACCGGCATCCGCGCACGGTCTTCAGCCTCGCGCCGCTGGCGATCCTGCTCACGGCGACGCGTGTCTTCCTCGCGACGCAGGCGCTCCTGCTCACGACGCTGCTGCTCCTGCTGACGCCGCTGCGCTTCCTGCTCGCGGCGCTGCTGGTCAAACTCGCGCCGCTGCTGCGAGTCCTGATCACCACGGGGTTCTCCGCGCTGATCACCACGCGGTTCACCACGACGCCCACCAGACCCCTGCGGGTCTCGGGAATGCCGCGGTGGCATGGATTCACTCGGGGGGGCTTCATTGGAGGGGGTGTCGTTCGTAGCAGCGCCACCTTCTGACGCAGGCGCGTCAGAGGCTTGCTCCGCCATGACCGCCTCCGCTATGTCCTGGACGACTTCCATCGGAAGTTCGCCGGATTCTTCGGTATTGGGGTCCATATCGGTTGATTCTGAAGAGTTGGGGGCAGACGAAGATCCCGGACGGCCTTTATAGCGGCGCGGGCGCTTCCTGTTCTGAAACATTGGGTTGTCTTTCATCCGGGGTATCCGCCAGTAATTGCCAGCGGATGTTCATGCTTGGCAGTCTTCCGTGACTTCGTCCAGGACGAAAAACACGAACTTCAGTCTCCCCGTAGTCCCAAGGCCGCTTTCACAGCCCCGCTCACCACAGGAATCCCGCAACCGCTCAAGCCGTTCTCTCAATGACGGCGCTTCGGGCGCCCGTCGTCCTCCTCCATTTGCGACAGGATCTCGTCCATCGACAGGGTATGCACCTGCGGCGTCCGCTCCTCCTCGTCATCATCGTCATCCTCATCCCCCACATCCTCCACATACGCCACCTTCGGCTTCTCAAACTTCCGGTGCCGCAAATGCTGCGCAATCGGCGACAGCGTCATGCTGATCGCTCGCCCAGCCTGCTTCGGAATCATGTCCACGTGCGCCATCGTCTTCAAATCCTCAATCACACGATTCATCAGCCGCATCCCAATCTCAGGATGCGCCATCTCACGCCCACGAAACTGACACACCACCCGCAACTTGTTGCTCTCATCCAGAAACTCCTCCGCATGCATCATCTTCGTCGTGTAATCGTGCGGCGAAATGTTGATCCGGAACTTCATCTCCTTCACCTTCCCACCCTTCTGCTTCCCTTTGTCCTTCTGGTGCTTCGATTGCTCGTACTTCCACTTCCCGTAACTGATGATCTTGCACACCGGCGGCTTCGCCTCAGGCGCAACCTCCACCACGTCAAGCCCCCGCGAACGCGCAATCTGAATCGCCTCCTGCGGCGTCATGATCCCAATCTGCTGATCGGTATTCCCGTCGACAACACGGATGCGGGGAGCCCGGATGCGGTCGTTCACCCGGGTAGTGTCCCGGGCCCGGGACGGCTGGTTTCTCGAAGGATATGCAGGAATAAGCGTGAGCAGGTTGGTGTTTCAACTGAAACGCCGCGCGACGGGCGCAGCAGGGGTTCGACCGGATAGCCCGGTAGGAGTACGAAACTGAATCACATCAATACCCGTCATCCGATCAATAGGTCGCATCCTGCCGCTCTGTCCGGCCTTCCGCCAAAGTCAAAACGACCGGGCAGCCTGCGGGCATCATCATGCAACGCAGCAGAGCAACGGTCAGGCAATGGGCGCGTGGTTCAGTCAACTCGCAGAAATTAACCGTTTCACACCCCTCGCGCAACTCCAAAATCCACCAATTTCCCCCCCTCACGCCAGCGGCGAATAATCCGTCGGCACCATCATCACACTCTTCACCCCGTCCGCCACCGTCAGACTCCCGCCAGCCGCCTTCTCCGACGCCTCCCGCACCCGTGTCCACTCCGGATCCGCACGAAACGCCTTGAACGATGCCGCCGCCGCCTCAGCCGACGCATGCGCCAGCAGATACGTCAGCGTCACATCTGCCCCCGGCTGCCCCGACGCCAGCGTCCAGTAAATCACATTCGTCATCCCGTGCTTCGTAAACAACCCGCACGTATTCCCACGGAACCGCTCCAGCAGATTCGGCAGCAGCTTCTCACGCGTCGTATACGTCCGCCACTCAAACACCCGCTCCGGCGTCTTCCGCTCCATTTTGCACTCAGGCGAAAAATCCGTAGTCTCAAGAATCAGCGACTCCACCTTAGCCACCAGTGGCCCGTCCTTCTCCGACGCCGCCGCCGCACGCTTCCAATCAGGATCCGCCATGAACGCCTTCCATGACGCATCCCGCGCCGCTCGGTCCGCATACGACAGGAAATACACCAGCTTCCTCTCCGCGTTCTCCACAGGCATGAAATACCCGCCGTTCGTCATCCCGTGCTTCTTGAACAGCGCACACGTGTGATCCCGGAACCGCGCATTCAACGCATCCAGTTTCCCAGGATGCGCCGCATACACCCGCAACTCATAACACTTCCCCGCCCCCTCCGCTCGCACAGCAGCAGGCAACAACAGGGTGGCAGCAGAAGTATGGACAAATTGGCGGCGGGTCATGGCTGGTTTGCTTTGATGGTTGCACCCACTATGCCACCGCCCCATCTGTCCCCATGAGACTGATCCGATACGGTTCCGCGGGAAATGAACGCCCAGGTGTCCTCCTTGGCTCCGAACGCATCGACGCCTCCGCCGTCACCTCCGACTTCAACGAGGCCTTCTTCGCTGACCACGGCATCGAACGTCTCCGCACATGGCTCGAATCCAGCGCCGCCTCCGCACCACGCATCCCCGACCACGTCCGCTGGGGCCCGCCCGTCGCCAGACCCTCCAAAATCATCTGCGTCGGCCTCAACTACCGCGCCCACGCCCTCGAAACCGGTGCCGCCATCCCCTCCGAACCCGTCCTCTTCCAGAAGGCCTCCTCCGCGTGGTCCGGCCCCTTCGACCCCATCCTCATCCACCCGGGAGCCGCCAAAACCGACTGGGAAGTCGAACTCGCCATCGTCATCGGCACCAAAGCCTCCCAAGTCTCCGAATCCAACGCCCTCAACCACGTCGCCGGCTTCGCCATCATGAACGATGTCAGCGAACGCGCATGGCAGAAAGAACTCGGCGGCCAATGGACCAAAGGCAAAAGCGCCGACTCCTTCGCACCCTTCGGCCCCATCCTCGTCACCCCAGACGAAGCCGGTAACCCCGACGCCCTCGACCTCTCCCTCTCCGTCAACGGCCACACCCGCCAGGACAGCTCCACCGCCGACCTCATCTTCCCAGTCCCCTTCCTCATCAGCTACATCAGCCGCTTCATGACGCTCCTCCCCGGCGACGTCATCTCCACCGGCACCCCCTCAGGCGTCGGCGCAGGCGCCAACCCTCCCGAATTCCTCAAACCCGGCGACTTCGTCGAAGCCTCTGTCGCAGGCCTCGGCACCCAGCGGAATCCAGTCGCACTGGCTCCGTAACGCACCCCACCCCACGCTTCACACTTTCTTCACAGGTTCCCCAAGGGCGTTCACTGGCATCCCCACGCCAGCAACCCACCTTGCGGCACTGCCATGAATCCTCCCCGGGAACCATCCTCCGAATCCTCCCACGACCACCACGGGCTCCACAAGCTGTCCGTCACCACCCTCGTCATCGCCGCCCTCGGCGTCGTCTTCGGCGACATCGGCACCAGCCCCATCTACACGCTGCGCGAATGCTTCAGCCCAGCCAGCCCGCACCACATCGACCCCTCCCGCGCTCACATCCTCGGGGTCGTCTCGCTCATCCTCTGGTCCCTGATCCTCCTCATCTGCATCAAATACCTCGTCTGCGTCCTCCGCGCCGACAATAAAGGTGAAGGCGGCATCCTCTCCCTCATGGCCCTTGCCGCTCACGGGCTCTCAGAACAATCCCGCCGCAGAGCCTGCATCATCATCCTCGGCCTCGCCGGAGCCGCCCTCCTCTTCGGCGATGGCATCATCACACCGGCCATCTCCGTCCTCAGCGCCGTCGAAGGCCTCAAAGACGGCGGTCTCCTCGGCACCCCACCCACTCTCCCGGACGCCGCCGCCACATGGGAAATCCAGCGCCAGTGGCTCATCGTCGCCATCACCGCCGTCATCCTCATCGCCCTCTTCTCCGCCCAATTCCTCGGCACCGACCGCGTCGGCAGATGCTTCGGCCCCCTCACCGCCCTCTGGTTCCTCACACTCGCCGCCATGGGCTGCTCCCATCTCACCGCCAACACCGACATCCTCGCCGCCTTCAACCCCATCCACGGCTGGAACTTCCTCACAACCAGCGGCCACGCCGGCTTCGTCATCCTCGGCAGCGTCTTCCTCGCCGTCACTGGCGGCGAAGCCCTCTACGCTGACATGGGCCACTTCGGCCCAGGCCCCATCCGCCGCGCATGGTTCTACCTCGTCTTCCCAGCCCTCGCCCTCAACTATCTCGGCCAGGGCGCTCTCCTCCTCTCCAACCCCGACGCCGCCCGCTCCCCGTTCTTCCAGATGGCCCCCCATTGGGCCACTCTCCCCCTCGTCCTCCTCGCCACCGCAGCCACCGTCATCGCCTCCCAGGCCCTCATCACCGGAACCTACTCCCTAACCCTCAGCGCCGTCCAACTCGGCTACCTCCCACGCATCAGCATCCGCCACACCTCCGAACACGCCCGCGGCCAGATCTACATCCCCCTCGTCAACTGGGCCCTCATGCTCGCCTGCCTCGCCCTCGTCGTCACCTTCCGTTCCTCCTCCAACCTCGCCGCCGCCTACGGTGTCGCCGTCACCATGACGATGCTCATCACCACCATCCTCTTCGGCTTCGTCGCTCGTCTCCTCTGGCGCTGGTCCCTCCCCGCCACCCTCGCCGTCTGCTCGATCTTCGGCATCATCGAAGCAGGCTTCCTCGCCGCCAACCTCACCAAATTCTTCCACGGCGGTTGGTTCCCCATCGCCACAGGCGCACTCATCTTCGCCGTCATGACCACATGGGCCACCGGCCGCAAACTCGTCCGCGCCCGCCTCGACCAGTCCGCTCTCTCCCACGAAGCCCTCGTCGAATCCCTCAACCGCCGCCCTCCCATCACCGTCCCCGGCACCGCCATCTTCCTCACCAGCACCCGCGGCCGCACCCCCATCGCCATGCTCCACAGTCTCAAACACTTCGGAGCCATCCACCAGCGCGTCATCTTCCTCACCATCGAGGTCCTCGACGAACCATGGATCCTCCCCAGCCGCCGCCTCTCCATCGAACCAGTCGGCACCGGCTTCTGGCGCGTCACCGGCCGCATCGGCTTCATGCAGAAACCAAATGTCCCCCGTCTCCTCCGCCAGTGCAACTCCCTAGGCCTCGACATCAACCCGGACCACGCCACGTTCTTCACCGGACGCGAAATCATCGTCCCCTCCGCTCGCCCAGGCATGGCCCGCTGGCGCGAACACCTCTTCGCCCTCGCCAGCAGTCTCGCCCAGCAACCCGCTTCCTACTTCCAGATTCCCGTAGGCAGAGTCATCGAACTGGGCCAGCAGGTCGAAATCTGATCCCGGCTCCCCTCCATGGAACCAAACGCCGCCGCCAGAAAAGAATCCGATTCCCTCGCCCTCGTCGCCCAGTACAGCGGCTCTCTCGCCGTCGTCTTCTCCCTCGCCGCCGCCTGCCGCGCCATCCTCCCGCAGACCGGATACCTCTTCTCCGCCCTCATGTTCCTCATGGCGATCGTCCTCGCAGGAACCCGCTGGCACCGCGGCCCGGTCATCCTCATGGCCATCCTCAGCGCCCTCACATGGAACTTCGTCTTCCTCCAACCCCAGTTCACCTTCCTCATCCAGAACCCAGGCGACCTCGCCATCTTCGCCCTCTTCTTCATCGTCGCCCTCAGCATGGGCCACCTCACCTCCAATCTCCGCCAGCGCGAAGACGCCCTCGAACGCCACCACCGCGAACGCGAATCCCTCCTCGCCGAACGCCACCGCGCTAACCTCCTCGCAGAAAGCGAACGCCTCCACCGCACTCTCCTCGACAGCGTCTCCCACGAACTCAAAACCCCCATCACCATCATCCGCACCGCCCTCGACGGCCTCGCCTCCCCTAACCCCTACACCGCAGAAATCACCACCGCCACCCGCAGGCTCCAGCACATCGTCGATAACTTCCTCGGCATGACCCGCGTCGAAGCCGATGCCCTCCGCCCCAATCTCAACTGGGAAGAACTCCACGACGTCATCCGCGCCGCCACCACTCCCCTCGAAGAGGAATTCCGCTCCCGCCCGCTCCTCATCTCCGGCCTCGATTCCCTCCCGCTCCTCAAACTCGATAGCCGTCTCCTCGCCCAGGCCCTCTCGAACATCCTCCACAACGCCGCCTCCTACTCCCCTCAAGGCTCACCCGTCGAAATCTCCGCCGCCTTCCTAGCCAACTTCCTCGAAATCTCCGTCCGCGACCACGGCCAAGGCATCCCCGATGGCGCAGAAAACGCCGTCTTCGACAAATTCTACCGCGGCCCGGACGTCCACGCCGGCGGCACCGGCCTCGGCCTCGCCATCGCCCGCGGTCTCGTCCGCTCCATGAAAGGCGACATCTCCGCTCGCAATCACCCCGACGGCGGGGCCTGCTTCACCATCCGCCTCCCCGCCCAGGCCGCCCCTCTCTCCACATGAACAAGGTCGTCATCATCGACGACGAACCTCAGGTCCGCCGTCTCCTCTCCATGGTCCTCAAATCCCGCAACTACGAGGTCCACGAAGCCGAAGACGGTCCCTCCGGCCTCCAGCACATCGCCCTCCTCCGCCCCGACGCCGTCCTCCTCGACCTCGGCCTCCCAGCCATGGACGGTCTCTCCGTCCTCAAACGTCTCCGCGAATGGAGCGAGGTCCCCGTCCTCATCCTCTCCGTCCGCGACGAGGAAGCCCTCAAGGTCGAAGCCCTCGAAGCAGGCGCTGACGACTACGTCACCAAACCCTTCGGCACCGCTGAACTCCTCGCACGCCTCGCCGTCATCCAGCGCCGCCGCTTCACCCGCCAGAACCCCGAAATCACCGCAGGAAACCTGACACTCAATCTCCTCCACCACGAAGCCTCCCTCGCCGGTGACCGCCTCAAACTCACGCCCACCGAGTTCTCCCTCCTCCACACCCTCGCAGAGCACGCCGGCCGCATCGTCACCTTCGGCCAGATCATCCGCCGCGTCTGGCCAGCCCAACTCTCCGACCAAAGCGAGGCCCTCCGCGTCCACATCAGCCACCTCCGCCGCAAACTCGGCACCACCGGCCCGCAAATCATCAACGAACCCGCCATCGGCTACCGACTCATCGATTCCTGACAACCCTCACACCCGGAACAGCGCCCCCAGCTTCTTGCCCAGCAGCAACCCCGCCCCGCTGATCGTAATCGTCAGAAACACCATCGCCCACACCCCCAGCGCACTCGCCAGCGCATCCCCATTCCCCAGATTCCCGAACAATTCGTAAATCGCCTTCGTGATCGGAAAATGCTCGCGCTTCTGCGCCAGAATCAGGCTGTCACTCACCTCCAGCATCCCGAACGCAAACGCCAGCAGCGCCCCCGCTATCAGATTCGCCGAAATCAGCGGCAGCGTCACCCGCCAGATCGCCTTCAGCGGCGCACACCCCAGATTCTGCGCCGCTTCCTCCAGCACCGGACTCGTCTGCTGCAATCCAGCACTCGCACTCCGCACCACATACGGCAATCGCCGGATGCTGTACGCCACCACCAGCAGCAGCAGCGGATCATCATTCGGCCCTATCAGAAACCGGAACACCTGCCCCTCCCGCGTCATCGCCAGATAACCAAACGCCAGCACCAGCCCGGGCACCGCAATCGGCAGCATCGACAGCGCATCCAGCAGATGCCTCCCCGGCAGCTTCGTCCGCACCGTGATCCACGCAATCGTAAACCCTAGCACACAGTCAAACACCGTCGCCAGCCCCGCATACTTCAGGCTGTTCTGAATCGACGGCACCGTCAGGCTGTGCCCCAGCGCATCCCGGTAATGCTGCATCGTCCCATGCGCCGGCACCACCGTCCCATACCAGTCCCCCGAAAACGAGGTCAGCACCACCCCGATGTGCGGCAGCACCGCCAGAAAGATCACCAGCGCAAAAAACCCCGCCGCCGCCATCCCCTTCCATCCCCGCAGCACCTTCAGCTGCGCCGCCATGCTCGCCCGCCCCGCACTCGCATAATCACTCCGCCCGAACGCCAGCTTGCTCGCCAGAAACAGCAGCACGCTGATCACCAGCATCACCGCCACCAGCGCATACGGAAGCGGGTTCCCCCCCATGTCTTTCGCCCCATCGAAAATCTGCACCGACGTCACTCGGCTGTAGTCAAAAATCAGCGGCACCCCCAGCTCCGTGAATCCCCAGATGAACACAATGCTCGCCCCCGCAAAAATCCCCGGCATCGCCAGCGGCAATGTCACCCGGAAAAACCGCCGCACCGGCGCACATCCCAGATTCTCCGCCGCCTCGTCCATCGCCGGATCCAGATTCGACAGCGCCGCCGTGATGTTCAGATAAAGAATCGGATACAGATGCAGACTGTTCATCACAATCACCCCCGGCAGCCGCCCCGCCCCTAACCAGTCCACCGGATGCCCCGCATCCATCAGTCCCATCCCCACAAACAGCGCATTCAACGCCCCCATCTGACCCAGAATCTGCTTCACCCCGATCGCCCCCACAAACGGCGGCAGTATCAGCGGCACCAGCAGCAGCGACGTCAGCACCAGCTTCCCACGAAACTCACACCGCGCCGCCAGCAGCGCCAGCGGCAGCGCCAGCACCATCGCCCCAATCGTGCTCCCCAGCGCCATCTTCAGCGAATTGATCAGTCCCTCCACATACACCGGATTGCTGAACACCAGCTTCACATACTCCAGCGTAAACACCCGCCCGCCCCCAGCCCGCGGCTTCAAAAACGCCTCCTGCACCGTCACCAGAATCGGCCACAGAAAAAACAACGCCATGAACGCCGCCGTGAACAACAGCACGATCACAGCAGGATGAAACGTTCGACGCAGGGTATTCACACCCCCGCCGTAACCCCGCCCCTCGCCACGCGCAACCCTCGGACCACCCTCTCCCCTCAACCTCCCTTCAACTCCACAAACGCCACCGCCGACGGATTCCCCACCGCCGCAAAATGCCCCGTGAACTCCAGCCGCCCCGTCCGCTTATCCACCCGGAACACCGCCACATGGTCCGCACGCTGATTGCAGCAGTACAGAAACCGCCCGCTCGGATCGATGCTGAAACTCCTCGGGTAATTCCCCCGCGTCCACTCCTCCCCGACAAAACTCAGCGTCCCATCCCGACCCACCGCAAAAATCCCGATGCTGTCATGCAGCCGGTTCCCCGCATACACAAACCGCCCATCCCCGGACACCAGTATCCCCGAACAGAAATTGCTCCCCGCATACCCTGGCGGCAAACTCGAAATCGTCTGCCGCTCCGCTAGCACGCCCTTCTCCCCGTCATAATCAAACACCGTGATCGTCGACGCTTCCTCCTGAATCACATACAACCGCCGCCCGTCCGGATGAAAATCAAAATGCCGCGGCCCATCCCCCGGCGGCAATGACACAAACGCCGGCTCACTCGGCGTCAATTCCCCGCTCTTCTCGTCAAACCGCCACACATACACCCGGTCCAACCCCAGATCCGTGTGCAGCACATGCTTCCCTCCCGCACCCGCCCGAATCATGTGCGCATGCGTCCGATCAT
>JAIXVE010000014.1 GCA_027483175.1 Verrucomicrobiaceae bacterium | reverse complement strand
GTCGCCCGCCGCATGCTCGGCGTCTGATCAGCCGCCCTGCCGCGCCTCGCCTTGCCCCTGCTCCGGCGTCTTCTTTGGACGCAAGGGCATCCCGCCGCTGAACGTGATCGTCCCGCTCCCGCCCATCTGAATCGGCCCCACGCGCGTCGCCGGTGGTGGTGCCGCCACCGGTGGTGCCACCGGCTGGTCCACATCATCCTCGCTCCCACCACCCGAAAACTGTCTCGGCAGGCTCGCCAGCAGTTCCTCAAACCCTCTCAGGTTCGTCGTGCTCCGGAACAGATTGTGCAGCACTTCATTCCGGATGTTCCCCATCAGCACCTCAAACAGGTCATACGCCTCCGCCTTGTACTCCACTAGCGGATCCTTCTGCGCAAACGACCTCAAATGCACGCCGTCCCGCAGGCTGTCAATGTTGTACAAATGCTCCTGCCACAGCCGGTCAATCGCCGTCAGCATCACATAACGCTCCAGCTCCTTGATCCCCTCCTCGTGCTCCGACGCGATCTTCATCTCGTACACTTCCTTCACCTTCGCCGTCAGCCACTCCGCATTCCCCTTAGCATCACGCGTCTCCAGCGCCGCTTCCTCGCGCGACAACCGCAGCGGGAACGTCACATTGATCCACTGCAGCAATCCGTCGTAATCCGGGGTCCCGTCCTCAACCTCGAGGAATCCTAGCACCTTCGCCGGAATCGCCTCGTCGATCACCTCCACCACCATCGCATGCGGATCCTCGGTCGTCAGCGCCTCATTCCGCAGACTGTAAATCACCGTCCGCTGCTTGTTCAGCACATCGTCAAACTCCAGCGTCCGCTTCCGGTACGTGTAGTTCCGCTGCTCCACCCGCTTCTGCGCACTCTCCACGGACTTGTTCAGCCACGGATGCTCCAGCTCCTGCCCGTCCTCCAATCCCATCCGCTCCATCAGTTTCGTCATCCGCTCCGCCGCCCCGAAATTCATCATCAGCGCATCTTCAAAACTGATATAGAAGATACTCTCGCCAGGATCACCCTGACGCGCACAACGGCCCCGCAACTGACGGTCAATCCGCCGCGCTTCATGCCGCTCGGTCGCAATCACAAACAACCCGCCCAGCTCCGACACTCCCGCCCCCAGCTTGATGTCCGTCCCACGACCAGCCATGTTCGTCGACACCGTCACCGCCCCGCGCTGACCAGCCCCCGCCACAATCTCCGCCTCATACCGGTGATTCTTCGCATTCAGCACCTGGTGCGGAATCTTCTGCAGCTTCATCATCCGCGAAAGCGTCTCCGACGCCTCCACACTAGCCGTCCCCACCAGAATCGGCTGCCCCTTCTCATGCCGCTCCTTGATCAGCGTGATCACCGCGTTGTACTTCTCACGCCGCGTCTTGTAGATCTTGTCATTGTTATCCTTCCGGGTCACCACACGGTTCGTCGGAATGATCAGCAGGTCGAGTTTGTAAATGTCGTGGAACTCGCTCGCCTCCGTCTCCGCCGTCCCCGTCATCCCCCCGAGCTTGCTATACAGCCGGAAGTAATTCTGAATCGTGATCGTCGCCAGGGTCTGCGTCTCCTTGTCAATCTTCACCCCTTCCTTCGCCTCCACCGCCTGGTGCAACCCATCACTCCACCTCCGGCCCGGCATCGGCCGCCCGGTGTGTTCATCCAGAATGATCACCTTCGGCTCGCCCGCAGGCTCGCCTTCTTTGTGCACCGCTCCCACCATGTAATGCACGTCGCGCTCATACAGGCAGTATGCCCGCAGCAGCTGCGAAATGTTATGCATCCGCTGCGCCTGCACATCCATCTTCGCCTGCACCGCCTCCTTCGCCGCCAGTCGCTCCTCTGGACTCAATCCCTTGTTCTGATCAATGTCCGCAAACGCCGTCGCCAGATCCGGCAGCACAAACGCATCCGGATCATCCGGACTCAGGAACTTCCGCCCCTTCTCCATCAGGTCCGCCTCATGCGACTTCTCATCAATGCTGTAATACAACTCCTCCTTCAGCGCAAACAGCGCCTTCTTCTGCGGATCCACATAGAAATTCAATTCCGCCTTCTCCAGCGCACGCCGGTACTCCGGCTCTTCCATCATCCGCAGCAGCGCACGGTGCCGCGGCTGCCCTAGCTTTAGCTTCGTCAGTAGATCCCCCGTCGCATCATGCTTCCCCGCATCCCCCAGCGCCTTCGCCTCACCCGCAATCTGATTCAGCAGCAATCCCTGCTGCCTCACCAACCGCTCCACCATCGGCTTGTACCGGTCATACTGCTGCGAATCATGCTTGACCGGCCCGCTGATGATCAGCGGCGTCCGCGCCTCATCAATCAGCACGCTGTCCACTTCATCGACAATCGCATACCAGTGCCCGCGCTGCACCTGCTCGTCCACGCTCTGCGCCAGCCCGTTGTCCCGCAGATAGTCAAAACCAAACTCCGCATTCGTCCCGTACGTCACGTCGCACGCATACTGATGCCGCCGCACCGGCGGCGACTGATCATGCTGAATGCACCCCACCGTCAGCCCGAGATACTGCAGCAGAAAGCCCATCCACTCCGCATCCCGTCGCGCCAGATAATCATTCACCGTGATGATGTGCACCCCACGACCCGTCAATCCGTTCAAGTACAGCGGCAGCGTCGCCACCAGCGTCTTCCCTTCACCCGTCGCCATCTCCGCAATCTTCCCGTAATGCAGCGCCATCCCGCCAATCAGCTGCACGTCAAAATGCACCATCTCCCACGTGATCGGCTGATCACACACCGTCAGCGGCCGCCCGCTCAACCGCCGCGCCCCGTTCTTCACCACCGCAAACGCCTCAGGCAGAATCCGGTTCAGATACGCCTGCACCTCCCGGTAATCCTCCAGCTTCGCCAGCTCCGCCTGCCACTGCGCCGTCTTCTCCCGCAGCACACTCTCTGGCTTCGACTGCAGCTCCTGCTCCAGCTTGTTGATCTGCTGAACCACAGGCCAGAGCTTCTTCAGCTCCCGCTGATTCTTCGAACCGACGATCTTACGGAGTATCCAGTGCAGCATGGGGCGGCTTTAGGCGAGTGTGAAAATTCAGGGAATGTGGAGAATGCCGGGAGCATCCGGAAAGGCAACCGCTATTCCCCTTGAAAGCGCTCCGCCCGAAAAGGTGTGTCTGTCTACTTTCTCAATGCAGGCATTTCACCGCCGCAGGCACCGCCACCGCAATCAGCCACGTCTCCACTCTCTCCGCCGGAACCCCCGTCAATCGACTCAACGCCTCCCGGTAAACCCCCATCTGCTCCCCATGCCGCTCCGGCAACCGCTCCGCCGCCTCAGCCGCATCCGCCACCGCGTCCGTCTTGAAATCAATCAGCTGCACCCGCTCCACCACCCCATCCTCCCCATGGTGCAGCACCACCCGGTCAAAAACCCCACTCACCAGCTCCCCACCCGCCACATAATCAAACGCCTGCTCCCGCCACAAGGTGCTCCGACCCTCCGGCCGCTCCAGCAACGCCCGCACCCCCGGATCCTCAAGGCATCGCCCCACCATCGCCGCCACCCCAGCACCCGCCGCCTCCAACCGCGCCCGCCACGCCGCGTCCCCCTCCCCACCCACCCACTCCAGCCCGCTCAGCAACGCATGCACCACATTCCCCGCCGCCATCGCCGCATGCCGCCTCCCATCAAACACCGCCTCCCCACCACCCGTCGCCGTCCGCCTCACCAGCACCGGCCGCCTCACCCGTCCCATCCTCACCCCCTCCTTCATCCCCTCCTTCATCCCCTCCTTCATCCCGACCGACAAATCCCCCTGCTCCCCACCCTTCTCAGCACCCGCACGCTCCGCCCTCAACGCATGCCCCAGATACCAGTCATCCCGACCCCACCGCGCCACACACGCCGCCCGGAATCCCCCAGCCACATAATCCTCCAATCCCTCGCTCCCTAGCACCTCCCGCACCAGTCGCGCAAACCCCAGCGAACCCGTCCCCGGCTTCGCCTTCGCCTTCCGCGCCGGCAGCAGCACCACGTTGCACCACCGCGCCCGCGTCACCATCACATAAAGCTGCGCCAACCTCTCCAGCCACGTCCTCGCACCCATCTCACCCAGCGCCTCCCGCAACACCGGATCCGTCTCACTCACCGCACGCGCCGGCAGCATCGTCAGCCACTCCAGTCGCCCATCCTCATACCGGAACCCTTTGTCCACCCGGCTCTGAAACATCTTCCCGTCATGCAGATCCGCCAGCACCACCACATCAAATGTCAGGCCCTTGCACTTGTGCGCATTCATCACCCGGATCACTCCCCCCGCCGCCGTCTCCCGCTCCTTCCACGTCTCCGCAAATGTCAGGAAATCATCCGCATCCCGACTCCCCGTCTCATCAAACACCGCCGCACACCTCAACAGTTCCCTCACCCGCGCCCGACTGAACGCATCCATCACCCAGTATCTCTCCAGCCCGCTCACCCACTCCCGCAAGGTCGCCGCAAACCCATGGTGCAGCACCGACAGCAGCACCGCCCGCGTCACCATCGGCCTCAACTTCGACCCACGCTCCCGCTCGCCCTCCCCACCCACCTCATACCAATCCTCCATCACCAGCCGCAACGGGGTCATCAGCACATGCTGCCACGCAAACTCATCCGCAGGATGCGCCGCCGCCCCGATCAGATCCAGCAGCGCCCCGCACACCGGATTGTCCCGCCCGATCTCCGCATCCGCATCCGCAATCACCTCCATCCCCGTCACCCGCCGCAGATAATCCGCCAGATCCAGCGCCCTCCCATTCCGGTTGCAGATCACCGCACAACTCAACCCCCGCCGCAGCACCTGCATCTCCACCAGCAACTCCCCGCACGCCCGCCACACCGCATCATCTCCCTCACCATCCTCCCCTTCCTCAATCGCCGGAATCTCCAGCACCACCGCCCCGCCCTCCAACCCCGCATCCGCTGCCTCATGCTCCGGAAAACGCCAGCGCCGCACCGCCGTCTCCAGCACCTCATACCGCCCCAGATCCGCCCGCTCCCCCAGCAGCGCATTCACCATCCCGATCACCGCAGGACAACTCCGCCGCGACACATTCAGCGGCCGCTCATGCACATGATTCCCCCTCCGCACCCCCGTCACTTCATCCCGCGGTCCATTGTAACGGTCCAGAATCTCCTCTAGCAACTCCGGAGCCGCCCCCCGCCACACGTGAATACTCTGCTTCGGATCCCCCACCGCAAAAAACGTCCGCTCTCCCTCCGTGTCCTGAATCGCCTCGTCACACAGGTTCTCCAGCACCCGCCACTGCGCCCGACTCGTGTCCTGAAACTCATCCAGCAGCCAGTGCCGGAACTTCCCGTCCAGTCGGTAATCAATCAGCTGCCGCCCCGCAAACTCCAGCCCACCCCCGCCCTCACCGCCCGTCCCGATCTCCCCGCTCAGCACTCCTAGCACATCCTGAAAGGTCAGCTGGCCGCGCCGCCGCACCCGCTCATCGTAATTCCGGTCATACAGCCCGATCACCCCGTAAACCCCACGCGTCTGCCGCAACCTCGTCCGGATCAGGCTCCGGCACACATAATCCACCAGCGCCGCCATCGCCGCCGCCGCCTCCCCAGCCACCTCCACCATCTGATAGTTCTTCACCTCCGCCCTCCCGGCCCTCAATCCCCACACCGCACCTAGCAGATGCCCCCACAGGGTGTTCATCGTCGGCAGGCTCCCCGACCCCGGCACCCACTCGCGCAATCCCTCGAACAGTTTCTCCCACGCCTTCCGCTGCCGGTCCTGCCCGCCCAACCCCTCCGCCACCGCCTCCGCCCGCGCCAGCACCGCATCCCACCCGCCCTCCGGCAACTCCGGTTCCCGCCCGCGCCAGATCCGCCCCGCATCACCCCACACCTCCGGCTCCCGCGCCTCCAGATAATACCGGTGCCACTCGTCAATGAACCCATCCAGATTCTTCAGAATCCCCGCGTCCTCCCGACCATACGTCGCTTCATCAAACGCCCGCAGAAACTCATCCTGCTCCGCCGCCACCTCCGCACTCACCTCCGCCGCAAACACTCCCTCACATACCCGCAGCCGCTCCACTTTCTGCCGCTGTTCATCAAGAATCGCAAACTCCCCGCTCAGCCCCAGCTCAAACGGAAACGCCCTCACTATCCTCACAAAAAACGAATCCAGCGTCCCCAGCAGCAGCGACGGCATCGCATCAATCACCTGCCTCAGCAGCACCAGACTCCTCCCGCAATCCAACCCCGCCGCACCAGTGTCCGCCGCCAGCTTCCGGCACGACCCCTCATCCGCCGCCGCCGCCGCCAGCCGCCCGATGATCCGCGCAAAAAACTCCCCCGCCGCCGCCCGGCTGAACGTCAGCGCCGCAATCGACTCCGGTGGATTCCCCGCCGCCAGAATCGCTATCCACCGCACCGTCAGCTGCCACGTCTTCCCCGTCCCCGCCGACGCATTGATGATTTCATGTGGGATCATGGCATTCTCAAGTTAGGGTCTCGCGGAACTTCTCCAGCAGCTCGGGATCAAACGCCGCCATCGCCCCGTCACGCGCCAGCACCCGGAAATCATCGAAATCCACCCGCTCCGCCGGCGGCCAGAACACCCCCGCCCGAATCGACTTCACAATCCCCGCCGCACATCGCTCCGCCGCCGCACACACTTCCGCCGTCAGCCCCTCAAACTCATGCAGCCCGCTGTCCTGCACCGCCGGCGCGATCGCAATGTACGCCGCACTCACATTATCCACCCCGAAAATCCGGCTCACCACCCCAGCATAATACGCCAGCTGCAGGTTCGTCCACGCATACTCCTTCCCCTCCACCTCCACCGTCCGCCACGCATCTAACACCTCCCCCGCCTTCACTCGCCTCAGGTGATGATCAAACGGCGCCTTCGCCGTCTTCCCAGTCTTGTAGTCAATAATCCGCAGCGCCCCCGTCTCCCGGTGCTCCTCAATCAGATCAATCCGCCCCTTGATCTCCACCCCACCGATCCTCACAGGCTCGCTCCCCTCACGCAACTCGGGAAACTGCGCCTCCACCATCTTCGTCCGCCACCCCTTTGCCCGCTCCTCCGCATGCACCCGCGCAAACGCTCCTAACCGCCGCCGCGCCGTCTCCAGCTGCATCCGCAACGGCACCGTCAGCAATCCCCCGCACAACCGCTCAAACACCTCCCTCAACGCCCCCTCCAGAAACGCCTCCACTTCCCTCCGGTCCGCCGTCTCATTCACCCCCGGCGTCCGGTGCAGCCGCTCAATCGCCTCATGCACCACATTCCCATAACCACGCGCATCCAGCTCCGCCGGCCGCCCGTCAAACTCCTGCATCTTCAACCCGTGCTTCAGATAAAACCGCAGCGGACACCGCAGATAATCCCCGAACTGCGTCACACTGATCCTCTCGAATAACTTATCCCCGGACCGCGGCCCGGGCACCCGCAGCCGCCACCCCCGATGCCACGACGGCCTCACCCCAGCACCGCTCTCCTCACTCTCCCCGAACAACCGCATCGCCCGCCCCGGCAACTCCTCCGCACGGCACCGGAACAGCAATCTCCCCGGCTTCAGCGGCTCCCCTCCCGCACTGAAACGGCACACCATCAGCACCAGCCGCCCCGTCTCCTCACGCACCGCCTGCATCGCCGTCAGCAGAAAACTGTCCCGCGCCAGCCGCGTCGCATTGTTCCGCAACCCTAACGCCGTCCTCGCCCCGTCCGGCAGCCACGCATCCCCCGCAAGGCTGTCAGGCAGCATCCCCTCATTGCACCCAGCCACATACAAATCCGCATCGTCCAGCCACGGCACCTCCAGCCAACCCACCACCGCACGCGCCCCATCCGCCCGCGGCCCGTACACCCGCACGCCCCTCAGCAACTCCAGCAGAAAATCCAGTCGCTCCGCCATCCCACCACCCAACCCCGCCCTCACAAACGCCCCATCCGTCGCCATCACCCCCTCCACAATCGCCCGCGCCGCCGCCCCGAACTCCACATCACCCCCACGGTCATACATCCGCCCCAGGAATCCCAGCACCACCCCGCACTCCCCAGCCCCGCGCATCTCCTCCCGCAACGCCACCAGCCACCGCAACGCCGGCAGTACCACCAACGCAGGTTCTCTACTCTTAACACTACCATCTCTCACCTCCTCCCTCGCTGCCTCCCGCTCAGCCACCGCCTCCGCCAACACCAGCGCCGCACCCACCGACGACGGCAATCTCACCCTCACAAATTTATCCCACGCACCCCTCACCCACTGCGCCCCCGCACTCTCCGGAATCAGCTCGAAAACTTCCGGCATCCGCAGCAATCCCCCAGCCGCCACCATGCTGTCATGCCGGATCAGATCCCGTAGCACCTGCAGGGTCCAATGCAGCGCATGCACCCCCAGCGGTCTCCCCGCTGGATCATACACCGCCAATCCCTCCGTCTCCGCAGCCTCCAGAAACGCCGCCGTCACCTCCGGATCCGCACTCCCCACCGCCCCTGCCAACCCTCCCGCTCCTTCCACCCTAACCCACTCCTCCGCCAGATACCGCGCCGCATCCTGAGGCCTCCCAAACACCCGAATCCCCTCCTCCGCATCCCGCAACGCAATCTCCGAAGCCACCCACCGCTCCACCACCGGTCTCCCCCACTCGTCAAACCGGTCCCTCTCCCCGCTAGTCGCATGCACCAGCACCGTCACCGATACCCCATTCCTCTCCATCGCCCCCAGCGCCATCGCCAGCAATGGCGACACATCAGGCACCGCCGCCACCACCACTTTCCTCACTCCCTCCGGCAATCGCCCCGTCTCCGCCGCCTTCATCCTCTCACCATGCGGATCCACCATCCCCGCTGCCTCCATCCGCGCCACCGCCTTCATCTCAATCCCCGCCAGCTCCTGCCACCGCATCGCCTCCTCATGCCCCGACCCTAACCGCTCCGCCGCTCCCGCAAAATCCAGCCCTCCCTCGTCCAGCTGATGCCGCAACCGCAGCAACTCCGCCGCCGCTCCCAACGCCCACGCCTGATCCCGCTTCGGCGGATCCGCCGGAAACACCGCTCGGCATTCCTCCAGCGTCAGCGTCCGCATCGTCTCCATCCAGCACGCCAACTCACCCGCACGCTCCGCCACTTCCTCACCACTCCCGCGCGACACCACTGCCTCCGGCGTCACAATCCGCGGCGGCAGCATCGCCCCACCCCGCTCCGCCGCCCCCAGCGCCAGCACTTCCCGCAACCGCCGCCCAGCCTCCGCTGCCGGCACCACCACCATCACCTCAGACAAATCCAGCGTCCCTCCCTCATGCCCTCCCGCCAGCCACCCCGCCACCTGCGGCAGTAAATGACGGTCCCATGGCAGAAATACTCGGTGCGGCATACAGCAGATCAGTGGTGAAAGTCACCGTATAACCCGCTCCTCCGCCCCCGCAATCACAGATCACTCCCTACCCCTGCTTTCCCTCTCCCGCCTCCATTCTCACTTCTCACTTCTCACTTCTCACTTCCCACCGGCGGCCCGCCCCTCAACGCATCTCGCACGCTGTGCCACACAAACAGCGAATTGTACGTGAAGTACCGCCGCCACAACCGCCGCGGCTCCGCCAGCAACCGGTACAACCACTCCATCCCCATCCGCTGAATCCACCCCGGAGCCTGACTCACCTCCCCGGCATGAAACGCAAACGCCGCCCCAATCCCAAAATACACCCCCGGCGGCAACCGGTCCTTGTTCTCCCCAATCCACCGCTCCTGCTTCGGACACCCCAACCCCACCCAGATCAGATTCGCCCCGCTCTCCCGAATCATCCCAGCCATCCGCTCAAACTCATCCTCCGGCCACGTCCCGAACGGCGGG
>JAIXVE010000286.1 GCA_027483175.1 Verrucomicrobiaceae bacterium | reverse complement strand
TATTTGCCTCGCTCACCAGCATCTGCCAATGCTGCACACGCGAACCTCCTACATCGCCCCCTGCTCCGCTCGCGTCCCCACCCTCTCCCCATGAAACCAAATCCCCCGCGCGCCAAGGAATCCCCCCACGCCCCCGCTCTGGTCATTAACGTCAACACCGCCGCGCGTGCCATCCAACGCGGCAAAAACACCGCCGGCCCCACCGAGTCCAGCGGCACGCTCCTCGCCGTCCTCCCCATCCGCAACGCCATCCTCTTCCCAGGCATGGTTGTCCCCCTCACCATCGGTCGCAGCGCCTCCCGCAAACTCATCGACGACCTCCCGGAAAAAGACCGCCGCATCGCCGTCTTCACCCAGCGCACCGAAGACGACGAAAAAGAACCGCTCGCAGAAGACCTCTACCCGGTCGGCGTCACCGCCAGCGTCATGCGCATCATCAAACAGGATAGCGAAACCATGGTCGCCATCGTCAGCGTCGAAGACCGCGTCGTCATCCGCTCCTCAGGCAAACCCTCACCCTATCTCAAAGCCCGCGTCGAAAAAATCGCCTCGGTCAACCCGCCCGATTCCCAGGAATGGAAGGCCGAAACCGCCTCCCTCCGCGAATCCGCCCTCCGGCTCCTCGAACACAAATCCGACGTCCCCGAACAAGTCAGCGTCGTCATCCGCAACATCGACGACGCCGGTCGTCTCTCCGACTTCATCGCCGGCGGCATCGACATGCCCCTCGCCGACCGTCAGGGCCTCCTCGAAGAACTCAGCGTCGAAAAACGCGTCCGTTCCCTCCAGCTCGCCGTCGCCTCACAAATCCAGATCGCCGAACTCCAGGACAAAATCCAGAAGGACGTCCAATCCCAGTTCGGCGAAATGCAGCGCCGCGCATGGCTCAGCGAACAAAAGAAAGCCATCGAAAAAGAACTCGGCGAAGGCCAGCAGGAAGCCACCGACGAACTCGGCAAACTCCGCGCCAGACTCGACGCCGCTCAACTCCCCGCCGCCGCCCGCGAACAGGCCGACCGCGAACTCAAACGCCTCGACCACATCCCTCAAGGCAGCCCGGAAGGCTCAGTCATCTTCTCCTACCTCGAAACCCTCGCCGCCCTCCCATGGGGCGTCACCACCGAGGACAATCTCGACCTCGTCCACGCCCGCAAGGTCCTCGACGATGACCACTTCGGCCTCGAAAAGGTCAAACGCCGTCTCGTCGAATCCCTCGCGGTCCGCAAACTCAACCCCAAAGGCCGCAGCCCCATCCTCCTCCTCCTCGGCCCTCCCGGGGTCGGCAAAACCAGTCTCGGCCAAAGCGTCGCCAAGGCCCTCGGCCGCCACTTCTCCCGCGTCAGCCTCGGCGGCGTTCGCGATGAAGCCGACATCCGCGGCCACCGCCGCACCTACATCGGTGCCATGCCCGGCCGCCTCATCACCGAAATCCGCCGCGCCGGCACCCGCAACCCTGTCATCCTCCTCGACGAAATCGATAAACTCGGCAGCGACTTCCGCGGCGATCCCTCCTCCGCTCTCCTCGAGGTCCTCGACCCCGCCCAGAACCACACGTTCACCGACCACTACCTCGACGTCCCCTTCGACCTCTCCTCGGTCCTCTTCATCGCCACCGCCAACTCCGCCGACACCATCCCCCACGCCCTCCGCGACCGACTCGAAATCATCGAACTCAGCTCCTACACCGCCCGCGAGAAAAAGGCCATCGCCACCCGCTACCTTCTCCCGCGCCAGCGTCGCGAACACGGGCTCAAAACCAGACACCTCAAGGTCTCCCCTGACACCATCGACTCGCTCATCGCCGACTACACCCGCGAAGCCGGGGTCCGCGATCTCGAACGTCAGCTCGCCTCCATCTGCCGCGCCGTCGCCGCAAGGGTCGCCATCGACCCTGACACTTCCGTCGCCGTCACCCCGGACGAAGCCGCCGCCATCCTCGGCCCGCCCCGCTTCATCCACGACGAAAAACTCGACATCGCCCGCCCCGGCGTCGTCACCGGCCTAGCATGGACTCCCGTCGGCGGCGATATCCTTCACATCGAAGCCCTCCGCTATCCTGGCAAAGGAGCCGTCCAGTTCACCGGTCAGCTCGGCGATGTCATGAAGGAATCCGTCCAGACCGCCATGAGTCTCGTCCGCAGCCGCTCGGACGCCCTCGGCATCCCCGGCCGCTCGTTCGGCCAGAACGATGTCCACGTCCACGTCCCCGCAGGTGCCGTCCCCAAAGACGGCCCCAGCGCCGGCGTCGCCATGTTCACCGCCCTCGCAAGCCTCTACACCGGCAAACCCGTCCGCCACGACCTCGCCATGACCGGCGAAGTCAGTCTCCGCGGCACGGTCCTCCCCATCGGCGGCCTCAAAGAAAAATCCCTCGCCGCCCTCCGCGCCGGCATCACCACCATCCTCGTCCCCGACGCCAATCGCAAGGACTCCCCAGACATCCCCGACGAGGTCAAAAAGAAGGTCCGCATCATCTTCGTCAAAACCGTCGACGATGTCCTCAAACACGCCCTCGCCTCCCCGGAAAACTAACCAGCCTTTGAAAAATCAAAGTGGCACGGGCGTCCCGCCTGTGACCTAGTGTAGTCCGCCAGCAAAGTGGCACGGGCATCTTGCCTGTGACCTGGAAGCCGTAGCCAGCAAAGTGGCACGGGCGTCTCGCCTGTGACCTGGAAGCCGTAGCCAGCAAAGTGGCACGGGCATCTTGCCTGTGACCCTCAATGCCCAATGCCCAATGCCCCTCTACCCAGCGGCAGCCACCGAACCAAAACCACCCCAACCTCTCCGCCACCTCGCCGCCACCACATCCTCACAAAAAAAGTCCCGGCCCCCATTCAAAAGGGCCGGGACTTTTCGTAATCTCTTCTAACGCTTACTTCGCATCCAGATTCGCCTTCATCTCGTCATCAGTCAGCGCCTTCGTCTCAATCCCATTCGCCGGCACCTCAGCCCGCGCAATCCACGACACCGCATTCATCACCACTTTGCGGAAATCATCATTCTGCCAGTTCCGGTGGAAATGCGCCCCCGTAAACCCGAACCCGCGCCCCGCTTCCCCATTCTCCGCCACCCACATCAGGTGCTGCGCTTCCCCCTTCGCAATCGCTTCCCGCACCGCCGGATTCCCACTGTGCGGCCCATCGCCGCGATTCAATGTCTCCGTCGGCGGCAGCGCCGTCAGAATCGGCGTCACCCCAGCCATTCCTTCCCGGAACCGCATGTGATAGTACCACTCGTCATTCGCTTTGAACGGCTTCACCCCGCGCGTCACTTCATGCTGCGGCAGACTCCCGTAACTCGCATCCCAGTGCGGATTCACCGACCAGTCAGTCTCAAAATACCCGCCCGTCCACTTCATGAACAAATCACCGCCCTGCCCCTTCGGAATCTCAACCGCATAGTGAATGCACCCGACCCCCATCCCCTTCTTCTGCGCCGCTTCCACTTCCGCCAGATGCGGCACCACCATGTGCCCACCACCACCATCCGAATACATCACAAGGGCATTCGCATTGTCGAACACCGTCGGATCCGCAGGCCATCCATTCGAATACACCGTCGAATACACCCGCTCCCCAGCACTCTCATTCAGCAACCGGCTCAACAGCATGCAGCCCGCGCGGTGCTCGTGATCCCCTGGCCCGTGACTCACCCGCCCAGCCACAAACACCACCTTCTTCACCCCCTCCATCGGCAACCGACGCAGCTTCACATTCCGGAACTGCACCTTCATCGCCGGCCCAGCATGCAATTGCAGCGCCAGCAACCCGCCACGCCGCCGCATCTCCTTGTCCTCATCCGTCACCGCCGCCGTCAGCTTCCCATTGATGTAATTCTCAATCGTAAACCCCTTCGCCACAATCCGGTACGTGTTCCAGTCGTCCTTCTTGATCCCACTCTGAATCTCCGCGCTGTCCCCCACCTTCTCCTGTACCGTCGGCTGATGGTTCGCCCCAATCACCGTCCGCTCCCCGCGATTCGCCAGAATCCCACGGTACGCCTCACCATAAACAATCCCGCTGTAAGTGTCCCCAGCCTCGAAATCCGCCTGATACCCGCCAACCCCCCACTTCCGATCCGGCAACCGGAAGCTCCTCACCTGAATCCCGCTGTTCCCTCCATTCAGCTTGTACTCGCACGTCAGCTCAAAATCATCCACCTCCCCGCGCGACCAGATCAGAAACGTGTTCGCCTCCGTCGGCGTCTCCGCCGTCGTCTGCCCCGTAATGCACCCATCTTCGACCTTCCAGAACCGCGGATCCCCATCCCATCCCTCAAGGGTCTTCCCGTCAAAAATCGGCACGCC
>JAIXVE010000268.1 GCA_027483175.1 Verrucomicrobiaceae bacterium | reverse complement strand
GGATCTTCATATCCCTGGGGATAAATCTTCCCGGGACCGACATCACCGGCATACGGCATGCCATAGATGTCTTTCAGTTCCTGAAGCATCGCATATTCCTCGTCCTCGATGGCCGTCTGCTGGTCGCTGATCTGGTTCTCCTGGTTGCGCAGCAGACGCGTCATGGTGGCAGCTTGGTTGAACGAGCCCGCGGCATTGTTCAGGGCGCGCAGGGCGCGTGCCGAAATCTGCTCATAGTGGCTGGCTCCTCCCTCAACGCCTGCAAGTTCCTGGCCTAGCGAGTTGTTCCAGTACGGGTCGAGATCGAACGCGATCGCTCCCGGGGCAAGGCCCAGCGGATTGAGGCGGTCGTTGGCGGAGTCCATCGTCGTCTGGTAGCTGAGCGCCAAGGAAGGCAGTTCGTTGAGTTCCGGCACCGTGGTGCGGTCCACAATCTGCACGCCGCTGTGATTGGGATTGTTATCCACATCCGGCAGCATCGCATTGCCGGCGATCCAGTGGAAGAAGGCACCCTGGGTCGAGCGGCTGGCGGTTTCATCGAGGCCCTGATGACGCACCACCGTAGTGCGGGAATTGACCTTCCCATCGCGAAACTGCGACCAACCGGCATTCGGATCGTCCTTGTAGTTCTGGCGATGGACCAGACTGAGCACCTGCTGGGCGGTACGGCCGACATTGGCGGCAGCAGCAGCGAATTTCCGCTCATCCTTGTAGTCAACCGACACCGGCACGCCGAGCACCGTCACCGTCTCCGCGCTGGGAGTCCACGTGAAATAAGGGTGGGTGAGCAGCTTGTAGTAACCTTTGAGCGCGGTGAGATAATGGCCGTAGGCATCACCATGACCCTG
Organism: Verrucomicrobiaceae bacterium; assembly: GCA_027483175.1. Lineage (GTDB taxonomy): Bacteria > Verrucomicrobiota > Verrucomicrobiia > Verrucomicrobiales > V1-33 > V1-33. The sequence continues at coordinate 15,748 of JAIXVE010000268.1, read as the reverse complement.
CGGGAACATCCGCTGGGCATCCGCCGCATCGACATTGCCGTCGGCGGTGCTGGAGCCCGCTTTCTCGCTGATGTTGTAATTCACCGCATAGAGTGCCTCCCCGCTGTTGATTCCGCGGGTGTAGTTCCACCAGAGCCGATTATATGCCGGGGCCAGCGCCGTGCCCTGAGCATTGAAGTCATCCCGCCCGCGCAGCAGGGCGAGTTCCTCATCAAGCGAGCTGGCCACCTGGCCCTCGAACGCGAAGCGGCTGGTGTTGACCTCAGTCACGCTGTCCTTGTCGTCGACAGAGATCGTCGGATTGGCGGCATCCGCGTAGGCCTCGTTGCCGAGGATGGTGTAAAGGTCGTTGAGATAACCGGCGGCAAGGATCAACGCATTGTTAGTACTCGCGGTGTCGAGGTCGGAGTTGATCGTGAAACCCTTGCCGCGGTTGAGCACGGTTTCGTAGATCTCGATCAGCCCGACATCGTTGATGTTCTCCATATTGAGGGCAATGTCTCCCTCCCATCGGGTGCCGGCTTGCGTGAGGAGGGAGACGTCCGTGTTGATCGAGTTGCTGTAGAGATCCGTCATCCGCTGATTGAAGGGCGTGATCTTGGCGAGCACGCGCTTGATCCAGCCTTCAACGAGAGACGAGCGGGTCCAATTCGACCACGCCCCTGCGGGCGTGGTGCCCTGCGCCTTGAGCCGGTAGCTCATGGTGAAATTCACATCTCCCATCAGCACCGCGGGATTGCTGAGCACCGCAGCCGGGTCAGCCCCCACCAGAATCGAGCCACCGAGGGTGTAGGGCGTGTTATCGGGATCGATCCAGGCAGCGATCGGAGTGGTGTTGCCGGTCGGCAGAACCGGTGCCTGGCCGCTGCTGTCGTTGAAGGCATAGCGGTAGCGAAACTCAAAGTTCTCCGGCTGGCCACCGTAGTCGCCGCTGTGCCGCACGGTCACTTTCTCATCGAGCGGATTCGACGAAAGCAGCACCTTGAGGTCTCCGGGGTAAAGGTCGGGCACCACCTTGATGATCTGCATTTGCACCGGATCACCCGGATCCGTGAAGGCCCTGCCGTTGCCGAACACCAGCGTCACATAACCAGTGCCTTCACCCGTTGAACTCAAGGCATACCCAGCCACCGCCGTGTCCGGATCGGTGATATCGGAACGCCCCATGACCGGAATCGTCTGATCCAGCCCGGCATTCACCACATAGGTGTCCGGCACCGTGGCGCTCTCCCGGAAGGTCTCGAGCTTGGTCGAGAGCCCGTCGATCGCGTTATCCCATAACGTCCTGTCCGCAGCGTCGGCAGCCGCTGGGAGAAGTGCCTTGAGTGCCGCCACATCCTGCTGGCTGAGCTGGTTGAGATTGAAATAATCTTCCGTCGCGACCTCGTCCACAAACTCGCCGATCAGCTCCAATCGTTTCTGGAGGGAATCGTAGTAGAAACGGTTCTGGAGGTTGGGCGCGAGGCCCTGGAAGTAGGTCTTGCCGGCGTAGTCGCTAGTCCGCAGCCCCGGGGGCAGCTTGACCATCGCCGAGGTCTTCGCTCGAATCGGATCGTGCAAGGCCACCGACGCGGCATTCAGCTTCCTCGCCATCGATTGCTGATAGAGCACCTGGGCGCTGCTTTGGCCGAGCACCTGGGGCAGGCCGCCACCATTGGTATAGCTGGACTTCTGTTTACCCAGGGTTTCCGCCATCATCAGTTCAGGAACCACGCTGCGCTGCGCGACCGGGAGGGATGTGTCGTCCGGCCACTTGGGCAGATAGGTTAGCGTCACAGAAGAGCCGCCACCGGTATTCGCAATGAAAGGCTGGATGCTGCCCGGTGCGGGCTGCGCGTTCAGGGCAAGGGCGGGGAAATCAAAGTCCTCCCGCTGATGGTAATAGAACTTCATGCCGAAGCTCGGCTGCGTGCCCTGTCCTACCTCCCCGCGGTGTGGACCGCGGAACAACCAATGCGTGCCCTTGCGGTCCTCAAAGGTGAACTTGCCGTAAGCCGCGATCAAGGCGGAGGGAGCATTGGCGTTTGGAAGCAGAGGCAGTGTATCCGGAAGGAGCACCACTTCTTCGTTGCGCACCGATTTGTCCGGTTTCTTGGGGAGCGGCAAAAGCGCCAGCGGCATCGGCGGAGTGAGCGGAGTGCCGGCAATCTTGTTGTATTGCAGGGGATAGGTTGCGGTCGCGCGGACCACCTTCGCCACGCGCATCGCCGGACGGCGGTCCTCGGAATCCGTATATTGCAGCAGGACGAAGGGTTGGGAGCTGGTGGCGAGATTCAAGTCATCGCGCAGAGCAAAGACATTGCCATCGATCAGCAGGCCGTGCTCTTCGTTCGGATTGTAGCCCGGCAGCGCGGGATTCGGCTGCCGATAGATGCTGCCGGAGGTCTGGACAGAAGTCAGCGCAGGGTTTTCTATCCCCTTAAGCGAGGCGATCACGAGTTCCTGAGGATTCTCCGGCCAGCTCACCTGATAGAGCGCGGAGATCGCGGGAACGTAAAACGGCGCGATCTTCGTCACGGCGGGAAAGGATACCTTCTTGAACCACCACACGGAGAGTTGATTGCGACCGGCCAAGGCGTTGACCGGGATAATGGCTCCGGCCGCAGCACCGGCGAAACCAGCCTCGCCGAGAGGATTCACATAAGCAGCCGGGAAATAGCAATCGCCGTCCGAGATATGACCGGCGGTCTCATATCCTGCCGGAGCGTCAATCCGGCTGCCCACGGTGGCGGCTGTCCGCCCGCCCGTACTGGCGCCAACGGCCGTCGCAGGCGACCAGTCGCGCACGCCGTCGCCATTCAGGTCGTTCAGTGTGTAAACCGCGGGACGGCTTTCATTAATCGTCGGGGTCGCGGGATTATCGGCGACGGCGGGCGAGCCTAGTGCCTCTTCCGACTCGATCCACAGGCGCACATACTGAGCGCCCGCCACCGAGCTGAACTTGAGCAGCGAGCGGTTCCTCCGGTCGGGACTGCTGGCCGTGAAATTAACCAGCAGTCGCTGGGAGGCCCCGTCAATCTCAGCCTCCAACTCCGCCGGATCGTCCTGGAACACAACACGCGGCAGGCTGATGGCCTCAAACTTCGGTCCAAGGGCGGCGTCCGCGCCTGTCTGGGTCACGTTCACCGGCTCGTAGTCAGCCGGACTGGCGGGCCACTGGTGCAGGTAGCTCCGCTTGGACACCGGCCACAGAATATCGAGGCCGGCGATCGCTCCGCTCGAGATTGAATGCAGCGAGGCGTCGGCTTTCTCCATCCAGTAAAGCACCATGTTGTCCGGATTCATGTTCTCGCGCTCGGCAAAATAGTCAGTGATCCCGTCGGGGCGGATAAAGGTCCCATAAAGCGGCTTACTGGTCACCGCGGCAGCCAGAGCGGGCAGCACGGCAAGCATCTGGTCGTCGCCGTTTTCCTTTGGGCCTTCGCGGGGGCGCAACTGCTCACCCAGTGGAGTCACGATGGTCTCCACTTCGGCACTTCGGCGGATCTCCACAATGTCTGCACCGAGAAATTCATGACGGCCAGCCTCGCCCTCGATCTCGCCGCCAAGATATTCGACGAAAACGCGGCCCTCAGCATTATAGGCGCGGAGCGCGGGCAGACCGGAAAGCGTGTCAAACCAGAGCGTGCGCGGCTCCCTCGGAGCGGCGATGCCCGGATTGCTCGAACCGCCGACCGGGGTGTATTCCACCGCCTGGCCAGCCACGAATGAATTGAAGACCGGATTCACCCGCACAATGCGGCCGGTCGGAATGCGGACCATCGGGCCATCAAAGGTTTTCTCCGTCCAGTAGATCACCCGCGGCTCGGCTTGCGAAGCGGATGACACCGCGAACGTCTCACGCCGGAACTTGTAAGTCGGTGTGGACTCACCCGCCGCGGAGGTATCCGGCAGGGCAGAGACCCACGTGACCGTCACCCGGCCGGTCTGGCTGGCAAAGACCTTGTCCGCGTGAGGGCTGTAGTAGTAAGCCTGGTAAGGCAGAAAGGTCCTGGAAGTGCTGACCGCGATGTTTGCATCGGCCGACCCGGACAACGTCAGCGTGCTTCCGTTGATGAGCTGTACCTCGCGCCCCAGAAGAGTGGCGCCGACCGTAAGACCACTCGGCACGCTCGACACTTCCACGACACTGCTGGTGGTGGAACTCTGGGTCACCGTCACGGTTCCCGTGGGTAGCAGCGGCTGGGTCAATCCGTCCACGGTATTGGTCAGCCGTACGGCGTTGAACACCTCGCCCGGCTGCACCGGCTGGGCCCGCCAGTAACTCGTGTCCGCTAGCGGCGCGCCATCCCATCTAACAGACGGCCGCTGAATCTCATCCCCCATGAAATAACGCGGGACTCCGGACGCGAAAGCATACCCGAATAGGCTGCGCTTCAAGGCGATCGTCGTGATGCTGACGCCATTGGTGGTGGTGATCGCCCGGGGAAAACGCCCCGCAGTCACACCGGCCGTGGAAATAGCCCCGGAGCTGGCTGCCGTGGTCGCCTGCCCGGCGAACTGAACGTTGGTCACCGGCGGTCCACTGGGCACCCTGGGCGGCGCGATGCTGATCAACGGGGGAGCGGCGTCACTGTAGCCGCTTCCCCCATTGGTGATCGTGATCGCCGTCACCACTCCACCGGTAATGGTGGCCGTCGCCGTGGCCGTCGTGCCGCTGGCGGGGGCCGCAATGCTCACCACCGGGGCGCTCGCATAGCCACTGCCGCCTCCACGCACCGTGATCGCCGTCAGCACCCCGCCGGACACCGTCGGCGATCCCCCCGCCCGCCGCCTGTCGAGCAGGTTGGTCGCCCCGCCTTTCAATTCAAACTGAGCGTGGGCCATCGGTGCGCCGAGGAGCGCGGCGAAGGCAGCCATCAAAATGGGGAATCGGAGATTCATAACGGTCGGAATAGTGAGGCGGGTGACGAATTCTTGTCGGAACGGCAAAGTCGGGCCAGGCAGCGGAAAACCCGGTTAGCCCGACACGGGATGGCTACCAGAAAGCCACCACTCACCAGACCGGGAATCGGCCCGGGCAGGCGCCCCGAAACAAGCAACCCGGCCAGAAATGATGGACATGGAAAAACACATCGGATTCATCAGGTGCGGCGCTGCCCCTCTCATCAGCGCGGGCCGATGGCGATGAAACTGAAACCGAAGTTGTAGGAATTTTGAGAGGCCACATCAATGACCCCGGCCGTGAAGCCGGTATTCGCCGGATACAGGCCATCCGTAATGTTGGGAGGAAAATTAGTGCGGCCAGCATTATACACCTCGGCCTTGATTCCATAACGTCCAGTGATGGACGTGGTGACGGTGGGACTGGAACTGAACGGGGTTGTGAAGTTGATTTGATACAATCCATCTAGGCCACCGATTTTAGTCACCGTAAAACCCGAACCAAACACTATGGCTCCATCCGCCCTTACCGTGCCGCGGATAATCTTGAGGTTACCCTCATCCGAGACTGCCACCGACTTGCCACCGGAGGTGATGGCGCCTCCTGCCGCGATGGTGCCCCCTGCCGCGATGGTGGTTCCCGCTGCGACGGAAGTGCTAGCATTGACCGCCCCGGTCACATCGAGTGCGACGCTGGGAGCTGCCTTTCCAATGCCGACGTTATTGCCCGATAGCGTCATCACTGCCGCGCCACCATTGGCCGTGGCCAAGTGGAGTTTCGGCGATCCCATCAGCACCGTTTCCCCATTCGCAGCAGTGGTGTTTGCGGGGAAAGTGGTCGCACTCTTCTGCCACAAGGCACCGCCAAGAACGCCAGGAACGCCAGAACCCCAGAACTCAAGCGATCTCGTCATGACCCGGTTAGATGCAGTGAACTGTGCTGCTGACATGTTTGCTGCCGTGAGGTCGCCCGAGGCCGTAAGCTGTCCAACTGAAATGTTTGCTGCGGCAAGGTCGCCCGAGGCCGTGAGCTGTCCAACTGAAATGGTTGCTGCCGTGAGGCCGCCCGAGGCCCTGATCGCCCCCGTCACATCAAGCGCGACGCTTGGAGCCGTAACGCTGCCGATCCCGACATTGCCGCCGCTGGGATTCAGCAGGAGCGGGCCCGCTGTGGAGGCGGCGGTGTAGGACTGGAGGGACGCTCTGTTGGTGGTGGTGTCGTAGCCGAGCAGCAGGCGCTTGTTGTTGTCTGCATTGCCACGGATGGCGAACTGGTCGGCAGGGGTGGTTCCCATGTCGCCCTGCAGGGTGAGCTTGTTGGTAAGGGAGCTGATGGAAGTCGCGCCGATCCCCACGCGGCCGCTGGCATCCCAGCGGAGGGCCGTGTTCCGCGTGCCGGAGACACTGGAACCGAGCGCCCCCCCAGCATTGCCATAAAGGACCGGACCGTCCACCGCAGTGCCGCCAAACAGGCGGTCGGCGCCATACCAGCCGAGACCATAGTTGCTGGCGGTTCCGGTGAGCGGGGTGAGGATGAGATCATTGGAAATGCCGATGCTCTCCGCGAACTTGGCACGCATGGCAAACGCAGTGGAGACGATCTGCTGGCGAGGGTTGATTTCGTTGTCAGTTACGGCAATGGTCGCCGTGGCAGCCACCGTCACGCCCAGATAGCGGGTGCTGCCGTTGAAAGCCGTGCTGAAATCCGCGAGCTTTTTGATCGTTTCGCTGTAGCCGAAGGTCTGCGTATTATTGGGCACACCCTGGCCGACAAGCACGCTGAACTCGCCGTCGGAAACCGTAACGGTCTGGGCCTCGGAGTAGACGAGGTTGGCGGCATTGGTAGAGGAGGGGTTGTCCCAGATGCGGAAGATCACCGTGCGGTTGACCGGGGTGCCGGCACCGACGTTGGCTCCCGCCGCATCCACCACCCGCCCCTGGTAGCTGATGAAGCCTGGGACGGCGCTGATTTGCGCGGTGGCGAGGGTGGGAAACAACGCCAGCAGGACGGCGCACACGGAGGGTAAATGGCGGAGCTTCATACGCATGTTGAGAAAGGTTGGTTCAGAGGTGGATGGTGGCAGTTTTGCCGATAGAATCAGGGATTGAGAGTGCCTAGTTCCGAGGCACGGCGGAGCTCGAAGGTGCCGGTGAGGGAGATGTTCTGCTTGTGCAGGCCGCTGACGACCTCGCCATAGGTGCCGCCGATCACGCTGCTGCCCCAACCGGTGGCACTCCCGCCGCCCGGTGGAGTGGCAGTGAAGGTGAAGCTGACCTCGCGGGTGACGTTGTAGCTTTCCTGGCCGGCCTGGAGCGCAGTCTGGCCGCTCTTGTTGTCGTGGTCCGGGTGATACTGGTGGACGAAGGGATTGGTAGGATCGTCAAAGGGAGTGGCAATCGTGCAGGCGAGGCTACCGCCGATGCCGAAGCTCCCGGTGGTCCCCAGCGCGCGATCCAGCGGCATATGGGTCGCGACGATACGGCGCGCCGCAGCCTTGGCGTCCGCCTTCAAACCGGCCTCGGACCGGCACAGGCCGAAGTTGTGAGGCGCGGCGGCCATCGGGCCCATGAACACATGGGAAAGCACGCGGGCGGTCCCGTCATTCGCCACATGGATCAGGTAGCGCAGCGGGAAGGCACTGCCGGCAGGCTTCACCGCGTTCTGCAGCGGCTTGCTTTCCACCGCCGTGACGACGGCTTCACCGATCCAGAGCCCAGTCAGCGTGCTATTGCGCGCGGTGGCGGGGATGAGGATGTCAAATGTATTGGCGGAGTCGGTGAAGCGTAGCAGCGAGGCGTAAAGCGCGTCCGCCGCACCGCTCATGGCACTGCGGTCAATTCCGAAGCTCAGCTCGACACTGGACTTCGGCGCAATGACCTCGTCATACGCGGCGGCGATCGGGGTCTCCACCCACGCCGCCTGTCCATCAAGGGTGCGGCGCGTGAGCGGGACCCCCGCGGTAATCAGTTCCTGGCCGTCCGGCGGGGTGTTCGAGGCCACCGGCGTGACCCTAAGCGTCATCACCGCGGCAGTGCGGTTCATAACCTGCGCCGTAATCACCGTGCCGCGCCGGCCAAAGGCGAAACCTTCATTGTTGGAAAGGCTGATCTGCACCGGGGCATAGAAATTTCCCACGACCTCGGAAGAAAACCAGTAGGCTTGGTCGCGATTCACCCGCTCAAGGGTCGGGGAGAAGATCTGCTGCGGGTTGCCCGGCCCCAGATCGCCGCCGACGTATTTGAAGATCTTCGCATTCGCGGCAATCGCCGCGGGAAAGGTGGCGAAGTAGTTCGAGAAAGTCGGGAAATTCCCAGTCGCCTTGCTGCTCGGGAAGCCGAGGAAGTTCGCGCCGCTGCGCACCCATGTGTTGCTCGGCGGCATTGGCCGCTGGGCGATGGCAACCGACACCGCGCTGGCGCACCTCACCAGATAGGCCGACTGGCCGGTCAAACTAATCAGCGAGGCCGCAGGACCTCCGCGCACCCACCTGCTCCACTCCGGCGTGCCGTTGCTAGGAAGCAACGGCGTGCTGGTGAACCCGACTTGGTTGGGATTTGGATTCCAACGCCAGACCTCCAGCACCTCGGGCTTTGCGGCAAACAGCTCGTCCAGCGTCGCATGCGTGGCGTTTCCATGCAGGTAGATCGAGTTCCACCCGCTATTGAGCGTGTAGGTGGTCGATTGCCACTGCGCGTGGGCCGTGACAGCGAGGAACAACGAAGCAAAGGTGAGGAGAAGGGATTTCATCGGACGGAAAGGCGGTAGAATTCCTTGGTTGTGGCGCGCGGCAAAGTGTAGGCGGAGACGATACCGACGTCGGTGGCCTGGTGAGCGTTGTTTCCAGTTCCGGGAGCACCCACCGCGAAGGGCACCCGGGTCCAGGTCTTCATGTCGAGCGAGCTCTCGATCGTATAAACCTTGCCAGTGATGCCGTAGAACTCGAAGCGCACGCTCTGCGCGAGCTTCTCCTTGATGGTCAGGCCGAAGGTCTCCGTGGCATCGCCCGCGAAGGTGCCGGCGATGTACTCCAACAGATTGCTCTGGCCGTCCTTGTCGAAGTCGCCGTTCCTGTCGATGAGCGTGAGATCCCAGTTGCCGTTCTCATCTGGGTAGAGCCCGGCCTGATACAACTGCCACGCCTCCCAGGTATCCGGCAGGCCGTCCTTGTCCTTGTCTTCACCGAGGGTGAGGTCGAGCTTCACGCGCTCTCCCCCCTTCCCTGCCGTCAGATTCCCTGAAACCTCGATGGGATAGAACAACGCCCCGTTCATTGAGACCACAAGGCTGAACAACCCACCGGCGGCGACCGCCTTGTCGCTGTACAACGTGGTGCCGCTGCGGTTCTGGTCGATCCGCATGTTGAGCTCGTAGTTCTGCTCGATCCGGTTGGAGGTAATCGGCGCGCGCCCGACCTCGACGCCGCCCTTGAGCAGGATCACCTCAGCGCCCTCGGCCTTGACCGTCTGACCCACTTGGTCGCGCACCACGCCGTAGAGCGTATTGTAGGGTGCGGGCGGGAGCGCCTGGGCGACGCCTCCTAACATCGCACCAGCGACGACCGACCCTGCGCAGGCCCGGAGCCGCCGCACCCATCGACCCGGCGGAATCGTGCGGGATGCCGACGCAGTGCCGGATGGATGGGAATTCAAAACAAGGCTCATAGCGGGAAAAAGACGTGGAAAAGGATTGCAGCGGTCTGGTGGGGATCGAGCCACCACACGGGCGGCATCATAGCGGAGCGGATGCAGGGGTGCAATCTTTTGTCGAAGAACAGGTAGGAATCGTCAACGAACAGGTCACAAGTCCGGGATTTCGGGAAAATCCACGGGGCATTTCCCTGCCAACTGGCTGGCAGCTTGAGGTGCTTGAGAAGCGCGCGGCCCGCAGAAAGCGGTAACGTTAGAATAAACTCCCGCGGCGACGGAACTCGATGCGGCTCAGCGTCAGGGGCTCCGCGATGTCGTTGAAAAACACCTGGGTGTTTTCACGGTCAAGCCGGGAGACCTGCCGGAGCCGGACCTATGCTCCCAGACGTCCGCTCCCTCGACCAATTCATGCTCTCACCAGAACAACCCCACCCCTCGCCCCACAAGCATCCTCCATACTCGCGCGCCGCAGGCTCTGGACTGCTGGGAGAATCACAGCTCTCTCTGCGTCCGGAGCACGCCTGCCAGCCCTCTCCCTACCAGCCCGCCCTCTTCCAACCCACCCACCTTCCCACTTCCCACTTCCCAACTCTCACTTCTCACCCCCTCCGTACAATCCAGCCTCAACGAGGCGCAATGTGATAGACCAGGGCAACGCCCCGGGTGCACCCATCAAACAACCCCCAGCCCTGAAAGGGCGGAACACCCTCCGAACCAGCAGCCGCAGGCTCTGGACTGCTGTCAGCATCTCAGCTCTCTCTGCGTGCGGAGCACGCCTGCCATTAATCCCCCACTCCCCTGCCTCAATACTCACCCCCGGCAGCTCATCGACCGGACTCCCTCAAAGATTTGCCAGCGCCCTGAACCCGCCTGACACCAAATCTTTCCCCTAAACACCAGCATACTGGTCGGGCTGGCGGGATTCGAACCCACGACCTCTTCGTCCCGAACGAAGCGCGCTACCAAACTGCGCTACAGCCCGACTCTCCAGCTCCCGAAACGGAAGCGGGCAATAAAAATGCCGAAATCCCCCGCCATGTCAAACCAGGAATGCAGCGTTTTATATTCCGCATGCTCCCCTCCGTCCCTCAAAACCCGTGATGAAACCTCGGCGTCCGCGGCGTGATCCCCGTGAACAGATGCCACGGAATCGTCCGCGCCCACCCCGCCAGCTCCGCCGCCGCAATCTCCTCATCCCCGCTCCGCCCCAGCAGCACCACTTCATCCCCCGGCCGGACCGCATCGCCAAGCTCCGTCACATCCGCCATCAGCTGATCCATCGTCACCCGCCCCAGCACCGGACATCGCCGCCCGCAAATCAGCACCTGCGCCCCGTTCCCCGACGCATGCCGCGGGTACCCATCGCCATACCCCGCCGTCACCGTCGCCACCCGCGTCGGCCGACTCGTCACATGCGTCCGCCCGTAACTCACCCCATGCCCCGCCGGAAGCTCCCGCACCAATCCCACCCGCGCACTCCACCGCATCACCGGCCGCACTAACCGATCAAACTCCGGGATCGGGGCAACCCCGTACAGCAGCAGCCCCGACCGCACCATCTCGCCCGCCGGATGCGCACAAACCCCCAGACCCGCACTGTTCGCCAGATGCACCCGGAACGCCCCATGCTCCTTCTGCCATCCACTCACCGCCGCCCGGAACCCCGCCGCCTGCACCCGCGTGAACACCGCATCCTCATCCGCCGACGGAAAATGACTGCTCACCGAATCCAGCTCCAGCGACCGCATTCCCCGCACCAGCCCGATCAACTCGCCCGCCTCCACCGGAAGCGACCCGATCCGCCCCATCCCCGTGTCCACCACCACATGCACCCGCTGCACCCTCCCCTGCCCCGCCGCCTCCGCCGCAAACGCCCGCACCTCCTCCGCACTCGAAACCGCCGGGATCCAACCCTCCGCCACAATCCCCGGCACTTCCTCCGGCAACGACGGACTCAGCAGATACACCGGCCGCCCCGCCCCTCCCCCCGACCGCGTCACCCGCGAAACCACCGCCGCCTCGTCAGGACACGCCACCGCAAACGCTCCCACCTCCCCGTCCAGCGCCCGCGCCACGCCTTCAAGCCCATGCCCGTAAGCATCCGCCTTCACCACCGCCATCACCAGCTCAGGCCCTCCACCCGCCAGCCTCCCCACCGCCCGCGCATTGTCACGCAACGCCGCATCATCAATGTCCGCGCGGCATCGCACACCCGAAGATTTCCCTGGTTCATCACTCACAACTCCCACCCTGACACACCGCCGCACGCACGCAACCGTAGCCCGCTTCCCTCCCCGCCCTCGCCCCGCCGCAAACGGGCGCTTGTCGCCCCTCCACCCGCTGTCTAAGAACGGGAATGATTCACTTCTGGAAAATGAACGGGGCCGGCAACGACTTCGTCGTCCTCGACAACCGGGACGGCCGCCTCTCCCTCAGCGGCGCGCAGATCGCCGCCCTGTGCGACCGCCACCGCGGCGTCGGCGCAGACGGTCTCCTCGCCGTCGAACCCGCTCAATCCGGGGCCGATTTCCGCATGCGCTACTACAACGCCGACGGCGGCGAAGCCGAAATGTGCGGCAACGGTGCCCGCTGCTTCGCCCGCTTCGCCAACTTCCTCAGCAACTGGTCCCTCGACTCCGTCTCCTTCGAAACCCCCGCAGGCATCATCAGCGCCACCTTCCACGGCGATCAGGTCCGCCTCCGCATGAGCGAACCCCACGACTGGCGCCCAGCCCAGTCCCTCCCCGTCGCCGACACCTCCCTCTCCGTCCATTTCGTCAATACCGGAGTCCCCCACGCCGTCGTCCTCACCGACGATCTCGCTAACGTCCCCGTCCGCTCATGGGGCGCAGGCCTCCGCTACCACGACGCCTTCGCACCAAAAGGCACCAACGCCAACTTCGCCTCCGTCCTCGCACCCGGCAGCATCGCCATCCGCACCTACGAACGCGGCGTCGAAGACGAAACCCTCGCCTGCGGCACCGGCATGGTCGCCTCCGCCCTCATCCACGCCACGCTCTCCGGCGCTCCCTCCCCCGTCAAAGTCCTCGTCAAGGGCGGCGACACTCTCGAAGTCGGCTTCACCCGCGACGGCGACTCGTTCCGCGATGTCACCCTAACCGGCCCAGCCGTCATCGTCTTCGAAGGCGATATCGCCACTCCCGTCTGATCCCTCTCTCCCCCTCACACCCACACTTCCCCCAATGTACCGCGGCACCTTCACAGCCCTCGTCACCCCGTTCACCGCCGATAACAAGGTCGACGAACTCGCCTTCCGCAAGCTCATCGACTTCCAGTTCGATAACGGCGTCACCGGCATCGTCCCAGTCGGCACCACCGGCGAATCCCCCACCCTCTCCCACGAGGAACATCAGGACGTCATCGCCCTCGCCGCCAAATTCGCCGACGGCCGCGGCCCAGTCATCGGCGGCACCGGCAGCAACAGCACCGACGAAGCCATCGAACTCACCAAAGCCGCTGAAGCCGCCGGCTGCGAAGCCGTCCTCCAGGTCTGCCCCTACTATAACAAACCTTCCCAGGAAGGGCTCTTCCAGCACTTCAAAGCCGTCGCCGACTCCACCTCCTGCCGCATCATCCTCTACAGTATCCCCGGCCGCAGCGGCATCGAAATCGGCATCGACACCACCGCCCGTCTCGCCGCCGCCTGCCCTAACATCGTCTCCATGAAGGAAGCCGGCGGCAGCGTCGAACGCGTCAACCAGCTCGTCGCTTCCTGCCCCGATTCCTTCACCACCCTCAGCGGCGACGACTCCCTCACCCTATCCTTCATGGCCGTCGGTGCCATGGGCGTCATCAGCGTCGCCTCCAATGTCATCCCCCGCCAGATGAGCGATCTCGTCAACGCCGCCCTCCAGGACGACTACAAGGCCGCCCGCGCCATCCACCGCAAATACTACCCGCTCTTCAGCGCGTTCCTCAAACTCGACACCAACCCGGTCCCCGTCAAAACCGCTCTCAAACACATGGGCTTCACTAACGGAAATCTCCGCCTCCCCATGGTCTCGATGCCCGACTCAAAAGACGCGGAACTCAAAGCCGCCCTCGCCGCCGTCGGCGTCATCTGACCTCACAGGGTCTCCCCTAACCACCCGCACCCATTCTCCCCATGAGCCGATCCGACGGAAGACTCCCCGACCAGCTGCGCCCCATCCGCTTCGTCCCCCACATCGCCCCCGCAGCCATGGGCAGTGTCCTCTGCTGCTTCGGCAACACCCACGTCATCTGCACCGTCTCCATCGAAGACAAGGTCCCCCGCTGGATGAAGGAACAGAACGTCCAGGGCGGCTGGCTCACCGCCGAGTATTCCATGCTCCCGGCCTCCACCCGCGACCGCAAAGCCCGCGACATCAGCAAAGGCAAACTCGACGGCCGCAGCCAGGAAATCCAGCGTCTCATCGGCCGCGCCCTCCGCGCCGTCGTCGACCTCAGCATCCTCGGCCAGCGCACGGTCTGGGTCGACTGCGATGTCCTCCAGGCAGACGGCGGCACCCGCACCGCCTCCATCACCGGCGCCTGCGTCGCCTGCGCCATCGCCTTCAATCGCCTCGTCGAGGAAAAGAAGCTCTTCCGCTCGCCCCTCACAAAACTCGTCGCCGCCGTCAGCGCTGGCATCTTCAAAAACGAGGCCCTCCTCGACCTCAATTACGTCGAAGACCGCGACGCCGCCGTCGACGCGAACTTCGTCATCACCGAATCCGGCGAATTCGTCGAAATCCAAAGCGCCGGCGAAGAAACCACGTTCTCCCCGGACCAGCTCACCAGTCTCCTCGCCCTCGGCCAGAAGGGCATCGCCGAACTCATCGCCCTCCAGCAGGCCGCCATCCGCTCCACTCAGTCCGAAGCCACCACCGATCAGGTCTCCGCCCTAGCCGACTTCTTCGCCCGCCGCTGACCTCCCTCCCATGAAACGCCTCCTGCTCCCTCTGCTGCTGTCACTCTCAGCCGCAGCCGGCGATCAACCTCAGTGGGGCACCGCATGGGCGCGCAACATGGTCTCCCCGGAAACCGGCCTGCCCGCCAGAATCGACTTCCCCTCCAGCACCGGCATCCTCTGGAAAATCCCCCTCGGCTCCGAAACCCACTCGTCTCCCGTCGTCTCAGACGGCCGTCTCTTCATCGGCACTAACAACGAACACCCGCGCGACCCCAGACACGCCGGCGACCGCGGGGTCCTCCTCGCCCTCGACGCCTCAGACGGCCACCTGCTCTGGCAACTCGTCGTCCCCAAACGCGACGAAGACCCCTACTTCGACTGGCCCAAAAGCGGCATCTCCTCCCCAGCCACCGTCGAAGGCAACCGCGTCTACATCGTCACCAATCGCGGCGAGGTCGCCTGCCTCGATACCCTCGGCCTCACCAACGGCAACGACGGCCCGTTCACCGACGAAAGCCGCCACATGACTCCTGCCGGCTCCGATCCCCTCGCTCCCGGCCCGCTCGACGCCGACATCATCTGGATCACGAACCTCACCGACTCCGCTGGCATCTGGTCCCACGACGCCGCCCACAGCTCGATCCTCATCGACGGCCCTAACCTCATCCTCAACTCCGGCACCGGCGTCGACAACACCCACCGCCGCATCCGCACCCCGGACGCCCCCGCCCTCGTCGTCCTCGACAAAGCCACCGGTCGTCTCTCCGCCCGCGACCGCGAAAACATCGCTCCCGACACGTTCCACAGCAACTGGTCCGCTCCCTCCCTGGCCTCCTCCGCCGGCACCCGCCGTCTCTTCTTCTGCGGCGGCAACGGTCTCATCTACGCCTTCGCTCCTCCAGCCCCTCCCGCCGCCGACGGCATCGCCACCCTCACCAAACTCTGGCAGCACGACCCCGACCCCTCCGCTCCCAAAAAAGACGTCCACGTCTACAACCAGAACCGCAAAGAAAGCCCCAGCAATGTCTTCGGCATGCCCGCCTTCGACAAGGACCGGCTCTACGTCGCCGGCGGCGGCGACCTCTGGTGGGGCAAAACCTCCTCGTGGCTCCAGTGCCTCGACGCCACTTCCGGCAAATCCCTCTGGTCCACCGCCCTCGGCCGCCACGTCATGAGCACACCCGCCATCTCCGGCGACCTCTGCTTCATCGCCGATACCGACGGCCTCATCTACTGCTTCCACGCCGTCACCGGCCGCGAATTCTGGCGTCTCCAGACCAAAGGCGATTACTGGGCCTCCCCGCTCGTCGCCGACGGCCGCGT
>JAIXVE010000115.1 GCA_027483175.1 Verrucomicrobiaceae bacterium | reverse complement strand
TTTTCCCGATTCCTGTGTTGCTCGTCGGTTGCGAATCCTGATTCGCGCCCTCCTCGCGCCGTGGACTCGGAAAAAATCCCTCGTCCATAAGACACCATCTGTAAGACGGACTACACTAGGGGTGGGTTGGCGGTGGAGATGAGTGATGTGCGAGCGGGAGGGTATCGGGTGGCGGCGGTGCGGATCGAGCCGGGATTGACGGCTGGGGAATTGAAGGGAGCGGAGCTGACGCTGAAGGGCGGGATGGTGAGCGACCTTGCGGGGCGGACCCTGCCGGAAGCGACGTGGACCTTTACGGAGAGCGAGGGCGAGTGGCGAGGGGTGCCGGTGCGGCGTTGAGCGGCGGGGGGTGGTTAGAGGGCGGGAGTGGAAGGGCGGAAGCGTGTGGCGAGGTGTCGCCATGCGGAGAGGAGGCCGGAGAAGGCGACGGTGGTGATGATGGTCTGGAAGACGAAGGAGAGGGCGAGGAGGAGTGGTTCGAGCGAGGCTGGGCAGACTGGCGAGAGGATGGCGGAGAGGGAGGAAGCGGGGGCGATGGTGACGCGGAGCATGCCTGTGGCGGTGGGGGAGAGGGCGGGGAGGGCGCTGGCGGCGAAGGCGGCGGCGGTTAGGATGGTGGCGGCGATCCATGTGATGGCGGCGGGGCGCGGGAGTTCGCGGGAGCGGAAGGCGGCGATCCAGCCGGCGGCGTTGAGGAAGTAGATGGCCATGATCCATTCGTTGAGAGGGAAGTAGAGGGCCATGAGCCAGCCGATGCTGGCGTGGAGGATGACGAAGCCGAGGCCGATCCAGAAGGCGAACCAGCGGCTGAGGATGGCGAGGCCGGCGCAGGCTTCGAGGAGGAAGCCGATGCCGAAGAGCGTGCGGGCGAGGGAGCGGTGGTCCTTGAGCCATGCGGCCTGGACGGGGACTGGGTAGCGGTAGCGGTCGTGGGCGGGGTTATCGGAGGCGGCGCGAGCGAGCGGGACGCCGTTGAGGAGGGAGGGGTCGAGGGAATTGTAGTAGCCCTGACGGTTGGTTTTGACGATCTGTGCGGCGACGTAGTGGGAGTTTTCGAGCCATTTCCCTTTGGAGACCTCGAGTTTGGTGACGACGCTGATGGGGTAGGTGACGGCGGCGGCGGCGATGCTGTAGAGCCAGATCCATGAGTGGACGCGCTTTGGCTGGGCCCATGGTGGAGGGGAGGCAGAGTGGAGACGTGCGGTGAGACGGGCGGCGGCGCAGGACCAGAGGACGAGCCATTGGGCGATGAGGACGAGACTGAGGATCTGGTGGCCGTGGTGGGGAGCACCCTGGGAATTGACGACCGTGCGGATGCCGATGTGGAGGAGGGCGAGGATGGGGACGGCGATGGGGAGCCCGAGGCCGGCGACGTAGGCGACGAGGGTGATGGAGACGATGGTGCGGGTGGTGGACCAGACTTGGGGGTCGCTGAAGCGGGCGAGGTCCCAGCCGAGCGACTGCCAGAGCGAGGACCAGCGGGCGAGGCCGACGGGTTCCGGGAGATCTGGATAGGGGAGGGGCGGGCCGGAGAAGACGCCCCAGAGGATGGCGGCGAGGAGGATGCGTTGGACGAGGGCTTCGGTGGAGCCGACGAGCCGGACGGGCGGGATGCGGTTGAGGATGGCGCGGAGGTGAGCGGTCACGGTGGTGAGGAGGCGGCGGTGTGGACGGCGGCTTCCTGTTCGAAGGATTCGGAGTAGCCTTGGTTGTGCTGATGGATGAGGCCTTTCCAGAGCTGGATTTCCGTGGGGAGGGAGCTGCCGCGGGAGCGGGCCTGGGTGACGAAGCCAGAGAGGACGCGGGTGCGGATTTCTGTGAGGATTTCCGGGGGGATGGCGGTGCGGTCCTTGAGGTGGTGATCCTTCACGTATTTGAGTTCCTGAGTGATCATGCGTTTTTTGATGCGCGGGGCGGTTTCGCCGGTGAGGGCGGCGACTGGGAGTGGTTCGCCGGTGCCGTCGGTTAGGAAGTAGTAGTCGACGGGACGGCTGTTGGGATTTCCGTACATGGGGAAGTGGGAGAACGGGTAGTTTTCGCGGACGGTGAGGCTGAGGGCGGCGATGAGGCCCATGAAGCCTGCGGCGAGGAGGTAGGCCCGGAGATGCCCGCGGGGGGCGGGAAGAGGAGGGTCGAGCGGCATCCTTGGGATGTTGGGGGTGCGGGGGGAGAGCCGCAAGGTGAATTGGGGAGGGGAGTGAAAGCGTGGTGGCGCGGGCGGGAGAAGCGGGCAAGGGGGGGAGGAACTATAGTTGAAGCATGTCTAAGGAAACTGAGAGAGCAGCGAGGCGCACTGGGTGGTGGGCTGGGGTGACGGCGTTTGGGTTGTGGGGATTGCTGCCGGTGTTCTGGAAGCAGATTGACTGGCTGAGTCCGGCGCAGGTGGTGGCGATGCGTGCGGTTTGCTGTGTGCCGGTTCTGGTGGCGGTGCTGCTGGTGAGGGGGCGGTTGGGGTATGTGGTGCGGTCGCTGGGGCGGGTGCGGGTGGTGGGGTTGCATACGCTGACGGCGGCGCTGCTGGGGGTGAACTGGCTGGCGTATGTGTGGGCGACGCAGAACGGGCAGATTGTGACGGGGAGCCTTGGGTATTTTCTGACCCCGCTGGCGAATGTGGGGCTTGGGGCGATGGTGCTGGGGGAGAAGTTGCGGCGAGGGCAGTGGGTGGCGGTGGGGTTGGCTGGGGTGGGGGTGGCGCTGCAGGTGGTGGCGGTGGGGGCGTTGCCGTGGGTGGCGCTGGCGTTGTGTCTGAGTTTTGCGGTTTATGGGTTGCTGCGGAAGACGGCTCCGTTGGATTCGCTGGAGGGATTGACGGTGGAGTCGCTGATGGCGTTGCCGCTGGCGGTGGGCTGGTTGTGGGTGCATCCGCCGGAGGTGCTGGCGACGGGCGTGCGGCAGGGAGTGCTGGTGGCGTCGCTGGGGGTGGTGACGACGATTCCGCTGCTGGCGTTTGCGACGGCGGCGCGGCGGCTGCCGTTGTCGGTGGTGGGATTGCTGCAGTTTCTGGCTCCGAGCCTGCAGTTTCTGGTGGGGGCGCTGGTGTATGGAGAGCCGGTGACGGCGCTGCGCCTGACGAGTTTTGCGGTGATCTGGGCGGGCCTTGGAGTGATGGCCCGGGACATGAGGGTGGCGTCGCGCGGGTGAGGCGCGGGAGTTTTACTCCATTGGCGGCGGAGGAGCGGAGACGCGGTGGATGCGTCTGGGGTCAGCCTTCGAGGGAATCGATGGCAGCGGCGGCTTCGAAGTCTGCTGGGGTGAGACCGCCTGCTGAGTGGGTGGTGAGGGAGAGGAGGACCTTGGTGTAGCGGATATCGATATCCGGGTGGTGGTCGTGGTCTTCGGCGATTTCGGCGACACCGTTGACGTAGTCGATGGCGTCGGAGAAGGTTTCGAACTCGATGGTTTTGGTGATGGCTTTACCTTCGAGTTCCCATTCGGGGACCTTTTTCATCTGCTTGCGGACTTCTTCTGTGCTGAGGACGTCGGCCATGGCGGTGCGGGGATTTGAGGTGGAAACGGGCGGCGCGGGATTACGCGAGGGCATTTGTTTTGTCAAACTGGCCTTGGGAGCGTCTTGAAAAAACGGGAGTGGCGGAGTATGTGGAAGGCATTGTGAGGGCAGATGAAGCGTTGCGGGGCGTTGGGAATTTGTGAAAAAGTGACACGGGATGAAGGAGGGGCCGTTTTTTGAGAGACATCATGGATCGGTACGCAGGGGAGGGAGAATCAGGGGCCGGGAATGTTGTCAGGAGATGGAGGAGAGGAGGATGGGGATTTGCCTGATGCGGCGAGCCATGAGGTGATGCCTGAGGCGAGGCCTTTGACGAGTTTGGCGCGCCATGAGGAGCTGCGGATGTTGTCGGCTTCGTCCGGGTGGGTGAGGAAGCCGCATTCGACGAGGACGGCGGGGGCGAGTGTGCGGCTGGTGACGGAGAGGTTGGGGCGGTTGTGGGTGCCGCGGTTGCGGGAGCCGGTGGCGGCGCAGGCGGCTTGCTGGATGGAGGCGGCGAGTGCGGCGGAGTCGTCAGGCGGGAGGGGGGCGCCGGCGGAGAGTCCGGCGGCGGCGTGGAGTTTGGCCATGAGTTCCGGCTGGCGGGGCCATGAGAAGTAGGTTTCGAGGCCGGAGGCGGCGGACTCGCCGGAGTTGAAATGGATGCTGACGAGGAGGAGGCGGGGTCGTTGATTGGCGAAGGTGCTGCGGTCGAGGAGGGAGATGAAGGTGTCGGCGTCGCGGGTGAGGGAGACCTTCCAGCCGGAGGCGCGGAGTTGGGTGGCGAGGGCCTGGCCGACGGCGAGGGCCCATTTTTTTTCGTGCTGACCGTCTTTGCCGAGACGGCCGGGGTCGGTGCCGCCGTGGCCTGGGTCGATGACGATGTCAGGCGGTGGTAGGACGGGGGCTGGGGTGGGTGGGATGGGTGGAGGGGTGGGAGCGGGAGGTGTGGGGGTGGGGGTGATGATTGGCGCGGATGGGGTTGGGGAGGGAAGGGAAGGTGAGGGGAGAGGGTGGATATTTTTGAAAGTGGCGGCCTGGTGGATGCAGAGGGCCAAGGCGGCGGCGGCGGTGAAGAACAGGGCGACCCTTGATTGAGCGTGCAGGGTGCGGGTCGGCATGCCGGTGAAAATTTTTAATTAACCGAGATAAAAATTTGAAAAACCTGAAGATTACGGTAACACTTACAATATGAAGACAGTTTTGCACCTCTGGAAAACGATGATTCTGGTGGCCGCCGTCCCGGTGGTGAGTGTGACGGCGTTGGCTGAGAGTGGGCATACGGTGAAGGAGGGGGACACGCTGGCGAAGGTGGCGAGGCGGAATGGGGTGACGGTTGGGGAGTTGCTGAAGGCGAACAAAGGGATTGATCCGGATCGGATTGCGCCTGGGCAGCGGTTGGTGGTGCCTGGGAAGGGGAAGGGGGTGGCGGCGAAGCCTGAGGTGGCGAAGACCCAGGTGCCTAAGGTGGTGGCGAAGCCTGTGGTTCCGAAGACTGTGGTTCCGAAGACTGTGGTGAAGCCGGTGGTAAAGGTGGAGCCGAAGGTGGTGAGGAGTGAGGCGAGTGGGGAGCACACGGTGCGGGCGGGGGACAGTATTTATAAATTGAGTCGGCAGCATGGGATTCCTGTGGAGGAATTGCTGCGGCGGAATGGATTGGCGGAGACGTCGACGCTGAAGATCGGGCAGGTGATTCGGTTGGGGGGCGGGAGTGCGGCGGTGGCGGCGAGTCCGAGGAAGGCGGTGGTGGTGGAAGAGGCTGGGGTGGAGGATCGGGCGGGTGGCAGCAAGACGGTGGTGGTGCGGAGTGCGGGGCGATCTGAGTATCACACGGTGGCGAAGGGGGAGACCCTTGCGAGCATTGCGGAGAAGCACAATCTGACGCTGGCGGCGGTGAAGAAGGCGAACAGCGGGATGACGAGCGGGGTATTGAAGGCAGGGCAGCGGGTGTATCTGCCGGGGGTGCAGGCGCGGAGTGTTCCTGCGCCGGTGGTGCGCGAGGATGGGCGGGTGCTGGCACCGGAGCCTGATCCTTTGGGGGATGTGAGTCTTGCGGCGCTGGAGTCGTCATTGAACGGGGAGCGGGCGCGGACGGGGTATCGAGTGAAGGAAGGGGATTCGATCGAGGGGATTGCGCGAGAATTTCTGCTGACGCCTGCTGAGCTGCGGTCCCTCAACCGCATGAATCCGATGGATCGCGTGCATGCCGGGCAATACCTCATCGTTCCGTTTTTCAAGAACCGGGAAGAAGTGCCTGCGCGTTACGGGCACAGTGAGGCGTGAGCGGAGCGGTGCCGAACAGGCATTGAGGCAGAACCGGCTGGCGGGGGAGACCTTCCGGCCGGTTTTGTTGTGTGTGGGGAGCGTGGTGGTGAGGCGAGGTGGGGAGAGAATCCACCGTTGAGCCGGAAGAAGTTTTCCTTGCCGAGCGTATGGCCGAGGACGCAACCTTGATTGTTTTATGCAACCAGACACCTCCCTGATTCTACCGAGTTCCACGCGCCGCCGATTCATGAAGAAAGCCGGAGCGGCATCAGCCCTTGCGGGGGTAACGATTCCCCATGTGTGGGCGGCTGAGGACAACACGGTTGGGGTGGCGCTGGTCGGTTGCGGCGGTCGTGGGTCGGGCGCGGCGGCGCAGGCGTTGAATGTGGTGAGCCTGCCGACGAAGCTGCAGGCGATGGCGGATGTGTTTTCGTACAAGCTGAACGAGAGTCACAAGGCACTGACGAATGAGTTTCAGAACAAGCCAGGGAAGATGGATGTGCCTGAGGACCGGAGGTTTCTGGGGTTTGAGGCATACAAGCAGGCGATGGATGCGATCAAGCCGGGTGGGATTGTGATCCTGACGACCCCGCTGGCGTTCCGCTGGGTGCATTTCAAGTATGCGATCGAGCGCGGGCTGCATGTGTTCATGGAGAAGCCGGTGACGGCGGACGGGCCGACGTCGCGGCGGATGCTGCAACTGGCGGATGAGGCGGACAAGAAGGGGTTGAAGTGCGGGGTGGGTCTGATGGTGCGTCACTGCCGGGCGCGTCAGGAGTTGTGGAAGCGGATTCAGGATGGGGAGATCGGGGATATTCTGTCGATGCGGACGTATCGGATGCATGGGCCGGTGGCGTCGTGTTTTTCGACGAAGAAGCCTGCGGATAAGTCGGAGGTGATGTTCCAGATCGAGCGGTTCCACAGTTTTCTGTGGGCGAGCGGCGGGTTGTTCAGTGATTTCTACATTCACTTTGTGGATGAGTGCTGCTGGATGAAGAACAAGTGGCCGGTGAAGGCGCATGCGGTGGGCGGGCGGCATTACCGCGGGGATTACATCGATCAGAATTTCGATTCGTATTCGGTGGAGTACACGTTTGATGACGGGACGAAGCTGCATCTGGACGGTCGGACGATGATTGGAGCGAAGCAGGAGGAGGCGAGTTATGCGCACGGGACGAAGGGGTCTGCGGTGATCAGCACGGCCGGGCACACGCCTGGGAAGTGCAAGATTTTCGGGGATCAGCTGATGAAGCGCGGGACGGAGAAGTGGGCGTTTCCGCAGCCGGAGCAGAATCCCTATCAACTGGAGTGGGACGATCTGGCGGCGGCGATCATCAACAACACGCCGTACAATGAAGTGCGTCGCGGGGTAGAGGCGAGTCTGGTGACGAGCATGGGCCGGATGGCGGCGCATACGGGGAGGGACGTGACGTTCGAGCAGATGCTGAATCACGAGCATGAGTTTGCGCCGGATGCGGACAAGCTGACGCCGGATGGGCCAGCGCCGGTGATGTCTGATGCGGAGGGCCGCTATCCTGTGCCTGAGCCAGGGAAGAAGACGAACCGGGAGTACTGAGCGGGTTGGAATTCTGATAGCCGCCCGCTGTGTGGGAGTGATCCTGTGCAGCGGGCGGCGAATTTTGCTGCGATGACCGTCACGTTGTTTGTGCCATGTTTCATGGACGCCGTGTATCCTGCGGCGGCTATGGGGATGGTGACGGTGCTGGAGCGGCTAGGGCACAGGATTGATTTTCCGGAGGAGCTGGCGTGCTGCGGGCAACCGCCGTTCAATGCGGGGCACTGGGCGGAGGCGCGGGAGATGGCGAGGCCGGTGCTGAAGCGGCTGGCTGGTGCGGAGGTGGTGGTGATTGGGAGCGGGTCGTGCGGGGCGATGCTGAAGGTGTTTTACCGGGAGTTGTTTGCTGGTGAGCCTGAGGAAGCGATGGCGGCGGAGGTGGCTGGGAAGGTGTGGGAGTTTTCGAGTTTTCTGGTGGATCGGCTAGGGGTGACGGATGTGGGGGCGAGGTTTGCGCGGCGGGTGACGTTTCATGACGGGTGTCACGGGTTGAGGGAGTTGAAGATCAAGAGTGCGCCGCGGGTGCTGCTGGGGAATGTGAGGGATCTGGAGCTGGTGGAGATGACGGAGGCGGTGGAGACATGCTGCGGGTTCGGGGGGACGTTTGCAACGAAGCATGCGGCGGTGTCGACTGCGATGGGTGAGGTGAAGTGTGCGGCTGCGGTGGCGAGTGGTGCGGAGGTGGTGGTGAGCAATGATGCGAGTTGTCTGATGCATCTGCGGGGGCTGTTAGTGCGGCAGGGGGTGCCGCTGCAAACTCTTCATCTGGCGGAGGTGCTGGTGCAGTCATGAGTGCGACGCCTGCGGGGACATTCCGGGAGGAGAGTGGTCGGGTGGCGGGGGATCTGCAGCATCGGCGGCGGATTGCGGCGGCGATGGGGAAATACGAGACGGCGCGCGGGCCACGGCAGGGTGCGTTTCTGTCGTGGGAGCTGGGGCGGCAGGCGCTGGCGGACACGAAGTGGGAGGCGGTGAACCGGTTGGACGAGCATCTGGAGCGGTTTGAGAAGGAGGCGACGGCGCGGGGGACGCAGGTGCACTGGTGCCGTGATGCGGCGGAGGCGAGGGATGCGATTGTGGGGATCATCCAGCGGGTCGGGGCGCGGCGGATCGTGAAGTCGAAGGTGATGACGTCCGAGGAGATTCACCTGAACAGCCTGTTGGAGTCGTTAGGTTTCAGTGTGGTGGAGAGTGATCTGGGGGAATACATTCAGCAGCTGAAGGACGAGCCTCCCTATCATTTTGTGTTTCCGTGCATGCATCTGAGCCGGGAGGAGATCAGCGGATTGTTTCATGACAAGCTGGGGACGGCGGAGGAGCATGATCCGGAGGCGCTGACGATGATTGCGCGGCGGGTGCTGCGGGAGAAGTATGTGGAGGCGGACATCGGGATCACGGGGGCGAATTTTGTGGTGGCGGAGACCGGGATGATTTCGATTACTGAGAACGAGGGGAATGCGCGGCTGACGGCAGCGCTGCCTCGGGTGATGATTTCGCTAGTGGGGATTGAGAAGGTGGTGCCGCGGCTGGGGGATCTGGCGTTGTTTCTGCCGATGCTGGCGACGGCGGGGACGGGACAGCCGCTGACTTGTTACAACACGTTTTATGGCGGGCCGCGCCAACCGGGGGAGGCTGACGGGCCTGAGGAGTGGCATGTGATTCTGCTGGATAACCACCGGACGGAACTGCTGGCGGATCCTGAGCAGCGGGATGCGCTGCATTGCATCCGGTGCGGGGCGTGTCTGAACGTGTGTCCGGTGTTCCGGGCGATTGGAGGATTGAGTTACGGGACGACCTATCAGGGGCCGGTGGGGAGTGTGATCACGCCGCACCTGCGCGGGTTGCAGGACTGGAAGCATTTGTCAGGGGCATCGTCGCTGTGCGGGGCGTGCACGGATACGTGCCCGGTGAAGATTGACCTGCATCATCATCTGCTGCACAATCGGCGCAATGCGGCTAGGGAGCGAGGCGGGGTGGAGCGGTGGGTGTGGAAGGCGTTCAGCTTTGTGATGCGGCGGCCGTTTCTGTACCGGATGGGGATGCGGGTGGCGCGTTGGGGGAGGCCGCTGCATGCGGCGCTGCTGGAGGGCGGCGTGCTGGATCCGGTGCGGGCGTGGACGATGAGTCGGGAGCTTCCGGAGCTGGCTGAGGAGACGTTTCGGGAGCGGTGGAAGCGGCGGGGGGGAGGGTGAGGCGGGGGTGAAGGAGCAGGGGAGGCCGAAAAGCACTGCTGCTGTCTGGAGATTGCTCGAGGCCCTTTATTTGGCCAAATGAAGGCGCGAGTTTTAAACTGAGCTGCCACTTTAATGTTCACTTGCAGGTTTAGTATTGAACCTGCAACTTAACCCTGTGAAAAGCCCCGCTTCCAAAGCACTCCGAATTCAGCGCCACGACGAAGTGGATGCTGAGGTGGGTGATGCGCTTGTCGAAGTGAAAATCGGCCTCGATTCACGACGGACCTTAAGTGGTGCGCTCATGAAATTGGCGTATCTGCTTGGTGAAAAACCCGGCTTTCGGGGATTTTTGGTGTTGGTGGATTCGGCGATCACGCTGCCTCGACTACGCGAAGAATGGGCTCGTGCTGCAAAAGTCCTTCGCTCGGAGATTCAACAACGACTTCACATTTGTGTGTATCAGGCGGACACCATCCAGGGAGTGCCAACCGATCCCGATGCTGAGATGCAGCGCATCATCAGTGAAGTGGTATCCAAGAAGTGTGGAGTCGCTTCGTCCATGCACCATCCCCGGAGTTCCACGCCGTTCTACGACATCCTGCGCATCCTCATCAACCAATGGATCAAGCGTGCAGGGCCGCTCACGTCGCGGTGGCTCGGGGAAGCTGCTGGCTGCACCTATCCCACCGTGGCCTCCACTCTGGAAAAGCTTGAAAAGTATCTCATCCGTCACTCTGACCGCCGGGTGGAGCTGAAAGTGTTTCCTAAGGACGAATGGTTCCGTCTTGTGGCTAACGCCGACAAAGTGCGCCAGACGCTCCGGTTTGCCGATCACTCGGGCCAGCCGCGATCCGTGGAATCATTGGTTTCTCGACTTCATAAGCTCCATCCCGAAGGAGTCGCGATCGCTGGAGTCCTTGGAGCACGGCGTCTTTATCCGGCTCTGGATTTGATCGGCACGCCGAGGCTCGATTTGACCGTCCATTGTCGCGCCCGCCAGCCGGACATCGGCTTCCTCCGCCAGCTCGATCCCGCACTGAAGCCTGCCGGAAGGGAGGAACCTGCCCGTCTGGTGATCCATTTGCTGCGTTATCCCCACCGCTTTTCCGAAACCGATGCCGACGGGAGCCTCTGGGCCGATCCTGTGGAGTGCCTGCTTGATCTGCATGAAATGAGGCTCGAATCCCAGGCCTTGGAGTTCCTCCAGGCGCTAACCCCTAAAGCAGGCACACGATGAGCCAATCCAACCAACTCATCTCACCTCGCGCAGCTCTGGCACAGGTCGCGGCAGCCATCCCGGGAGATTGCCGGGATAATCTGGTCGTCATCGGCAGCCTCGCTGCAGGCTGCTACTTCTTCGGCGACAATCCTTCTCTTCAGGTCCGCACGAAGGACGCCGACTGCCTGCTGTCACCGCGCATCCGCGCCATTCCTGCAGGCATTGCCGTCACCGAGCGCCTGTTCGCCGCCGATTGGACTTTTCACCCAACGGAAGAGTTCCCCGCACCCGGCACGGCGGACACGCCGGACAAAGACCTGCCCGTGGCCCGGCTTCAGCCGCCCGGCTCGCAGGGTTGGTTCATCGAGCTGCTCACCGTGCCGGAGTCCCCGGAAGATCTCGGCCAGCGCTACATCCGCCTGCCCCCGGCCAACGGTCATTTCAGCCTTTGCAGCTTCGGCTTTCTCTCATTGGCCGACTACCAGCCTGTCACCACGGAGTTTGGCATCGCTATCGCGCGCCCGGAAATGATGGCCCTAGCCAATCTGCTGCACCATCCCGCTATCGGTCCACAGACGATGAGCGGGCTGATCGGCGGGCGCCGCATCAAGCGCAGCAATAAGGACCTCGGACGCGTTCTCGGTTTGGCTTTGCTGGCCGAACGGAAGAACGAAGACACCCTGCTGACTTGGGCGCGGTTATGGGCAGATGCCTTGCAAGTGCGCTTTCCCGCCCGATGGCAGGAACTTGCCA
Source organism: Verrucomicrobiaceae bacterium (assembly GCA_027483175.1). GTDB lineage: Bacteria > Verrucomicrobiota > Verrucomicrobiia > Verrucomicrobiales > V1-33 > V1-33. The sequence continues at coordinate 3,450 of JAIXVE010000115.1, read as the reverse complement.
TTCAAGCGGGGCCGGGCGTTCGCCAGCTACTGAAACAAGACCACGATGAAGACTTCGACGAAGCCCTCCACACCTGCGCCAACGGTCTTCTCGCATCACAACCGCCCACTCCCGCGCTGCTCCGCGTCGTGGGCGAACGATTGCTCGCAGACGCCATCGAGCCGCTGGAGCAACTCGCCCAAGCATGACGGCCGATCACCCATCGCTAGCAAAATTGAAGTCCAACTCCGAGTGGGCCGCGCTGGCGTGGCCCGGTTCATCGACGGGGATTGCTGCGCAGCTGATGAGGAGAGCGGTATCCAGCTGTCGGGGCGTCTGGGAAAGCTCAGGCCGGAGCGGCACGACGCGGTTACGGAATTGCGCCGGTATTGCGTCTTAATGGTGGAGGCGAGGCTTCAGACGGTGGCGACAGGTGCGGGTGCTGCTCCGGTCTGTGCCGCGTCGTAAGTCGAAATGGCGGCCGTGCTCGGGGTGACCTGCCAGACACCGCATTCGTTGACGAGGCGGAAGGACGGCTCGAAGTCGGCTTCCAACGGGCTGCTTGATGTGGCGGTGTGGTGCGAATTCATGCGGCGCACTGATTTTGAAGGACGGGGAACCTGCGGCTGCGGTCAGTCGTGCGCGGCCTTCCACTGGAGCAACCGCAACATCAAACCGCGCCACAGCCGCCCAGCATCACTTTGCCGTTCCTCGTCCATAGGGCCCGCCCGCGCCTGATGTTCTAGCTGTTCCAGACACTTCAGTCTACGGGCAGGTCACGGCCTCGGCTTGAGGTGCCCTCCTTGCCGGGTGGTGATGGCGCTGGAGCTTTGAGTGGCGGAAAAGGCTTGCATCACTCAGGCAGTGAATTCTCAAGCGCGACCACGGTCTCCATGAGTTCCTGAAATGGCGCTAGATCCGCAAGGTAGATGGAGAAGCCAGAACCGGAGAGCATTCCATCTGTCTCAATGGTTCGACTGTGCTGGAAATCAACAAGTTTCATCAATGCTTCAGACGCTGACGCTTCTCCATCCGCGAGTTGAAAGGCCGCTGAGAAAGCGTCGGTTCCTTTGAATCGCCTGCGGGCATTCCTGAGCTTACTCGGTGAAACGGATCCAATTTCTTCGATCTTGGACAGGAGGTCGCTCCATATCATTTCGAACTCATCAAATTCGCTGCTCCAGAGTATTTCGCCATCCCAGCAGCAGCCGAAGAAGTGTTCGCACGTATCGCAAGCTCCCGGAGCATTCGGTCTTTCGCAAATAGGACACCTTTCATCCGCCTCACTTCCTTCCGGAGTGAGCAGTTCTTCAGGCTCTTCTTGGTCGGCGCTCATGTTTTCAACTGATGGTTTGAGTTGGAAAACTGGCGCATCTTACAACCAGCAGATACTGTCATCGCGATTGGTGCAGCCAACGCTGAAGAGCAATGGGATCGATGAATTCCGCGTTTGTTTGGAGGTATTCGTTGATGTTCAAATCGCTTTCACCAAACATCCCCTTGAATAAACCAACGAGTTGCATGGCAATGACTCCGAGCCAGTAAGGTTCTACTCTTTTGGGTGCCCAAGAGTGGGTTGCCCAGGTTGCCAACGCGAAGACCCCTGAGAGAATCGTTATCGACAGAATATAGCGAGGAATCGGGCCTGAACCGTTCATCACGCCGGCTTGGATCAGTTTATTCGAAAACGGTATTCCGAAAAGCAAGACTGTGATTGCCTGTCCGAGAACAAAAAGCCCGAGAAACGCTCCAATGATCCAGAACACAATGTACATAGATAAACACGTGCCACAAGACATTGCCGTGTCAAGACAAAAATGGCAACCAGATTTTGGATTTACACGCACCTGTTCAACGCCGAATGAGGACAATGGGTGGGTTCGCCCTGAATGCCGGGGTCATTGAAGCGATGGCGGCCGGTGGACTCACTGCCCGCGGACGCGCCGTCCCCCCCGAAGCCATGGAGGGCCAGACGTTCAGCGGCTGTCAGGCGCAGCGGGTCAATTTGTCAGGGATGGTTCCTGACCTCGCGTATGCCGGGCGCAAACTGATTGCCTTCGGGGGGTCGGCGGATACTGTGCCGGAGAGGCTCCGGCGGATTGTCGTGGGGGCGGCGGATGTGCGGGCTTTTTGGGGACGAGTTTGGGGGCGGGGAGCAGGGTAGGAGTTAGGGTGCCCTTTCAGGGCTCTGGGGTTTTATGCAGGTTGTCCTAGGGCGTTGCCCTGGCACGGTTCCCGCAGCGCATCGGGAGGACCATGGCGTCGCTCGTGAAGCAGGAAGCGCGTGCACTGGCCGTCGAACTGGCCCGCACCACGAGGCCGTTCGGGTTCTCTGAAACCGCCCGCAAGGTCGGGGAGGGCGCTGTGGCAAAGGACATCGGGAAGGTGTTCGCCACACCTGAGGAAGCATTCACTGAAACAGGAAAGGCGGATCCGGAAGCCGCTGACAGGTTCTGGGCGCACGTTCAGAACAGGAGGTTTGCCAGAGCTCGGAAGGCGCTCGCTGCCTCTGCTTCCCCATGGGCAGCGGTGCCGGTCGGGCGGCTGGATCCGGCGCACCACAGCGCCAGCCGGAAGGGAGGTAAGGTGAAGCGGACCCGCCCGGCTCAGGTGGTCACCAGCCGGAAGTCGCTCGAAGCCTACATTGCCCGCGTGCAGCGGCGGGTTGGCTTTGCCAAGGGCGTCTGGATCAACGCCGCGAAGGCCATCGGGGGCAGGGTGCGCGGTGCGGCGAAGTGGGCGATGCGGCACCGTCAGGCACCGGGCACAGCGAAGGTGCGTACAGGCGACCGCCCGTCGGTCACACTCGTGAGCCGCCTCGACTACATGGACGACGTGACGACGGAATCGGGCATCAAGCGGTCGCTCGCGGCAGCCGCTGCCCGCCTCCGTATTGCGCTGGCCGCTTCGCTCAGGGTTGTTCAGCAGCGGACGCAGGGTAGCCTTCAGCGGCGGGCAGGTTGATGGTCCTGACCGCTCTAGTTCACCGCTAGCGATCGGCGTGTCCTAGGGGGATGAATGCCACTGAGCGGACCATGGATCACAGTTCAGGAAAATTCTCGTTGCGGGCGTGTCATATCATGGGAAAAGTGAGTTTAGTGAAATACGGCCTGCTGCTTTTCATGGTCCAGGTTTTCGCCTGCTTCGGGTGTAATCCTCCGCAGAAGGACTCAGATGTCCAGCTAATCACGCTCTTGGGGAACGCAAACAAGGGAGATGCCGCCGCCCAATTCAATCTGGGAGTGATGTACGATGAAGGCGACGGAGTTCCGGAGGATGATGCCGAGGCGGTCAAGTGGTATCGCAAGGCAGCCGATCAGGGGCTTGCTGAGGCGCAAGCGAACTTGGGACTGATGTACGCAAACGGTAAGGGAGTTCCGGAGGATGATGCCGAGGCGGTGAAGTGGTATCGCGAGGCAGCCGATCAGGGACTTGCTGGGGCGCAAACGAACTTGGGACTGATGTACGCAA